>FR903609.1:1459-6782 GCA_000438115.1 Prevotella sp. CAG:617 | reverse complement strand
GGAAGAGCGTGCCAGTCAGCACGTGGACCCGTTTAGATTGAATCGCACGCAAACCCTGCTCATCAAGGCCATCAGCGGTAAGGTTACCTGTGTGGTAGATGAAAAAACCGATGTCATCACTTTAAAGGTGACGGACCAAGATCCGCTGATTTGTGCTAATATGGCCAACGTGGTGCGCAAGGAACTGCAGGACTTCATCATTGAGTACCGTACCAAGAAGGCTAAAACCGAGCTGGAGCGTATGCAGAAGTTGCAGAAGGATGCTTATGCCACCTACATGAGCAAGCAGCGCGAATATAATTCTACGGCTGATGCTAACCTGGATGTGGTGCTGCAATCGTACCGCAGCCAGCAGACTAGTCTGGAAAACGATATGCAGCTGGCTTACAATGTCTATAGTCAGCTCTCGCAGCAGGTGCAGCTGGCTCGCGCCAAGGTGTTGGAGCGCACCCCGGCTTTTACGACCATTCAGAACGCTACCGTGCCCATTCAGCCGGCCGGCCCGCGCCGTACGTTCATCGTGCTGGGCTTTATGGTGGTGGCCTTCATCCTGACCACAGTGTACATTATTATCCGAAAATAGTCGCGCGGGAGGACCTGACTGACCGATGATCACAATCGTTTCATTATTCCTGGTGGTACTGACCGTGGCGTTTCTGTGTTATTTTGAGACGCCAGACGACAAAGTCACGAAAATCCTGTATTGGACGTTCGTGGCCTTGTTGTGTATAATTGCTGCCCTGCGACCGGTGGGTGTGGACAAGGATTCAATAAATTACATGCTGATGTACTACGACCCGACCTATGGTGCTGATAGCTCGACGGTGGAGTACTCATTCAAGTTGATTGTGAAGGTCGTGGATTTTCTGTTTGGCGATGTGCGTGGACTCTTTGTCGTTTATGCCCTACTGAGCATACCGCTGCGTGCTTATGTACTGCAGCGCTTTACGGGCCAGATATTGCTGGGCCTGCTCATCTGGGCCTGCCACTATTTTGTTTTCCAGGACATGACGCAGATTCGTGTGGCCGTGTCATCAGCCTTTTTCTTGTTGGGCATCTTTTTCCTGGCCGAAAAGCGGCGTTGGCCATTTATGGGCTGTTTTGTGGGGGCCTTGTTTTTCCACTATTCCTCATTGCTGATGCTGCCGCTGGTCTTTTTGTCCAACCGTCCCGTAGGGCGCCGTGAGCGTTATGTGCTGCTGGGCGTGATTCCGCTGATGTACGTGCTGCTGATAGCCGGCATCGACCCAATACTTTCACTCCCCATTCCCTATATTCAGGAGAAGGTGGAGATTTATGAGAAAATGCGCGACATGGGAATCATGGCCGACGACCTCAATGTGTTCGGCCTGACCTTCCTGATGCGCGTGCTGGTATATTATTTTGTGTTGTGGAAGTACGACATCATCGTAAAGAAAGTGCCTAGTGTATCCCTCCTGCTTCGGGTGTATGTGTTTTCGCTTTGCTCTTTTCTGCTTTTCTCGAGCTTTTCCGTGTTTGCTTCGCGTATCAGTGAGTTCTACGGTATCGTCGAGATCGTGCTGTTCGCTACGCTGGTCCATGCCTTCCGGCCGCCTATCATAGGGCGTACCATCGTGGTGGTTTACGCGCTGTTTACACTGTGTTTCGACCTCTTCAACAACCACCTACTTAATATGATTTAGCAAAATGGCACAGATAGATATTTTGATGGCCACCTTTCGGGGTGAAGCCTTCTTGTCCCAGCAGATTCATTCTCTGCAGGACCAGACCTTCAGTGACTGGCAGTTGTTGGTGCACGACGATGGTTCCGACGATGCCACTACGCAGTTGCTGGCTGAGTTTGCAGCGACCGACAAAAGAATTTGTTGGATTCGTGACGGTAAGACTTTCCACGCCGCCGGACCACATTTTATGTATCTGTTACAGTTTTCCACGGCGCCGTTCGTTATTTTTTGTGATCAGGATGACGTGTGGTTGGAGCAGAAGCTGGATGTGATGTTCCGGCGTATTCAGGCGTTGGACAACAGCCGTCCGCAGGCCGTGTACAGTAACTCGTTCGTGTACACTCCGGAAACGGCGGAGATAGGAGGCTACGCTACCTTGTTTCATCCGCGCAATCTGAAGGAGGCCCTTTTCATGAATGGCGGCATTCAGGGCTGTGCCATCATGTTTAATGCGGCTTTGCGTGACTTGTGTAAAACGCCGCCGGCCGTGGTGGCCATGCACGACCACGTTATCACGCTGATGGCCCTGGCTTGCGGTAGTCTGACCTATGTGGACCGTCGCCTGATGCTTTACCGCCGCCATGTGGAAACGGTGACCGGTCACACTGACCGCTCGCTTTCCGAGAGAGCACAGCACTTTTTTGAAAAAGGCAAAACCGTGTTGGATGCCCGCCATTATGCTGGTATCGTAAGTCTGTACGAAACTTACCACTCTCAGCTGCCGGCTGAAGCACGGTCTATTTTTGAGGATTTCTTCCACTTTTCACGCGAGAGCCGGTGGAAAAATCTGTGGCATGCCTGGCGCGGACACTACCGGCTGGGCCCGCGTCCGTACCTGCTGTTGTTTAAGATATTGGTCCGTCCAATGATGTAGCCGATTGTTTGATGTTTATTTCGCAGGTCCTTTTTGTTCGGCAAGCTCCGATAATTCTTGAATTTTTCAGTAACTTTATAGGCAAACAAAACAATAACCATCAATATGGAAAACGAAAAAAAAGCGCTGACCGCCTTAGTGATTGATGCAGAATATGTGGATGCGGTAGCGTTCGACTTCATCGTAAATTTTGAGCGCATGCTGGGCCGTCGCGTTCAGCAGGCTGACCTGTGTGACTGGCTCACCTGTCTGGCGCTTGATGGCGGACTGAGACCTGGCGAACATGAAATCAATGTTTCGTGGCTGCATGAGGCCGGAACTTCAAAGTTGCAAAATATGGCCATACCGGAAGGTGACTATGCCTTTCAGCACGTGGCCTATCATAATTCGCTTGGAAACTTTGTGCTGAATGCCTATCCGGTGGAGGAGGAGCTGACGACTAAGGCTGATTTTTTTGTCGAGTCGGTAAATGCACTTGGAGCGATGGAGGATGTGGAAAAAATTCTGCTTGTTCCGGATTTCGACAGCTACGGAAAACAGATACTTCCGGCCATACCGACCGGGAAGGATGTTACACTGTTTGTAATGGAGCCCTTTAAGGACCGCAGGTGTTATGTGGAGAATTTAGGTTATTCGCTGGCACATGCCTTGGGGATTAAGGGGGAAGAATTGTCTTGAATGATAAGGTCTGTGACAGCATATTGAAAAAAATATTGGAGTAGGATGCAAGATTGGGGCGTAGTCGTCGTTTATATCTTGTATGCACTGAAAAAAATGCTGAATGAGGGTGATGAAAATATTGCATGTGATTAATCCGCTGCTTCCGGGAGGCGCTGAACGAATGGCTGTTGATCTGGCGGTAGGAATGAAACAGACCGGCCATTCTGTTACGGTACTGACGCTGCAGGAAACGCGTACTTTTCTGTGGGAAGAACTCGAAAGTCAGGGCGTGGAAGTCAAGGCGCTGTCACATGCAATGTCTAATTACAGTCCGCTCCATGCCTGGCGCTTGAGCCGGCTGATGAATGGATACGATGTGGTACATGTACATTTGTTCCCCGCACAATATTGGGGAGCTATGGCCAAATGGATTTCCGGTTTTCGCGGGCTGCTCGTTACTACGGAGCACAGCACGTTTAACGTGCGTTGCAAGTACCGCTTGACAACTTGGCTCGACCGTCTCATGTATAAGGCGTATGATGCCATTATCGGCGTGTCGGAACCTACCACTACCTTTATGCAGCAGCGTGTGAAAGGAAAAATTCCTGTATATACGATAGAAAATGGCGTTAATCTGCAGCGGGTAACGCAAGGCAGATGCTTGCGGAATGAGCTCTTGCCCGACTTGCCCGAGAAGGCCTTTGTGGTTATGCAGGTAGGCCGGTTTCGTCCGGAGAAAAATCAGGAATGCACGCTCCGTGCGCTGGCACAACTGCCGCCGGAGGTGCATGGCGTATTTATCGGCGAGGGGCCCTGTATGGACCATTGCCGTCAGCTTGTGCAGGAACTCGGATTGACGCAGCGGGTTCATTTCCTGGGATACCGTGCTGATGCTGCGGCTTGTTTGGATGCTGCTGACGTGGCGGTATTGCCTTCACTTTGGGAGAGTTTCGGCCTTTCTGCTCTCGAGGCCATGGCAAGGGGCGTTCCCGTGCTGGCTTCCGATGTGGAAGGGCTTTCACAGGTGGTGAGTCATCCGGATTTATTATTTGAAACTAATAATGCGACTGAGTTAGCAAAAAAAATTGTAACTTTGCGAAATCACTTTGAGTATCAAAAAACAATGTCGGAATACTGCCGTAATCGTGCTTATATTTTCGATATAAATCAAACTGTGGAAAAGCATTTGGCGTTGTACGAGCAATTGAGGAAATCGAAATGAAGCAAAGGCGAAAAATATTATTTTGTGATAATGTGTTGTGGGGTTTGGTCAATTTCCGCGGCAGTGTGATTCGACACTTTATCCAGCAGGGTGATGAGGTCATTCTGGTGGCCCCGCAGGACGATGAAAGTATCATGAAGGTGGACATCCCGCAGGGCGTTCGTTATATTCCGGTCCGGTTGAATCGCTGTTCGCGTAATCCTTTTACGGATTTAATATATTGCGCCCACCTTTATCGCATCTATCGCAAGGAACGGCCGGATTATATTTTCCATTATACCATTAAGCCGAATGTGTATGGCAGCATTGCCGCCCGTATGGCAGGCATCAGCTGCACGGGCATGGTGGCCGGACTCGGTTACGGTCTTTTGGGCGACGGCATGCTCAGCCGTTTGCTGGGCGTGATGTACCGCTACGCCTTTAAGTACGTGTCGAGCATTTTTGTGCTGAATCAGTTTAATTATCAGTATCTGCTTGAGCATAAGTTCTGTACGGCCGGTCAGCTGAGGCTGCTCAAGGGAGGCGAGGGCGTAGACCTCAATGCCTATCCGTATGTGGAGGAAAAGAGCGGAAGCCCGGTGATTTTCCTGATGATTGGCCGCGTGCTTTACGACAAGGGCTATCGCGAATACGTAGAGGCCGCCAAAATCGTGCGCCAGCAGTACCCCGACGTGCATTGCCAGTTGTTGGGCATGCTGGACGAGACCTATCCCGCCCATGTGGATGAGGAGGAGTTGCGGCGCGATGTTGAGGGCGGAGCCATCGAATATTTGACTTCTACCAACAACGTGATGCAATATTTGGGCCGTTCGGGCGTTGTAGTAGTACTACCGTCTTACTTCGAAGGCCTGAACCGCTCGC
>FR903609.1:0-1445 GCA_000438115.1 Prevotella sp. CAG:617 | reverse complement strand
AACCGCTCGCTCATGGAGGCCTGCTCCGTAGGGCGCCCCATCATTACCACCGACATTCCCGGTTGTCGCGAAACGGTGGACGACGGGCAAAACGGTTTCCTCGTTAAGGTTAAGGATGCCCGTTCGCTGGCCGATGGCATGCTGCGCTATCTGAAGCTCAGCGAAGAGGAGCGGCAGGCATTTTCCCGACACAGCCGCAAGAAAGCCGAGGAAACTTTTGACGTAAGACACGTGATAAAGGAATACGAAAAGGATTTGGCAAACGCCCGTAAAAATAAATAGCTTGGTATGGTTTGGTCTGATATGCTTTTGGCAGGTTTCTGTTTCTTGGTCAGCTTTTTGTTTACCGTAGTAGCCATGCCGGGAGTGTTTTCTGCCTGCCGCAAGTGGAATCTTTACGATCTTCCCGGGGGGCGCAAGGTCCATCAGAATGCCATTCCCCGTTTGGGGGGTGCACTTTTTTTGCCGGCGTTGCTCCTGGCCGTGGCGGTCGGACTGATAGCCTATGATGGTCAGACCGTGCTCGTGGTCCATCCCTCATCGTTGTTGCTGGCTTGTGGCGCCTTACTCATTTATCTCGTGGGACTGGTGGACGACACCATTGGCGTGTCTGCGCGCCATAAATTTCTTTTTCAGATTGTGGCTTCGGCCGTCTTGCCGTTTTGCAATCTGTATTTCAACGACTTATACGGCCTTTTCGGTCTGCACGACATTCCCATGTGGTTGGGGTATTTCCTCACGGTGTTTTGGGTGTTGCTCGTGGTCAATGCTGTTAATCTGATTGACGGTATCGACGGGCTGGCTTCCGGATTGGTGATACTCTCTCTGATTGTCTTTTCAGTGCTTTTTAGCCAAATACATGCCTGGTTGTATGTTGTGGCATCATGCGCTTTGATGGGAACGGTGGCCGCTTTTTTCTTGTTTAATTTGTGGGGACGAGTTGACAAGGGAACTAAAATTTTTATGGGAGATTCAGGAAGTCTTATTCTAGGGTATGCCATGGCCTATTTGTCAATAAAGTATGCAATGAATAATGACATGGTGTTACCGGATACGCGTTCAGGAAATATCGTATGGCCTTTTACAATATTGCTGATACCGGTATTTGATTTGGTGCGTGTGGCTTTTGGACGTATTTTGAAGGGACGCTCTTTTTTTCATGCCGACAAAACACATCTGCATCATAAATTGATGAACCTTATGACCATGCGGCAGACTTTGTGTGCTATATTGGGGCTTTTCGTCGTTTTTTGTCTAATCAATACTTTTTTATTGAGTATAGCCCTGAATGCAACCTTTATTTTGTTGCTTGACATTTTATTGTTTACGGCTTTTATCGAAGCAATTAATCTCATAATTCGGCATAAGAAAAAACATAAACTTTGATCTGGTTTCATCTTAAATGCCGAAATTTTCATATAGTTTTTATGTTTAAGGGCATAAAC
>FR903608.1 GCA_000438115.1 Prevotella sp. CAG:617 | reverse complement strand
TTCCGTCTCGCCAATCAGCGCCACGTAGGGCACCTGGTGGGCGTTGGCGTAGCTCATCTGTTTTTTCATCTTTACGGCGTCGGGGTAGACCTCGGTGCGGATGCCGGCGCGGCGGGCCTGTGCGGCCAACTTGAGGCAGTGGGCAGCTTCGGTAGCGCCGAAGTTGATGAAGAGCAGCTGGGCGCCCGACTGTGTCTCCTTGGGGTAGAGGTCGAGCTGGTTGAGCACGTCGTAGATGCGGTCGGCGCCGAACGAGATGCCTACGCCGCTCAGGCCGGGCAGACCGAAGATGCCCGTCAGGTTGTCGTAGCGTCCGCCGCCGGTGATGGAGCCGATTTGCACGTCGAGGGCTTTCACCTCGAAGATGCAGCCGGTATAGTAGTTCAGTCCGCGAGCCAGGGTGAGGTCGAGCTCGATGGCATTGTTCAGCCCCATGTCCTCGAGCTGGCTGAGCACGAAGTCGCACTCGTCAATGCCCTTGAGGCCGGTTTCGCTCTCGGCCAGCACCTGGCGCATGGTGGCCAGCTTGTCGGCATTGCTGCCCTGCAGGTTGATGATGGGCTGCAGCTTTTGTATGGCCTCCTCGCTCAGGCCTACGGCGCGCAGCTCTTCGTTGACCTTGTCGATACCGATTTTGTCGAGTTTGTCAATGGCCACCGTGATGTCTACAATCTTGTCGGCCTCGCCGATAACCTCGGCAATACCGCTGAGAATCTTGCGGTTGTTGATTTTGATGCATACCCGGATGCCGAAGCGGCTGAATACGGTGTCTACAATCTGCATCAGCTCCACCTCGTTGAGCAGTGAGTCGCTGCCCACCACGTCGGCGTCACACTGGTAGAATTCGCGGTAGCGGCCCTTTTGCGGCCGGTCAGCACGCCATACGGGCTGAATCTGATAGCGCTTGAAGGGCATCTGCAGCTCGTCGCGGTGCTGCACGACGTAGCGTGCAAAGGGCACGGTCAGGTCGTAGCGCAGGCCTTTTTCACAAAAGGCGGCGGCCAGCCGGGCCGTATTGTGGGCTTCGATTTCAGAAGCGGTAACGCCGCTCAGAAAGTCGCCTGAATTCAGAATCTTGAAAAGGAGTTTGTCGCCTTCCTCGCCGTATTTTCCCATGAGGGTCGACAGGTTTTCCATGGCCGGCGTTTCAATTTGCCGGAAACCATAGAGGGCGTACACTTCCTTAATCGTATCGAAAATATAGTTGCGTTTGGCCATTTCTACGGGTGAGAAATCGCGTGTACCTTTTGGTATGCCGGGTTTGTTTGCCATTGGATAAAATGTTTGTAAGTTTCTTGTACTGTGCAAAATTACGGATTTTTGCCGACATACATACCCTTTTGTCGCCGATAAGCAAAAAAGCGGGCTGCGCAAAAGCCCTTTTGAGGGCTAAAAGGTTGATTTTATGCAAGAAAGCTTGTGCGGAAAATTTAAAATGGTTAATTTTGCACATCTATTTGTAAACTTTATTTATTTATTATGACCCACAATTTACTGAAAGGAAAGCGGGGTATTATTTTTGGTGCCCTCAATGACAAATCGATTGCCTGGAAAGTAGCTGAACGTGCGGTGGAAGAAGGTGCAACCATTACACTGAGCAACACGGCCCTGGCCTTGCGTATGGGCGAGTTGGACGAACTGGCCAAGAAACTCAACGCCACCATCATTCCGGCCGACGCTACCAGTGTAAGCGACCTTGAAAACGTATTCAGCAAGTCAATGGAAGTGCTGGGCGGGCAGATTGATTTCGTGCTCCACTCTATCGGTATGAGTCCCAACGTGCGCAAGCACCGCACCTATGACGATCTGGACTACGATATGCTGAACAAGACGCTCGACATTTCGGCCATTTCGTTCCATAAGATGCTGCAGGTGGCCAAGAAAATGGATGCCATTGCCGAATACGGTTCGGTAGTAGCTCTGAGCTACGTGGCTGCACAGCGTACCTTCTTCGGTTACAACGATATGGCTGACGCCAAGAGCATGCTCGAGAGCATTGCCCGTAGCTTCGGCTACATCTACGGACGTGAGAAGAACGTACGTGTCAATACCATTTCGCAGTCGCCTACGCCCACCACGGCCGGCAACGGTATCAAGGACATGAACAACCTGATGGACTTTGCCAACAAGATGAGCCCGCTGGGCAATGCTACGGCCGACGAGTGTGCCGGATATTGCGTGCTGATGTTCAGCGATTTCACCCGCAAGGTGACGATGCAGAACCTCTATCACGACGGCGGATTCTCCAGCATGGGTATGAGTCTGCGCGCCATGAACCAGTACAGCCGCGATATGAGTGACTATACAGACGAGAACGGAAAAATCATTTACGGATAAATCCGACTGGTCATATTTATTAACCCATTAATTTTTTCCTTCAAAAAAACAACACCGTCGGCGGGGCTCAGGCCTCGCCGACGGTGCTTTTGTA
>FR903607.1:11090-11325 GCA_000438115.1 Prevotella sp. CAG:617 | reverse complement strand
TCGGGCGGCAGGCTGACAATGGAGCGGGCATCATCGGGATGGCGTGAGGAGCAGGCTTTCATGAGTTCGCCGTGCAGGTGAATCACGTGGTGTGAGCCTGCCCTCTCGTGCAGGTTATCCACGTTTTGCGTCACCACCGTTACGTCATACCGCGTTTCGAGTTCTGCGATCAGCCGGTGTCCTTCATTGGGCTGCGCCGTGACAAGCTGCCGGCGCAGGCGGATTGAGGTGTTTG
>FR903607.1:7330-11036 GCA_000438115.1 Prevotella sp. CAG:617 | reverse complement strand
ATCCCTCGGGGGTGGCCACCTTTTCAACGGGATACTGCTCCCAGAGTCCGCCCGAGTCGCGGAAGGTGCTGAAGCCGCTTTCGGCGCTCATGCCGGCGCCGGTGAGGAATACGATTTTTTTCATGGCAAAAAGAGGGTGTTAAGCGGGCGTCCGGCAGGCTGTGGTGCGGCCGCCCTCGGACAAAGGTAGGTAAAAAAAACGAGGGCGGCGGCATGACGGGAGGGCTTTTCACTCGGAATTTTTGTAAAATTGTGAGCGGCGGTCCAAAAAAGGAAGGGGCCTCGGGTGGCCCGTTAAATAAAAAGTTGTACTTTTGCGGCGCGTAAAATACACGACAACAGAAACATAATTAAAAACAACGAGAACCAACCGATATGGACAAATTAAGTTATGCGTTGGGCATGGCCATCGGCCACCAACTGAAAGATTTGTGTCTGGAACATCTGGAAGTGGCCGACTTTGCCGCCGCCGTGAGTGATGTTCTGGCAGGTAAGCAACCGCAGCTGGGCGACCAGGAGGCACAGCAGATTGTGCAGCAGGGTCTGGCCGAGTGTGAGCGCCGCCAGCAGGAAGCGCGCGAAAAGACCGGCGCCGTGTGCCGTCAGGAGGGCGAAGCCTTTTTGGCAGCCAACGGCAAGAAGGAGGGCGTAATGACCCTGCCCAGCGGATTGCAGTATGAGGTGATTAACGAAGGCACGGGCCGCAAACCCAAGGCTACCGACCAGGTGAAGTGTCACTACGAGGGTACGCTGATTGACGGCACGGTGTTCGACTCTTCCTACCGCCGCAACCAACCGGCCACCTTCCCGCTCAACGGCGTAATCAAGGGTTGGACCGAGGGCCTGCAGCTCATGAGCGAGGGCGCCAAGTACCGCTTCTACATTCCCTATCAGCTGGCCTACGGCGCAGCAGGTGCCGGCGCTTCGATTCCGCCCTATGCGGCGCTGATATTCGACGTGGAGCTGATTGAGGTAATCTGATCCGGCCCCGGAGTGTATGAAAAAATAAATTAGAGCAAACAAGAATAACTTTATCAATAGAAATGAAAAAACTGATTTTTGCAGCCATTGCTGCCGTTACATTGCTGAGTGCATGTAACAACGGAGTGCCTAAGGCCAAACTGAAAACCGACGTTGACTCCCTGAGCTACGAAATGGGACTGGCCAGCTCACAGGGTCTGAAAGAAATTATCAGCCAGCAGTATAACGTGGACACCGCCTACATCGACGAATTCCTGAAAGGTGTGAAGGAAGGTGCCCTGGCCGGCGACGACAAGAAAAAGGCTGCTTATCTGGTAGGTATCCAGATTGGCCAGCAAATCAGCCAGCAGATGGTTCGCGGTACGGAGCAGCAGATTTTTGGCGACGACTCTACCCGTCACCTGAGCGTGAAGAACGTATTGGCCGGATTCATTGCCGGTGTGAAGAACAAGGACATCATCAAGGTAAACGGTCAGCAGATGACTCCCGAAATGGCCTTCGAACTGGTGAACAAGAAGATGGAACAGATGCGTAGCGAGCAGATGGAAAAACGCTTCTCAAAGGAAAAGAAGGCCGGTGAGGACTACGTGAAGAAGTATGCCAAGCAGGCCGGCGTGAAGACGCTGCAGGGCGGTGTGCTCTATCGTGTGATTACCGAGGGCAACGGCCCGTTGGCCAAGGCTACCGACACGGTAAAGGTAACCTACGAGGGACGTCTGGCCGACGGCAAGGTGTTTGATTCAACCGACCAGCACGGAGGCACACCGGTTGAAATGGTTCCGCAGGGCGTGATTCCCGGTATGGGCGTAGCGCTGACCCACATGCCCAAAGGCTCAACATGGGAAATCTGTATTCCCGCCGAAATGGCTTATGGCAGCCAGAACAACCCGGTAATTCCGCCTTTCTCACCGCTGGTGTTCAAGGTAACTTTGGTTGACATTAAATAATCAATAACGGGGAGACAACGCAATGAAAGCAAAATCGTTGATGATTGTGGCGCTGGCCGCCTTCTGCTGCCTGGGCACGCAGGCCCGCAGCAAGAAAAAATCGACCGTGAAGCCGGTGGTGGCTGCCGCTGCTGACGTGAAACCCGTGCCGGCCGACTCCTTCAGCTACGCCATGGGTGTGGCGCAGGGACAGTCGCTCAAGCAGTATATCGTTCAGCGCGAAGGCGTAGATACTACCTATATGGCAGAATTCATTAAGGGCCTGAACGCTCAGGTCAGCGAGGCCGAGGTGAAGAAACAGGTGGCCTATACGGCCGGACTGCGCATCCAGCAGATGAACCGCGAGCAGGTGCTGCCGCAGGTGAACAAGCAGGTGACCGGCAAGGCCGACACCACCTTCCTGCAGCTGGACAAGCTCAACGAGGGCCTGACGCAGGTGCTTAACGGCCAAAAGGGTGCCCTGACGCAGGAAGAGGCCCTGAAGCTGCTGGAGCGCCAGAGCGAGTATTTCATGAATACCCTGAAGATGGCTAACGCCGACTACCTGACCAAGAACGCCAAGAACAAGGGCGTAAAGACGGAGAAAAACGGCTTGCAGTACAAGGTGCTGACCAAAGGCAACGGCGCTCTGCCCACCGATACGGCCGAGGTGGAGGTGAACTACGAGGGCCGACTGATTGACGGTACGGTGTTCGACTCGTCGTACAAGCGCGGCAAGGCTGCCACGTTCAAGGTGAACCAGGTAATCAAGGGCTGGCAGCAGGCCCTGAAGATGATGCCTGTGGGCTCTACGTGGGAGCTTTACATTCCCTACGACCTGGCCTACGGCGAGCGCGGTACACGCGACATCCCGCCTTACTCCACCCTGATATTCAAGGTTGAGCTGCTGGGCATCAAGGACGCCAAGGCCGCTGAGGCCAAGACGGCTGAGCCTGCCGGAGCTGCCCAGACCAAGTAAGGGTATACCGATATAAAGAGAAAACAAAAACGGAGCTGTCCGCCATGCGCCATATCCGAAGGCGCGCTGAGGGGGACGGCTCCGCTTTTTTTGTTTGCCGGCCTGATGATTGGCGGAATTGTGGCGGGCTTCGGGACACCGGCTATTCAATATTTATTTGTATATTTGCGGCCGGAACAAATTATTACGACTCTAAAACCGAAAAGAGATATGAATCAGTCGCTTCCTCCCGTTACGAAAAACCTGCTCATCATCAACGTCCTGGTGTATTTGGGCACACTCGTGGCCACGCGCTATGGCATCTGGCTCGAGGGGATGCTGGGGCTGCACTTTGTGTGGTCGCCCTATTTCAAGATTTACCAGCTGCTGACCTACATGTTTGTGCATGCGGGGTTCTGGCATCTGTTTTTCAACATGTTCTCGCTGTGGATGTTCGGGCGCATCATCGAGATGGCCTGGGGCTCGCGGCGCTTCCTGCTGTTTTATATGGTGTGCGGCATAGGTGCCGGCCTCTCGCAGGAGGTGTTCCAGTTTGTGCAGCTTTACAGCGGATTTTTGGGCGCGCTGGCGCCTACGGTGGGCGCTTCGGGCGCCATTTACGGCATTTTGCTGGCCTTTGGCATGACGTTTCCCAATGAGCGCATCATGCTGCTCATTCCGCCCATCCCGATGAAGGCCAAATACTTTGTATTCCTGTTTGCGGCCATCGAGCTGTTTTCGGCCCTGAGCGACAGCGGCGGCAACGTGGCCCACTGTGCCCATCTGGGCGGTATGCTCTTCGGGTGGCTGCTCATTCTGTACTGGCGGGGCCACACACGCC
>FR903607.1:5873-7298 GCA_000438115.1 Prevotella sp. CAG:617 | reverse complement strand
CGGCTTTAACGGCTGGGACGAGTGGGCCGGACGCAAGGAAAGCTGGCGCGACCGTTTCCGCAAGCGCTTTACGGCAGCAGCCCGCCAGCATGTGGGCCGCAAGACGCAGAGCCGGCGTCAGGCTGACATCCTGGAAAAAATCAAACGCTCGGGCTACGAGAGCCTGACTGAGGAGGAGAAGCGCGACCTTTTCCGCAACAGCCAGTCGTAGTCAACTTCCCTCATCCGGAGGAGCGGCGTCGGAAAAGAGCGGGCGGCGTATCCTTGAAAAGAATCTGACTTACACTTATTCTCAACATTTTGCGACAAACATCTTCTTCTTCCCAGCGTGGCGGCAGCCGTAGCGGTCAGGGTAGCCGCAGGCGGCGTCGCAGCAAGAAGGGCGGCGTATATACCTTTTACTCGCGCCTGGTGGCCGGCTGTGCGCTGGCCGTTGTGGCGTTGTTGTGGGTGTCGGCCGCCAGTGTCCACGTGCATCCCGACGGGCTGGGCATTCTGGCCTGGATGGGCCTGATGTTTCCGGCTTTTCTGGCTGGGGTGGTGTGTATGCTGGTGTTTACGCTGCTGCTGTGCCGGCAGCGCGTGTGGATTCCCATCGTAGGGTTGCTGGGGTGCTGCCTGACCATCCGGCAGTACGTGCCCGTCAATCTGCCGTCACCGGCTCCGAAGCAGAGCCTGAAACTCATGTCCTTTAACGTGATGGGCTATAATCCTAAGGAAAAGGATGCCGACGGACGGACGTCGATGCTGCGCTACCTTTCGCGCTCGGGGGCCGACATTATCTGTGCACAGGAGGCCGCGCTCAGCGTGAAGCTCTGGAAGGAGAGTCACGGCGACCCGTTTGTGCGCACGCTGCCCTATTGCGACACGGTGCAGATTGTGGGGCCGGGCGGCTCGAACGGACTGACCGTGTTTTCGCGCTATCCCATTGTGGGCAAGCGCAAGCTGTGCAGCTCTGCCACCAACGGTGCGGCCCTTTTCAAGATACTTATCGGAAAGGGTGACACGCTCAACGTCATCAACTGTCATTTTGAGAGCAATCACCTTTCGGCCGAGGAGCGCTCGGCCTATCGCGAGATGGTGCATCAGCCCGGCCGTCAGGAACTGAAGGAAGGCGAGCGGGAGCATCTGAGTATTGTACGCAAGTTTTCGCAGTCGGCCGTGGAGCGTGCCCGGCAGGCCGACTCGGTGGCAAGTTACGTGGCGCGGCATCCTGAACGCAGTTTCGTGGTATGCGGCGACTTCAACGATACGCCCGTTTCCTACAGCCGTCACCGCATCGCGCAGGTGCTGGACGATGCCTACGAACAGACGGGAAACGGCATCGGCCGCTCGTTTAACCGCGACGCCATCTACGTGCGTATTGACCACCTCTTTGTTTCGCCCGAATGGCGCGTGTTTTCCTGCCGCATAGACCGCTCTTCG
>FR903607.1:1162-5841 GCA_000438115.1 Prevotella sp. CAG:617 | reverse complement strand
GCTTTCCGACCATTATCCCATTGTCTGTCATATCAAACGCCGTTCCGCGCAGCAGTAGGCGCGGCGTGCTGTTCCGGCGGCATGATGAAACCAAGGCGGCACTTTGGTGAAAACAAGGTGGCTTCTCGGAAAAACAAGGTCGGACCTTATTTTGTCAAGGTCCGACCTTGTTTTGGCGTGGTGGCCGGGCGGCGCATCGGCGTTTGTCGTGCGCCGCTGTCGGTCGGTGGTTTCATGCCGCATGTGCGCTCACCGCGCAGCCTTTTGTGAGCGCCGTTACGCCGCCGCGCGGCAGCCGGCCGCTTGTTTGGGCTGTTTTGGGGCAGGGAGCGGGTGGCTACGGCTCAGTCGTTGCCGAAGGCATCGGCCCACACGCGGCGCGCCACGCTGACGCAGTCGCCCTCAGGCGCGGCGGAGTAGGGCTGGTGTTGCAGCGTCCAGGCCTCGTCCATGGCGTAAAAGTCGGGGCGCGGCATGTTCGGCTCGTTCCAGTGCTGCAGCCGGAGGTTGAACCAGGTGCGCCAGCGCGGGGCGTAAAAGTCACGCAGCAGGCCGTTCCATTCGCGGTGCGCATAGTCGCGCAGGCCGCCCTGTTCGGCGGCGGCGCGGTTGCCCCACGTGGTGATTTGTACGCGCGCGTTCCATTCCAGCCAGTCGCGTTCGGCCGCATCGGCGCCCAGGGCGCGGGCGCGGCTGAGCCACGTGCCCACGCGGAATTCCGGCCGGGTGGCCAGCAGCTCGTCCTGCAGCATGATCAGGTGCAGAAAACGTTCGGCCGCCGCGCGGTACAGCCCCTTGTCGCGGGCGCGGGCTGCGGCGGTGAGCACTTTCATCGTAGCGCGGCCCTTTTCGGCCAGCGCCTGCCGCACCACGTCAGTCAGGTCATACGTAAAGTTGTTGTTGGTGCGGAAACTGTCGGCCACGCTCAGCATCATCTGTGCCGCCCGCCATACGTCGGCCGGCTGGTAGTAGTCGCTCGTTTCGGCCCAACTTGACACCTGATAGGGCGCGTCGCTGGGCCGTGCGCAGAACACGGATTCGTGCGTGCCCTGCTGCGTGGAGGCCACCGGGCAGTTGTAAATGGAGTTGCCCAGCAGGCGCCAGGCGGCCACCAGGGTGGAGTCAGCCCGGCCGTAGCGGGCGCGCACGTAGCTCGTCAGCCACTCGTCTTTGCTGAAGTGGGCCGGGCGCCAGGGCAGTTCCGTCAGCAGTTCGTACATCACGGGGTTGTTTTCCGCGCCCTCCATGGTCAGTCCCACGCCGCGCAGTGTTTGTCCGAACGGGCTCTGGCAGGCTTTGTAGTATTCGTCGATCACGTGCTGCATTTTGCCGTGCAGGCCCACGTTGCCGCCAAAGTTCAGCAGCATGCAGTAAATCCAGTTATGCCCGCCGAATCCGTTTTTGCGCCGCCAGGTCGAGGCTGAGTCGCCCCATTGCGGGCGGCTTTCGGAAAACAGGTCGAGCACCAGCAGGTCGCCCCTCTCCAGCGGCTCTATCATTTGCGGATACGGGCAGTTGCCCCAGGCCTGCGCCACCCATGTGGCGTGCGGATTGTGGCGTTTCATGGCCTGCATGATGGCTTTTCCGGCCGCGCCCAGGTCAACGCCCGCCGTGCGCCCGCCCTCATGAAAGGGGTCCATGCTGTAAAAGTCAGCCTTGCCGTAAAGGCGGGTCATTTCCTTGTAGTAAATGTCGGCTATTTCTGCAAAGCGTTTGTCGGTAGGCAGCAAAAAGGCCGGGCGCGGATAGGCGTTCCACGTGCCCGGGTCGGCCACGTCCAGCCCCAGTCGCTGGCGGGCGTTGTGCGGCACCATGCCCGAGTAGCCCGGCAGTACCGGCATGATGTCCATTTCGCGCATGCGCTTGAGTATGCGTTTTTGCAGCGTCTCGCGCTGGGCATACCAATTGTCCGTGTTCGGACCGCCCCAGCCCTCCAGGTTGTTCATCAGCCACCAGGCCTGAAAGCCCGGTCCGGCAATAAAGCGGTTGGCCTCGTCCTTGCTGTAGCCCAGACGCAGCAGCACGTTGCGCCACACCACGTCAGTACCCACAATGCAGAGGGGCAGGTTAATGCCGTGCAGCGCCATCCAGTCAATTTCCTGCTCCCAGCGCTTCCAGTCCCAAAACGCCATGGTGTAGGAGTGGGTGCAGTAGTTCAGGTAGTAGCGGTAGTGTGCGCGGGTAGTGCGGCGTTCGGGCTTGTTTACGGGCGGCAGCACTTCAGGCAGGTCGGCCTGCATGCCGTTCCATGAGAGGTGGATACCGGCGTAGTGCTTCAGATACCAGTGAATGCCGGCCGCGATGTTCACGTAGGTGTTGCCGCGCACCACCACTTTCCGGCCCTTTTGGTCGAGTTCAAAAAAGTCAGTGTCCGACGGTTGTTTTTCAATGACGAATTTTTTTGAGGCGCCCTCGTCAATGCGCTCCAGCAGCCCGTCGACGCCCCGCCAGGGCGCCGGGGGGGGGCGGGGCGGCCGCGGCGCAGCTGAATGCGGCGCACCACAGCCATAGCAGCACGTTTTTTTTCATTGGTGTTCAGTGTCCGTTTGTATGGGATAAGGTTGCATAAGATAGGTTGGCGGGCACGTGCGTACCCTCCGTTCTGCAAATTTAGGCGATATTTCTTTCCGGGCAAAACGGCGTGCCGTTTTTTATGCCGTTGGAGCCTCTGCCAGTATGGCGCTACGCCCCGCCACAAGCGGCGGGGCGGCTTGCGGCGGGGCGTAGCGCGGTTGCGGGGATGCCGCGTGTGCGGCGGCGCGCTTTTTAGCGGTCGGCACGTTTGCGGGCGGTGTGGTCCAGAATGATTTTGCGCATGCGCATGCTCTTGGGCGTCACTTCCACGTATTCGTCTTCCTTGATGTACTCGAGGGCCTCTTCCAGCGAGAAGATGATGGGCGGCACGATGCGTGCCTTGTCGTCCGCTCCGCTGGCGCGCATGTTGGTGAGCTGCTTGGCTTTCGTCACGTTTACCACCAAATCATTCTCGTGTACGTGTTCGCCCACTACCTGGCCGGCATATACCTCGTCCTGCGGGTTGATGAAGAATTTTCCACGGTCCTGCAGGTGGTCGATGGCATAGGCAAAGGCCGTTCCGCTCTCCATGGCAATCATGGAGCCGTTGGTACGGCGCTGAATCTCGCCCTTAAACGGCTGGTACTCCTTGAAGCGGTGGGCCATGATGGCTTCGCCCTGGCTGGCGGTCAGCACGTTGGTACGCAGACCGATGATGCCGCGTGAGGGGATGTTGAATTCAATGTCCACGCGCTCGCCCAGGTTCTGCATCGAGGTCATTTCGCCCTTGCGGCGGGTAACCATGTCAATCATCTTGCTGGCAAATTCCTCGGGCACGTTGATGGTGAGTTCCTCAATCGGCTCGCACTTCACGCCGTCAATCTCTTTCATGATGACCTGCGGCTGGCCTACCTGCAGCTCGTATCCCTCGCGACGCATGGTCTCGATGAGGATGGAGAGGTGGAGCACACCGCGGCCGGAAACAATCCAGCGGTCGGCGCCTTCGGTTTTTTCTACGCGCAGGGCCAGGTCTTTTTCCAGCTCTTTCTCCAGCCGGTCATTGATGTGGCGGCTGGTGCAGTACTTGCCCTCCTTGCCGAAAAAGGGCGAGTCGTTGATGGTAAAGAGCATGCTCATTGTGGGCTCGTCAATGGCGATGGGGGGCAGCGGTTCGGGGTTCTCGAAGTCGCAGATGGTGTCGCCGATTTCAAAGTTCTCCAGGCCGACTACGGCGCAGATGTCGCCGCTCTCTACCGATTCTACCTTGCGGCGTCCCATGCCCTCAAAAGTCTGTACTTCCTTGATTTTGGTGCGTTCGGTGGTGCCGTCGCGGTGAGCGATGGTGCAGTTCATGCCCTCGCGGATGACACCGCGGTGTACGCGGCCCACGGCAATACGGCCCGTGTAGTTGGAGTAGTCGAGCGAGGTGATGAGCATCTGCGGCGTACCCTCCAGCTGGTGGGGTGCGGGAATGACTTCGATGATTTTGTCGAGCAGATAGTTGATGTTGTCCGTCGGCTGCTGCCAGTCTTCACCCATCCAGTTGTTCTTGGCTGAACCGTAAACCACCGGGAAGTCGAGCTGCTCCTCGGTAGCGTTCAGGTCGCACATGAGGTCGAACACCATTTCGTACACCTCTTCGGGGCGGCAGTTGGGTTTGTCCACCTTGTTGACCACCACGATGGGTTTCAATCCGATTTGCAGGGCTTTCTGCAGCACGAAGCGCGTTTGTGGCATCGGGCCTTCAAAAGCGTCAACCAGCAGCAGGCATCCGTCGGCCATGTTCAGCACGCGTTCTACCTCACCGCCAAAGTCGGAGTGTCCCGGGGTGTCGATGATGTTGATTTTGACGTCTTTGTAGTTGATGGAAACGTTTTTCGAAAGGATCGTGATTCCGCGTTCGCGCTCCAGGTCGTTGTTATCCAACATGAGGTCGTCTGTTTTCTGATTGGCTCTGAATAAGTTACCTGCGAGCAGCATCTTGTCCACCAGCGTGGTCTTACCATGGTCCACGTGGGCAATGATGGCGATGTTACGAATATCTTTCATATGAATAAAATTGTGTCTAATACCTTGTTTCAGGGTGCAAAATTACGGAAAAATATTCTTTCCGTAGTCGTTGTGCCTGAAGTTTTTGTGTCTGTGTCGGGTGTAAAAACGCCCCC
>FR903607.1:852-1145 GCA_000438115.1 Prevotella sp. CAG:617 | reverse complement strand
GTCGGTTGAAAAACCGCCCCTTTTCCGAGTGTCATGCCCGACGCCCCGTGTTTTTTTTGACTGCCGGGGCGTCGGCTGCACGCGATTATTGCGTAATTTTGTGGTACGACTTGAAAACCGTTACAAGATTTGAGCTTATGAATCATTTCAGTTTCTACAGCCCCACCGAGTTCGTATTCGGGCGGGGCACCGAGCAGCAGGCCGGTGCGCTGTGCCGGGCGTATGGTGCCACCCGCGTGCTGGTGGTCTACGGGCAGGGCCACGTGGTGCGCAGCGGCCTGCTCCGGCAGCCG
>FR903607.1:0-717 GCA_000438115.1 Prevotella sp. CAG:617 | reverse complement strand
ACTTCCTGCTGGCCGTGGGCGGCGGTTCGGTTATCGACACCGCCAAGGCCATAGCCGCCGGCGTGTGCTACGACGGCGACTTCTGGGATTTCTACGGTCTTAACGTCCCCGTGGAGCGTGCCCTCAAGGTGGGCGTGGTGCTCACCATTCCCGCCGCCGGAAGCGAGGGCTCGGGCAATTCCGTCATCACGCGCCGCGAGGGTCTCGTCAAGGTCAGTCTGCGCACGCCCAAGGTATTGCGCCCCGTGTTTGCCGTCATGAATCCCGAGCTGACGTTCACCCTGCCGCCCTTCCAGACGGCCTGCGGCATTGCCGACATGATGGCACACATCATGGAGCGCTACTTCACCAACACACCCCATTGCGAAACCACCGACCGTCTTTGCGAGGGACTGCTCTGCGCCATCATTGAGCAGGGCCGGCGCGTAATGGATTGCCCCGACGACTACGACGCCCGCGCCAACCTGATGTGGAGCGGCACGCTGGCCCACAACGGTGTGTGCGGCGTAGGGCGCGAGGAGGACTGGTATTCCCACTTCCTGGAGCACGAAATCAGTGCCCTCTACGACGTGGCCCACGGCGCCGGCCTGGCCGTGGTGTTCCCCGCCTGGCTCACCTGGATGGCCCACCATCATCCGCAAAAGGTGGTGCAGTTTGCCTGCCGCGTGTGGGGTGTCAGGCCGGCGTCCGACGGCACGGCCACGGCCCTCGAGGGGG
>FR903606.1 GCA_000438115.1 Prevotella sp. CAG:617 | reverse complement strand
TAAGTATAAGGGTCGCTGCGGTCTACCATTTCGCTAACCAACAGTTTGCCTGCATTACCACGGTTCAATGAAGTCGTAGACACATTATAGCTATTGTCTGCTTTCGGGAAGCGGAACAGCAACGGAGTAGTCTGCCCAGACGCTATGGCCTTGAGCGAGAAGCCTGCTCCTGCGCTGTAAGGTACGCTGGCGTCGTTGTAAACCGAGCTCCACTCGGTGGTAAAGGATACCGGAGTATTATTCGTTCCGCCCTGCTCTACAATCGTAGCCCCAACGCTCCAGCTGCGCTGGTAAACGGCCGGATTCAGACGGTTGTAAATTCCGTCAGCAAACGTAATATCCTTGAAGTATTCGGTAGCCTGCTGTCCGGTAGCGGTCGGAGCATACCAGTCACCGGCTACAACGCCTTGAAGCGGTGTGCTGACCAGCGTCCACTGTCCCGGCGCAACCTCTACATCCGTCCACGCCTTGTTATAAAGCAAATCTTCGGCATGCAGCATCTGTGCTCCCGGCTCAAAGTGGATGTCGCGGCAGATGTTTACACGATAACGCTGCGTGGTGAGTGCATTGTCCTTTTCGTAAGCCATCAGGTCGTACTGGATATTCTCCGTCGGCAACTCCATATAATCAGGTCTTCCACTGGTCCATCCCTCACCTCCGTTTGTATAGCCGGCCATATAAAGCTCAGACTTACTGTCTTTAGGCATCACCACATTGGTAAAGAGCATCGGAACAAAGCCCTGGCTCGTGGTATTCTCGTCATTGGTCAGATAGCTGTCGGAACCGTCTTTCTTCAATTCATCCTTGTCTGCACGCACCCAGTTGGCATCATTGTTCCAGTTGCTGGTAGCGGAAGTTCCTCGCCATACCAGATTTTCCGGCACCACCTTCATCGGTACGACAAACGAACCGAAACATGTATTGCTACTTTCCGTTCCACCCTGCTCTTCAAAATGAACTGCAAAAGTGTAAGTATATCCCTCCTTGGGCTGGAAGCGGAAACCATTTTCCTGCTCGGTTGTTGTATCAAAATAAATCTGCATCTCATCTTCATAAGAAGATCCTTCTCCATAAGGCTCTGCATGTAAAGACTTAATCACTCCAATCGGCAACGAATATTCACTGAAATCTACAGGGAAGAAAGTTGCGTTTTTATAGGCCGGGTCATCCGTATCAACCAAATAAATCTTATTAAATACCTGCGGCGTAACAGATTTAACCAGACCTATATACGTAGCATTCGGTGACACCAAAACCGCACCTCGCAAATCAATTGTCATAGGCTTATCAGCACTGGTGGCTTTAATCTGGCTCAAACCAATACGCAAACCGGGATTAAAGTCAGATGACGGATATTTAGTAGAATTGAATCCGGCATGCAACTGAGGAGCATCACCCGAAGCATCCAGCTCAAGCGGCACATACGACCAACAAACCTTTGCCCAGTCTTCATCTGAAATTGTTCCATCCGGCGATTCCACAGTAGGAATAGGCTGAATGACCAGTTTAAGTCCACTACTCAACAAAGTAATGTCCATATTTTCACGATGCAAGACCAGCCGGTTGTGCACACCACCTTCAGTGCCTTCCGCTTCCATATAATACTTAATAATATCATAATAGTCCTGCTTGAAGTCCATTTCCTGACCATCCACTGAAGTTTGCGGACCGGTTTCCACTCCCGTAAGGTCTGTATTATCCGGATAAATATCACGGAACGTAACCAAAGCATCCATCAAGGAAACATCGCCATAAGTGGGGTTAGGAGCCAAATACTCATCCTCGGAACCGAAGAACCAGTCGAAGTACACCCCATCCTTAATTTCGGTATAGATATTGGTACCATCCGGATTAACGCCGGTCGGAACGCGCATATTTGCCGAGAAATTGAAAATCTGCCCGGCGCAGAAATCCGTTGACGGGTCTACTACCTCACCATTCACACGAAGCAACGTCTGCGTGGTTACATAGAAAGTGGTCTTAATCGCACACACATCGTTAATATCACTGGCAAAATCATCTGCATCCAAAGTCGGATCCGAACTTACATGCGGCTGAATCAACATGATATAAGGACGATTGGGAGTCAAGGCTGAATAAAAATCAACCACCAACGACCGTGTTCCGGCATCATCCGTCATACGATAAAAATAATAATTTCCGTCTTCACCCTTATTATTAACAGCCAAATTAGGATGCTTGTTTTCGTCGTATACCGTATTCTGGTCAAACGGCAACTTAAAGTACAGCGTATTGAAAGTTCCGTTGTATCCTCCTTCGCCCGTTTCATTATTACCTACTTCTACGACTGCATTGCTAATAGCTCCCGAATAATCACCCGGATGCTGAAGCAAATATGCATTATACACAGCCTCATCAATAAAGCAGAAATCAATTGCGTCTACTCCCTGATCCTCATCCGTGTATCCCAGGCGAGACATCAAGCGATCCCAATCCAAATTAATATTCATCAACGTCCGCTTGTCCGTACAGCTGGCTTCCAACTGTGCAACTTCCGCACTGGGCTGCATCAGATAAACCCGAATGTCATCAAGATACATATCACCACCATTCGTAGAGGCTGAATTATTCTCTACTTGAAGCACGTAAGAATCATAATTCGCAGCCTGAGCATCATTATTAATAAAGGAGAAATAAATCTGATACCATTCATTATGACCATTCCCCGTACCGGGATCTCCACTATCAAGCCATGCAGTTGCACGAATTTGGCTGCTGGAATGGCGATAGATAGGTGTACGCGTAACCGTTCCATCCGCATTATTCTTTACGCCCAACACGGTAAACAACAATGCCGCATCGTCATTGTCCCTTATTCCGGCACTTTTCATCCAAGCTGTCATAAAAAGCTCCGATCCCGGACATAATCTTTCGTCAAAAGGTAACTGCGCAAGCACGCCTGGACGGTCAGAAGCATCAATAAACAAGAAATAGCCATCATCATCTTTACCAACGCCTTTAGGAGGTGTTCCTGATATTTGCGTGCCATTATTAATTATATCCCCATAACCCATATAATTATTAACAATAGCATAGTTTCCCCATTCAGCATAATACTGACCATTAATATTCGTAGCACCATTATAATCTCCTTTCTTTGATCCATCAAAGAAAGCATAACTACTATTTGACCAACTCAACGGGAAGGGGAAATACTCATCCTGGCCATACTCAGCAGCCACCGTGGGATCGTAATCAAAATTCTGAGAAGTCAATAACTTCAGATTATCCTTCATCCACTGCGGAGAACGATAAATATGATTCCATGACTTACCGTTGGCATCTGACGTACCTAATTGAGATACCTGCGTCTGAGTAAGGGGCAACTGGTCATCATGAAACGTTAATTTGAAACGTGCTATATTATAAGTAATTCCATTTACTATTTTGGTAACTAAAATAGTAGCTGAACTTCCATCTGCTACTTCCCATGGGGTATTCCTGCCAACCCCATTCTTTCGAAATTGAATAACGCGATTCTCTCCACTCAATGAAGTTGTCTCAAGTTGTAAACCCGCATTATCGTTAGCCAGCTTAATAGACAAACCAGCATTTTCTTGTACATCAGGAATAGCATAGCCACGGGCATCCTTTGACAATGCCACCAACTCAGACGTATAATTAGACAAATGCTTAGC
>FR903605.1:7188-10845 GCA_000438115.1 Prevotella sp. CAG:617 | reverse complement strand
CTGCCCACGATACTCAAGGAAAAGGGATATACCAACCTCTTTTTCATGACCCACGAGGCACAGTATGACAACATGAACGCCTTTTTCCGCACCAACGGCTACGACGAAATCTACTCACAGGAGAATTATCCCTCATCGGCCGTGGTCAACAGTTTCGGCGTGCCCGACGATTTCCTGTTCAGCTACGCCCTGCCCGTGCTCAACCGCCACGTGCCCGCGCTCAACCGCCACGCCGCCACCGGCAAGCCGTTCATGGCCACACTGCTGACCATCAGCAACCATCCGCCCTACATCATTCCCGACGACCAGACATGGTGCACCTCCGACCCCGAAACACAAATCGTAGAATACGCCGACCGCTGCATCGGACGCTTCCTGACGGCAGCCCGAAAGCAGCCGTGGTACAAGAACACCGTATTCGTCATCGTGGCCGACCACGGAAAGATTGTAGGCGAGCCCGACGCTCAGGTTCCGCAGTCGTACAACCACATCCCGCTGTTCATCTTCGGTCCAGGCGTACCCACCCGGGTATATAACGGTCTGGGTACTCAGGTCGACCTCGTGCCTACCTTGCTGGGCCTGCTCCACGCCAGCTACACCTACGACGGAATGGGCGTAAACCTGCTGCGCACATCACGCGACATGGTGAGCTATTCGGCCGACAACATGATAGCCGCCCGCGACAGCAGCCACTGCTACCTCTACAACCCGGCCACCGGACAAAGCTTTTACTACCGGCAGCAACCGGACGGGAAACTCATGATTACGCGGCCTGACGGAGCCTACGAAAAACTCAGACGCCACGCCCTGAGCATAACGCAGGCAGCCGAATACATCTACGGACTCAACACGCAAATCCCCAAACAACACCGCCGCAAATTTGGCCGTACAAACAATTCTAAGTAAATTTGTGCGGGCAATTGACCCATAGCAAACCAGAGCATTATGACAAAAGAAAAAGTAATACTGACCGGCGACCGCCCCACAGGCCGCCTGCACATCGGACACTATGTGGGCTCACTGCGCCGCCGCGTGGAACTGCAAAACGCCGGCGACTACAAGGACATGTACGTATTCATTGCTGACGCACAGGCCCTGACCGACAATATGGATAACCCCGAAAAGGTTCGCCAGAACGTAATTGAGGTAGCCCTCGACTATCTGGCCTGCGGGCTCGACCCCTCGAAAGTAACCCTTTTCATCCAGTCGCAGATACCGGAGCTGTGCGAACTTTCGTTCTACTACATGGACCTCGTGTCCGTATCACGCCTGCAACGCAACCCGACGGTGAAGACCGAAATACAGATGCGCGGCTTCGAGTCGAGCATTCCGGTAGGTTTCTTTACCTACCCCATCAGTCAGGCGGCCGACATCACAGCCTTTCACGCCACCACCGTGCCGGCCGGCGAAGACCAGAAACCCATGATTGAACAGGCCTGCGAAATCGTGCGCCGCTTCAACTACATCTACGGCCCTACGCTCACCGAGCCCGAAATCCTGCTGCCCACCATCCAGGCCTGTCTGCGCCTGCCGGGCACCGACGGCAAGGCCAAGATGAGCAAATCGCTGGGCAACTGCATCTATCTGGCCGACGAGCCCGACGACGTGCAGAAGAAGATTATGAGCATGTACACCGACCCTACCCACATCCACGTGCAGGATCCGGGTCACATTGAGGGCAACACGGTGTTCACGTACCTCGACGCCTTCTGCCGTCCCGAGCACTTTGAGCGCTACCTGCCCGACTATCCCAACCTCGACGAGCTGAAGGCACACTACCGTCGCGGCGGTCTGGGCGACATGAAGGTAAAGCGCTTCCTGGCCCGTATCCTCGACGAGGAACTGACGCCCATCCGCGAGCGCCGCAAGGAATTTGCCAAGGACATTCCCGCCGTCTACCAGATGCTGAAGCAGGGCTGCGAAAAGGCCCGCGAGTGCGCCGCACATACCCTCGACGAGGTACGCCGCGCCATGAAAATCAACTACTTCGACGACGCCGAACTCATTGCACAACAAACCAAAAAGTTTGCAGATCAGTAATTCAGACGACTAGTGGATAGCTAACAACTGTGAATTTAAGCCAAAATGTAATAAGGGCAGAACAAAAGTTTATTTTTTTGTTCTGCCCTTATCGTTTTTTCCGTAACTTTGCAGCGCATTTGAAAAATAATGTGTTATTGTGGAAAATAGCTCAAACATTCCCTTGTGTACGGAAATGAGTGAGCTACTGGACACACAGGAGAAGCCCGCATTTCGATGCTGACTTCCCGCTTTCGTGTGCAATTACTTATGTGGAAAAAAAACGTAGCAGTCCGTATGAATGGTTCAGTAAGACGGAATGCAACATCGGATTGAGGATCAAAAAACTGCGCGCCGTGTAAGTTAACAGACAAAGTTTAACGGATTTGCATCAGCTACGGACACCACAAAAGTACGGCCTCCAGAGAGTGAAAGCAATGAGCGGCACCACCATAAGCTCATTATTTAACAAGCTTTCACACGCCAAAAGGCCATTCAATCGAAAAATAATGCCCATATTTGCTCGGTTGAAGAAAAACACACAAATGATGTGCGGTCTTTACGCATAAGGCGTTGCCAACAATAAATTGCGAAAAAGTTTTCTTATAATATTAATATCAATTTAAACGTTATCTTTAACATGAAGAAAATGAGAAAAATGTGGACACTGGCCGTAGCTTGCTTGCTCGCCTTCGGTGGCATGACAACCGCCACGGCCCAATCACTTTCTCCCAACACCAAATGGCATTGGGACAAAGGAACCATCGTAGTTGACACGCCTGAACGCCCGGCCGGACAGGAAAACGCTTTGAACCTGACCACTCCTAAAATGGAATGCGTACGCGTTGCCTTCGTAGGTTTGGGTATGCGTGGTCCCGGTGCTGTAGAGCGCTTCACTTACATCCCCGGTGTACAGATTGTAGCCCTCTGCGACTACGAGAAATCTCGTGCCGAAGGCTGCCAGAAGTTCCTGCGTAAAGCCGGTCTTCCACCTGCAGACATCTACTACGGTGAAAAGGGATACGAGGAAGTTTGCAAACGCAAAGACATCGACCTCGTATACATCGCTACCGACTGGGAACACCACTTCCCTGTAGCCAAATGCGCTTTGGAGAACGGTAAAAACGCCGCCATCGAAGTACCTTCTGCCATGAACCTTGACCAGTGCTGGCAGCTCATCAACCTGAGCGAAAAGACCCGCAAGCACTGCATGATTCTGGAGAACTGCTGCTACGACTGGTTTGAAATGAACACCTTGAACATGGCTCAGCACGGCGTATTCGGCGAAGTGCTCCGCGCACAGGGTGCTTACATCCACAACCTCGACGACTTCTGGCCGTACTACTGGAAGAACGGTAAGGACGACAAACTCGGATGGCGTATGCGCTACAACAAGGAAAACCGTGGTGACGTTTATGCAACTCACGGCCTTGGCCCCGTTGCTCAGGCTCTTGACATCCACCGCGGCGACCGCATGAAGACCCTCGTAGCCATGGATACCAAAGCCGTTCACGGACCGGCTTACGTAGAAAAAGCTACTGGTGAAAAATGCACCGACTTCCGCAACGGTGACCACACTACAACCTTGATTCGCACGGAAAATGGTAAAGTCATCGAAATCCAGCACAACGTAATGAA
>FR903605.1:0-7052 GCA_000438115.1 Prevotella sp. CAG:617 | reverse complement strand
ACAGCCCAAAGTTGACAATCTGAGCGCACACGGATTCCTGCCCGATGCAGAACGCAAAGCACTCGAAGAGAAATACCAGCACCCCATCCTGAAGAAATACGGCGAAATGGCCAAGGAAGTAGGTGGCCACGGCGGTATGGACTTCATCATGGATAGCCGTTTGGTATACTGCCTCCAGAATGGTCTGCCTTTGGATATGGACGTTTACGACCTGGCCGAATGGTGCTGCCTGGCAGAGTTGGGTACCCTTTCAATGGACAACAACTGCGCAGCTGTAGCATTCCCCGACTTCACACGTGGACACTGGAACGACATAAAAGGCTTCAAACACGCTTTTGCTTCACCCGAAGAAGAAGCAGCTACCGAAGCTAAAGCCAAAGCAGCTACCGAAAAATTAAAGAAGAACGCTGAAAAGGCTTGGAAAAAATACGATGCAAAAAAAGCCAAGGAAGCTAAGAAAAAATAAGCTTCCACACAGTTTTCAAGCGTATTTGACAAACTGAGACTTACAGTTTTACACGCGAGAAAACCTGTATAAAACACAAAAGCCAAACTCCGAGACTGAAAGTATGTAAACTATATTTCAGTCTCGGAGTTGCTTTTTTTATTACTTCCCGGCCAAATGAAACAGCATCCGGGCTTTTCATTATAAACTGGGACTATAATAATCCCAAAAGCATGAATACTCAAATGCTCCATCATCACAGAACGTCGTCGGCCTACTCATATTTTACAGCCGGCTGCCTGACTCCCGAACATCCCCTTACCAACAAAATACGCTCTGAGGCCACTATTTTGCTGATTTCCGGAGGTAAAAAAGGAGAGGGCGGGCATATAGTCATTTCATGCGAAAAAACAACTGCAGTCACCCTTGAAGGCCCGCAAATCATATTCTTCCCGCCAAACGCTTGCTTCTGTATCAAAAGCGAACGGCCAACGGAATATCTTTCATGCCACTTCAACATCGAGAATCCGGCTTTAGCCCAAATAGACTTGCAGCAACTACATCGCCAACACACAGAAATCGAAACTTCTCAGTTTCATCCACTGCCGCTGAGAGCTCCGCTCATTCAATTCCAACAGTTACTCCAGCACTATTTGAACGACCGCCATTCCACGCGGCACCTACACAAGCTAAAAACTTACGAACTTTTTTTCCTGCTCCGCCACTATTACGCGGCCGACGAACTAGCCCGACTGCTGGCTCCCATTACGGGGCAGAACTTAACGTTCAAGCATTTTGTGCTCAACCATTTCACCGAATATCCAAGTATAGAGGATTTTGCGCGCATGGCGCATCTGAACCTTGATACCTTCAAGCGTACATTCAGAAAAGAGTTTAAACAACCCGTTCACCGCTGGCTCAACGAACGCAAGAAAGTGAACATCCTGCACGATTTAAAATATACCCAACTTCCACTGCAGGACATAGCAACCCGCTACCGTTTTTCCTCGCTTGCCTACCTGTCAACCTTCTGCAAACAGCATCTGGGAAAGTCGCCTTCAGAAATACGTAAAATGTCTTAGCAGCTATCCCCGCTCACTTACTACAAACCATCAGTAGCATAAAAAAATTAAACCACGCATGCACCGCCGCCCTTGTCTTTACAAATACGACTAACACACGTGGTTTAACGATTTCAGCAATCTACATTCCCGCTTCTGATTCAGCAAGAACACTATTCGTCCATCATCAGATTCATCCGCAAGTCTGGCATCCGTGCCATATCCATCGCCAACAAATCCTTCCGCAACACCTTTATCATGGCATAAGGCCGCCCATTGCTGCACTGAGCGTTATGCTGTTCCTTTAATTCCAGTTGAGCGGCTCCGTACATACTGGCCAAACACGATAAGAGCTTCGCTTCGCTTTTATGATTCAGGGCCATACAATCTGAAATACGTATAATCCCAGCTGAAGTTCGCCGGCAAAAAGCCAAGCCTTCAAACCTTTTCAGCCCATCGTTCCGCAAAGCCCACACCTGGCTGTCGGCCTGACGCCACGCCTCCCATACAACGTCCAGCTGTAACTCCGAATGCCACACTCGAGGTACATTCAGGGAACTGCTCTGCCGGTATGCTTCGGCCAATTCCCCCGGCGTATTCAAAGCATGCAGTGAAAAGTCTGATACGTCCTCAGCTTCAGAAACCTCCAATCGCTCATCATTTACCCGTGTCAACAAAGCGTATCCCGACCGCTCCGCATAAAAATCTGCCAGCGAATCCGTGGCCGGAATCAGCAAACTTGCAGCAAATCCGCGCTCTGCCAGCAAGCCATGGACCTGACGAATCAGCGAAGTAGCCAATCCCTGCCCGCGGAATTCCGGCAAAGTCGCTATGCCTGACAAATAAGCAACCCTACACCCCTTCCCGCTATACCGCAGTTCATAGGGCAAAGCCTGCATAACGCAAGTCAGCCGGCCGTCACTTTCCATATAATAGGTATTTTCCGGCCTGGCCACCCTGCTGAAATACAAATCTATAAATGCTTCATCGTCATGAAAACATTCACGCCATAAGGCCTTATTCTGCTGCCACAATTCATTGATGCCCAACATGATGCTCACCTTTAAACCGTTCGCTCGGCCTCCATCGGCCGTTTCAGCATCACGGCATGTTTCAGCAAAAGCACATGGGGCTGATAGGAAAGTTTGGCCTTTCGCAAGCCCTCAATTCCCAAATCCTCCTCACGATTTATCCATAGATACTCTGGTGGCAGATGACGCACGAATTCCCGATTAATCATGGCATAAGCGCCCTCTACACGGGCATCAGCCTTTTCTACGCAAACGTCGAAAGTATCATAATTAATCGGCGCGCCAAACGTAAAGGCCAACACCTGTCCGCCATCAAGCAGCACGCCGCCCTGTCCGCCCAGTTCCTCCCAATGGTCAAACACATAATGCATGGAGCGCAACTCATTTTCATACGCTTCCGTCCGCTGACCCTCATCTTTCTTGTTTTCCTGCCATAGTTTTTCCAAGGCAAGACATTGCGGGATGTCGGCTGCCTCAAGAGCCCGATACTGATAGTCGGGATGTTCCCTCATAAAACGGTTGACGAAATTCCGTTTCGGCTGAAGTTTCTTTCCCGCCAACGTAGCCAGCGATTCGCGGCTGTACAGATAATCGGCATACTCGCGCTTGATAACAAACTGGAAATAATCCGGAAAAGCATTTTCGAGTTCGGCTACAAAACGCTGACACACGCCGAGCAGTAAAAAAGGATGCCCCATTTTCCGGGCATCGTCAATCATCAGCGGAAGAATATCTGTCCACGGACCTTCACCTACGGGTATCTGATATGCCAGATGGCCGTCAGCAAAAAAGCGGAACACCAGCCATCCATGCACCACGGCTATTTCCGTATCATACAGGAAACGCCAACTCATCAGATTCATGAAGTTCAAATCGCAGTTGCGGCACTCGCTCCTGCGTGTAAAATGCTCGACAATCGACTTATCAGCCAACATTAGCGGACGAAAATTGAAATCCTCCATAAAAGCTTGATTGTTTTGTTGTTTTACTGCAAAGTTAACAGAAAAAATGCCAACCCGTCATCCGCTCACAAAGAAACAGTCCTGTATGTCGCAAAAAAAGGTAGACATTTACCTAACAAAAAAACCTGCAAAGCCGGTTGTACTGATCATACCGACTTGCAGGATTCTTATAATTTTCTTGAAATTCGCGCTTAGGCCTTCACGCGGTTCACATATGAACCGTCACGTGTATCCACCTCAACGATTTCGCCTTCGTTGATAAACAACGGAATACGGATTTCAGCACCGGTTTCCAATTTGGCCGGCTTGGTGGTGTTGGTCGCAGTATCACCTTTCAGACCCGGTTCGGTGTACACAATCTTGAGCTGTGTCTTCACGGGCATTTCTGCGTAAAGTACGGTTTCGGTTGAAGCATCGCTTACCACGTCAACTACGTCGCCTTCCTTCATATAGTCAACACCCGTAATCAGGTTCTTGTCGATGATGATGTCGTCCCAAGTTTCCTGATTAAGGAAGTGATACTGTTCGCCCTCGGCGTAAGAGAACTGATAAGGACGACGCTCTACACGTACATCCTCGAGAGCCTCACCAATGTTGAAACGACGCTCCAATACGCGGCCGGACACAACGTCCTTCAGCGTAGTACGCATGATGGTGTTACCCTTACCCGGTTTTACATGCAGGAAGTCGATGCAAAAGTACAGCTTGCCGTCAAGACGAATGCAAGTACCTTTCTTAATGTCTTGTGATTTGATCATATCTGTTGTATTTTGATGTTTTGATATTGCAACCTGTTGAAAATCGCCGCAAAGTTAGTGATTTTTTTACGAAAAACACGGCTCCGCCAGTCAGAAAATATCACCTCCGCTCACTCTGCGTGCCTGAGACTGTCGAGCGCTTTTTGCAGCGAACCGCATTTTTGCAAAACCTGCAAAGCCTCCGCCTCACTGAGCTGCGGATACTGTTGCCGCAAAATACGCATGGCGCGGCGGCGCAGTTTTACATTGTTAAGCTGCATGTGGGTCATGACATTGCCTTGCACACGCCCCATTTTTATCATTACGCAGGTGGAGAGCATGTTGAGCAGCTGTTTGGTGGCCGTGCCGGCTTTCATTCGGGTTGAACCCGTTACGAACTCCGGCCCTACCACGGCTTCCACCGCATATTCGGCCGCAGCCGCTACGGCCGAACCGGGATTACAAACCAAACACCCCGTGAGCAGCCCTTCCTGACGCGCCTTGCGAATTCCGCCCAACACGTAAGGGGTGCGCCCCGAAGCCGCTATGCCAATCAACACATCGCCCGCCTGCGGATGATAGGGCTGCAGGTCGCGCCAGGCGCCCTGCTCGTCGTCCTCGGCATTTTCAACGGCCGTGCGCAAAGCGCCGTCGCCTCCGGCAATGAGAGCCACCACGCGCCCGGGTTCCACCCCAAACGTAGGGGGCAGTTCCGAGGCGTCGAGCACACCCATCCGGCCCGATGTTCCGGCACCGATGTAGAACATCCGGGCACCGGCCCGCATACGTCCGGCCACGGCGTCAATCAGCCGCTCCATGGCCGGCAACGCCTGTTCCACGGCCTGCTGAACCAAAGCGTCTTCAGCATGAATGCCGGCCAGCAAGTCGTGCGTCGACATCCGTTCCAGATGATCGTAGCGTGAGCTCTGCTCCGTCACGTCTAATGCAGCATCGTTCATATGCTTTCTTTTTTCAACTTACTTCTTCACACCGGCCCGTAGGTCCGACAGCAGGCGCAGGGCCTTGTCCTCGGCAGCCTCCATGATTTCGCGCTCGCCAGGCCCCTTGTCGTTGATTCCACACAGGTGCAGAATGCCATGCACCACCACACGGTGGAGCTCCTCCTCATAGGTCTTGCCCAACTGCTCGGCATTGGTACGTATGGTGTCGACACTGATAAAGAGGTCGCCGCCTATTTTGTCACCAGCCGTATAGTCAAAGGTGATAATGTCCGTATAATAGTCATGCTGCAGGTACTGCCGGTTGACTTCCAGGATTTTCCCGTCGTCACAAAAAACATAGGCAATCCGGCCCAGCCGGTAGCCGTATGAAGCGGCCACGTCCTTAATCCACTGCCGTATTTCGTCCGGTCGGATTGGCGGCATGTCCGTCTGTATCGTATCAAAAGTTACCATACCTCGTTTTTTCCAATCATAATGAAACTCCCGCTTATTGCATATTGTCAAACAGTGTAGGCGACGCACCCTCACGCAGCTGCAACGGACGGCCCAAATGCCGGTAAGCCAGTTCGGTCACTTCGCGGCCGCGCGGCGTACGGCGTATAAAACCTTCCTGAATAAGAAAAGGCTCATACACCTCCTCCAGCGTTCCGGGGTCCTCGCCAATAGCCGTGGCAATGGTGGTTACGCCCACCGGCCCTCCCTTGAACTTGTCGATAATGGTGGTCAGAATCTTGTTGTCTATTTCGTCCAGCCCATACTGATCAATGTTCAGCGACTCAAGGGCATAGCGCGCAATGGCGGTATTGATTCGGCCGTTGCCCTTGACCTGCGCAAAATCGCGCACACGGCGCAGCAGCGCATTGGCTATACGCGGCGTACCGCGGCTCCGGCCGGCTATTTCAGAGGCCGCTTCGGCATCGATAGGCACGTTCAGTATCGACGACGAACGCTCAATGATATGGCGTATGGTGTCGGCGTCATAATATTCCAGATGCAGGTTAATGCCGAAGCGTGCCCGCAGCGGTGCCGTCAGCAGTCCGCTGCGCGTGGTGGCTCCCACCAGCGTAAAGGGGTTCAGGTCAATCTGCACGCTGCGTGCGGCCGGACCGCGGTCAATCATGATATCAATACGATAGTCCTCCATGGCCGAATAAAGATACTCTTCAACCACGGGAGCCAGACGGTGGATTTCGTCAATAAAAAGCACGTCGTTCGGCTCAAGCGAGGTGAGCAGTCCGGCCAGGTCGCCGGGCTTGTCGAGCACGGGGCCCGACGTTATCTTGAAGCCCACGCCCAACTCGTTGGCAATGATGTTCGACAGCGTGGTCTTTCCCAGTCCGGGAGGGCCGTGCAGCAGGGTGTGATCGAGCGGTTCGCCCCGATACTTGGCAGCCTCCACAAACACGCGCAAATTCTCTACCACCTTGCGCTGACCGCAAAAGTCGTCGAAACTGAGCGGGCGCAGGGCGTTTTCAAACTCACGCTCGGCTGAGGTGGGATGCATCTGTTCGGAACGAATATCAAAAGTATCTTCCATACTAAAAGCGTTCGTTTACTTGGCTTCAAAGGGCACCGAAGCACAACTATTTATGGTGGATAAAACACAACGAACGCCGCCGGAACCCTAAGGCTGCGGCGGCGTTCTTCGCCCCTAAAAAAGGTGGACCAGCCAGGGCTTGAACCTGGGACCTCCAGATTATGAGTCTGTTGCTCTAACCAACTGAGCTACAAGTCCTACAGCATTACTTTCGCTGAAATCGTATGCAAAGATACGCGTTTTTTGCGAACTGAGCAAAAAATAAACCTGTTTTTTTCAAATATAACCGCCCGTTTCCGGAATAGTCGGGCTTCCCC
>FR903604.1:5537-10821 GCA_000438115.1 Prevotella sp. CAG:617 | reverse complement strand
TCCTAAATCCATCCGAAATCGGGCGAGTTTCACTATCTTTGTTTTTGTAAAGAAAACGGACGGCGGCGCTGGGACATGCGATGAGGTTCCGGCGGTGGCGTCATTTTATGACAGACCCATGAATATGAAATCAAATCAACCCGACTGTACGCCGGTGTTCCATCGGCGTATTCCCATTCAGATACGCTTTAATGATGTCGACCGTTACGGTCATGTCAACAACAATGCCTACTTTGCCTTTTACGACCTGGGCAAGGAGGACTACCTGCAACATGTGCTCTGCCCCGACTTCCGTTCGCAGGATGTGGTGCCGGTAATTGCCAACATCAATGCCGACTTTATTTCTCCGATATTTCTGGGTGACCCCATTGAGGTGGAAACGGCTATTGTACATTTGGGGCAGAAGAGTTTTACGCTCTTGCAGCGGGCCGTCAATACCCGTACGGGCATGGAGGTGTGCCGCTGCACCACGGTGATGGTGTGCTTTAATCTCCACACGCAGCAGTCGGCCGATATCCCGCAGACCTATCGTGACGCCATTGTGGCTTTTGAACATTTGTCGGAAAAGTAAGAAAAAAAGAAGAGTTTATGCCGAAAGTAGAACAAACCGTAGTGTTTACGCAGGAACCGGCGCAGCAGCTCGACGAGTTGGTCGGGGCGCTGCAGGCCGACCGCGTGTTTTTGCTGGTGGACGAAAACACCCGCCGTCATTGTCTGCCCCGCATGAGTGAGGCCCGCTGCCTGCAGGGGGTGAATCCCATCGTCATCGGGGCCACTGATGTCCACAAGAATCTGGATACGCTGGTCCACGTGTGGCAGTCGCTGCAGCAGGGCGGGGCGTCGCGCCGCTCGTGCCTGGTGTGTCTGGGCGGCGGCATGGTGACCGACCTGGGCGGATTTGCGGCCGCCACCTTCAAGCGCGGCATCCGCTGCGTGAATCTGCCCACCACGCTCCTCTCGATGGTCGATGCGGCCGTGGGCGGCAAGACGGGCATCAATTTTGGCGGACTGAAAAACGAAATCGGCGTGTTCCGTCAGCCCGAGGCCGTGATTATCGATACTGGATTCCTGCGCACGCTCGACGACGAGAACCTGCGCTCGGGCTATGCCGAAATGCTCAAGCACGGCTTGATAGCCTCCGAGGCTGCCTGGGCCGAGCTGTTGCGCTTTGATTTGGACCACGTGGACTTCGGGCAGCTCCAGCGGCTGGTGGAGAAGAGCATCGGCGTAAAGGAGCGCATTGTCGACCAGGACCCCACCGAGCGCGGCCTGCGCAAGGCTCTCAATCTGGGCCATACGGCCGGCCATGCGCTGGAGAGTCTGGCCCTGGCCGGGCAGCATCCCGTGTTACACGGTTATGCCGTGGCCTGGGGCTTGGCCTGTGAGCTTTATCTGAGTGTCGTCAAGGCGGGATTCCCGCAGGATATGATGCGCCAGACGGTGCAGTTCGTGCAGCGTTATTATGGTACGATGGGCATACAGTGTAATGAGTACGACCGCCTGCTTGACTACATGAAGCACGACAAGAAGAATGTGGGCGGAGTCATCAACTTTACGCTCCTGCGTGCTCCCGGCGACATCCTGCTGGACCAGACGGCTACGCAGGAAGAAATATTCGAGATGTTCGACTTCTTCCGCGAATCGCTGGGATAAGTCGTGTAGCCCCTTCGGGCAGAAAATCAATCATACCGCCGTCGGGACCTGATGTTGAGGGTACCGACGGCGGTATGTGTTTCTTTGGGGGGGATAAGGTTTTTCCCTTTTCTGGTTGCGGCCTACTGTTTCCGGCGGGTAAAGGTAAACCACTCCAGGTTCATCAGGTCTTTTCCTTCCTCACCCTTGAATACCAGCACCAGGGCATGTTTGCCGTGTACGGGCTTGATGTCTGTTTCGTGGATGGCATAGGCCAGGTTTCCCTGCGTGGCTGCAACGGGGCACACGCCCAGCAGCGGCCCGTCGGGGCTGTCAATCCGGATTTCAATCCGGGCCTCAGTATTCTTGTCCCAGGTTTTGCAGATGAAATGGTTGACGTCGGCCAGGTTGAAGTCGTAGTATTTCCAGTAGGCACAGTCGTTGTTTCGTATGCCTGTCAGATATTCTACCGGAGTGTCGTGTGGCGGACGGCGCACGGTGGTCCACAGATTGCCCGACATCAGGCAGGCGCGTGACGCTTCCATCCGCAGCAGGGGCGACATGGGGCCGCCCACTCCCTGTGTGGTCATCTCCACCTCCGCTATGGTGCCGTCGGGCCTGAAGCTGATGGGTTCCATGCAGGCTTTGCGCATGGACGACGAGCCGTGGGTGGGCCGGTGGTAGGCCACGTACCATTGGCCGTCAATCTCAACGATGCATCCGTGGTTGTTTACCAGGTTTTTCCCGCTTCCCCAGTTGTCGATGATGACTCCCCGATAGGTGTATGGGCCCAGCGGCGAGGTGGCGGTGGCATAGTTCAGCGTGGCACAGTTGGATTCGCCATGACGCTGATGGCCGCCGTAAACGTAATAATATATGCCGTTTCTCTTCCTGACCGAGCTGGCTTCGTTAAAGGCATGTTCCGTATAGGTCAGCAGGCTGTCGTGTATGGCTCCCTCAATGGTACGCATGTCCTTGCTGAGTCTGGCTCCTTTGGCATAGGCCTGTCCCCAAAACAGATACGCCTGTCCGTCGTCGTCCACAAAGACCGACGGGTCGATACCCGTGATGCCCTCAATGGCCGTGCCTTTTTCAAACGGGCCGTAGGGCGAGGTGGCGGTGGCCACTCCCTCGCCGCCACCTCGCAGACAGTAGTACAGGTAGTAGGTGCCCTGGTGGTGGATGCAGTCGGGGGCATACAGAATGTCGTCCGTATATTCAGTTTGTTTACCCGCGCCTTGCGTGGCAAACGAAGTCTGCTCCATGCTCCAGTTGACCAGGTCGGAAGAGGATAGAATGTTGTATGAGTGCGAACACCAGGCGTTGCCCGGCTCGTCGCGCGAGCCGTATACGTAAATGCGGCCGTCGGGCATTTGCCGGACTTCGGGGTCGGCAATGAATACGCCCTGGGGTACAATCGGGTTGAGCGGCCGGTTTTGGGCCACAATGGGTTTGCGGGGGTCTGCCGGTTGCGGCAGGCTATGGCAGCTTGTCATTGTACAGACAAGCAGCAGGCAGCATCCGCAGGCGAGGTTTCGGTTTCTTGGCATTACGGAAAAGGTTAATCAGGTTCAGGTTGTCTGTCTTGACGGGGCTGGCGGTGTATGCCGCCCGGCATTCCGCGTCTGTTTGGCTAAGATAAGCAAAAAAGCATTGTCACCGTAGGGTGTGCAGCCTTTTTAACTTCTTGCCACAAGGTCGGACCCTTTTTCGTTAAGGTCCGACCTTGTGGAGTTTATGTGCCGTGTTGTTTTGCCGCGGCGCCGTGTGGACATGTCGTAAAGGCTCAGGGCTTGCCGGGACAGCCTTCCAGATACATGTCCTTCAGGTTGAGGATGACGCGCGGGAACTGCTCGAACAGGTTGAGTCCGATTGTACCGTCAATGGTGGGCGGCATGCTGCTGGGGCCGGGCATGGGTTTGCCGCTGCTGAGGTCGAGGCCCGTGCCCACGTGTACGTTGCGGGGGGAGGATTGGGCCATTCCCGGCTTGGGCGCTGCCCATGTTCAGCGCCATGGACGGCAGACGGTAGGTGCGTTCGCGTATGATGCCGCCTACGCCGGCCGAGCGGATGGAGTCGGGCACGCCTTCAGCCCGGACGCGCTTTTCGTTCTGATTATACCACTTTTGGTTGAAGCCGGTAAGGTAGCCGCCCGTGTCGAGGTGCATCACCACCGGGTTGCCCCAGCCGTCGCGCGTAAGGAGGTTCAGGTTGTTGTTGTCGTTGAGCAGCAGGTTGGGCCCGGTTTGGGGCATGGGTGTCAGTCGGCCCGGAATGAGCAGCTCGCGGCGCGCAAAGTCGAACTGGATTTCCTGCATGGTTTGCATGACGGGCAGGCCGATGACGGGCGGCAACAGGCTGCCGATGCTGTCGGCCCGGTCGTTGCCGGTGCTCATGTCCACAATAAAGAACGGCACGTTAATCCACGTCATGTCGCCCATGCGCAGTGTGTCGGCTATGGCCATTTGGCCTTGCTGTATGCCGAAGCCTGCCATGCTGATGGTGGTGTCCAGCGGGCGCAGGCCGCATCGGGCCGCGTCGCTGCTGCTGATGATGTTGATGCCTGCGCCGGTGTCAAACACCAGCTTCGTGCTGGTGCGGTTGAGGCTGCCCTGCAGGGTCAGCAGGTGTTGCCCGCTTTTGTGGGCAAGGCTGTGCAGCAGGTCGAGGGTGTCCAGGGGCAGGCGGTAGTCGGCCCGCGGATGCAATGGGCGGCACACACTGCCCAGCGAGGCGTAGGTGCGGTATTGGTCGGCCGTCTGCCGCATCTGGCTGACGGAGGCCGAATCGGCGCCCTGGGCCTGGACTTGCCGGCTGAGGCTCTCCATCAGGTCGGCCGCCTGGGCGTATTGTCCGGCGCGGGCCATGTCGCTGCTGAGCAGTACGGCCATGTTCAGCGCGTTGGTCGTTCCCAGTTCATCCTGGTAGTTTTGCAGCAGGAGCCTGGTGTGCGCTATGGCTGAGTCGGGCTGGTTAAAATGGTGGAAGGTGAGGGACGTGGCCAGCTCGTAGAGCATGGGGCTGACGTCCTTGCGCGGCGTTTGGGCCAGTGTCTGCTGCAGCGCAAACCACTGGCTTTCGTTGATGAGCGTGCCGATGCGCTCGTCGGCGTTTTGGGCCGGCAGCGTCAGGGCTGCCGCGGCCAGAAGCAGGGTAAGTATCTTTTTCATGAAATCAGTGTTTGTTTTTTCAGTCAGGTTGTCGTCTGCAAAGATACGATAATCCGGAACATAATCGGGGGGGGTGAATTTTTTAAGAATGATTAAAGGGTTTTAATACTTTGCGCTGCTCCGGCCTTGACCGCCACAGTGCCGGGGAAGGTAAAAAAATGCGGAAACCGCACATGATTTTAGGGCAAAAAATCGGTCTGGCCGACTTTTTTTTGTACTTTTGCCGCCGTAAACCAAGTCTTACAAGTAGAAACATGGACGATTATCACGCGGAAATAACCCATTAAAACGGACACGCTGGGGACGTATTCAATATGGAATCCTCTTGACGTGAGCCGCTTATTAACGTTTGGAGGAATACGAATGCGAACTTATTGGAACTTTAATGGCGCGCTGCGTACCACCGACCAGTGGGAGCCTAACTGCTGGACACAAATTACCTGCCCCACGCAGGATGACGAAAACTTTCTGTTCAACCAACT
>FR903604.1:645-5513 GCA_000438115.1 Prevotella sp. CAG:617 | reverse complement strand
ACTGCACGTACCCACCTATTTTCTGGACGACATCCGAGATAAAGACGAGCGCTCGCGTTATGAATACGACGAGGGCTGGGTGCTGATTATCTTGCGCATACCCTACGTTAAGGAAGTACGTTCGCGCACGCCGCACACCACCATCCCGCTGGGCATCATCCTGAACAAGGACATCTGCATCACGGTGTGCAACTTCGAGACGAACATGATGATTGACTTTGTATCGTATCAGCAGAAGCGCAACGTGGGCTTTACCGACTCGGTCGACCTGGTGTTCCGCCTCTTCCTTTCGTCGTCGGTGTGGTACCTGAAGCGACTCAAGCAAATCTCCATTCTCATTGAGGAGTCGAAACGCAATCTCGACAAGAAAATTGACAACGAGGACCTCATCGGGCTTTCGCGACTGCAGGACAGCCTGACGTACTTCATCACCTCCATCCGTGGCAACGAGACGCTGCTTTCGAAACTGAAGTTCAAGCTGCCGGTGGATGAGCTTGACGCCGATTTGATTGAGGACGTCACCATCGAGATGAACCAGGCGCGCGAAACCACCAACATCTATACCAACATCTTGGACTCCACCATGGAAACCTATGCCAACATTATTAATAATAATATGAGTTCGGTGATGAAACAGATGACCTCCGTGTCCATCATCCTCATGTTCCCCACGCTCATTGCCAGTATCTTCGGAATGAACATGGTCAACGGGCTGGAAACAGCCTGGTGGGCCTTCCCGCTGGTATGCGTGCTGTCGGTATTGGTAACGGGCGGCTTTTACTGGTTCTTCCGCCGGAAAACCTGGATTTAGCAGGCAAAAAATAAAAATAATGCCAGTTTTTTTGGCTATCAACGGAAAAATGGCGTTATTTGTACTTCAAAATAAATATTTCTGATAACCCAAAATCAATGTCTAAGCAGACACAAGTAGTTATGAACGAAGCAGAACTTAAAAAAGTCAACGAGGAGGCTGTGGAAAACGAAGCTGCAGTCGCTGAACCGGCTGCAGAAGAGCAAGACAATCTTTCCACTACAACAGAAAACAGCGCTATTGAGCGTAAAAACTATACATCCAAACAAGAAATCATAGATCAGCTCAAAAAACTGGTTCAAGACAACGTGCTGCCGGAACGCAGCGAAACCGAATACCTGAAGCAGTGCTACTACCGCTTGCACAATGCCGAGGTGCTGGCACAGCGTGATGCCTTTGTGGCCGGAGGCGGCAATGCCGACGAGTTCCTGCCGGCTCCCGATGAATGTGAAGCCGAGTTCAAGGCTCAGATGAATCTGCTCAAGGAACGTCGCAGTCAGCATCTGGCTGCCGTAGAAAAGGAGCGTCAGGATAATTTGGAACGCAAGCTGGCCATTATCGAAAAGGTAAAGGCTGCTGCCGCAACGCCGGAAAGCGCAGATAAGGCATACGACGAGGTGAAGCAGCTGCAGGCCGAATGGAAGGAAATCAAGAACGTGCCGGCCGAAAAGGCTACGGAGCTGTGGAAAAACTATCAGCTCTATATCGAACAGTTCTACGACCAGTTGCGCCTGAATCACGAATTCCGTGCTTACGACTTCAAGAAAAATCTGGAAAGCAAGCTGCATTTGTGTGAGGCCGCCGAGAAGTTGGCCGACGTGGCCGATCCGGTTTCAGCTTTCCACCAGTTGCAGAAGCTGCATCAGGAATTCCGCGAAATAGGTCCGGTGGCCAAGGAATTGCGTGAGGAAGTGTGGACCCGTTTCAAGGCTGCATCAACCGTAGTCAACAAGCGTCATCAGGCACATTTCGAGAAACTCAAGGCAGAGGAGGAGGAAAACCTGGTAAAGAAGACGGCGCTTTGTGAAAAGATGGAGGCTGTCAGCACCGAGGGCCTGAAAACGGCTGCCGATTGGGAGAATACAACCAACGAAGTGCTGCAGATGCAGGCCGAATGGAAGACCATCGGTTTTACGCCGCGCAAGATGAATGCCAATATCTTTGAGCGTTTCCGTACGGCGTGCGACGCATTCTTCCACAAGAAGTCCGAATATTTCAAGAATATGCGTGAAACCTTCAGTGCCAACCAGGCGCTCAAGGTAGCCTTGTGTGAAAAGGCCGAAGCCCTGAAGGACAGTACCGATTGGAACGGTACGACCAACAAATTCCTGCAGCTTCAGAAGGAATGGAAGGAAGTAGGTCCCGTTTCACGCAAAATGTCGGAAAGCCTCTGGAAGCGTTTCAGTGCCGCCTGCAATTTCTTCTTTGAGCAGAAGAATGCCGCTACGGCCGGACAGCGTGAGGAAGAAGAGAAGAACCTGGCCCAGAAGCTTGAGATTATCGAAAAACTGAAGGCCCTGCTTGAGCAGCATACCGGCGAGGAGCAGACGGCTGACGATGTGCAGGACAACGTGCGCAGCCTTATGGACGAATGGAACCAGGTGGGTCATGTGCCGTTCCGCAAGAAGGATAAAATCTACAAGAAATACCATGAAGTGGTTGACCGTATCTATCAGGAGATGCACATCAGTGCCGGTCGGCGCCGGTTGGAGAACTTCCGCAAGAACGTGGCTGAAAAGGGAGGCAATGAGCTGACCCGTGAGCGCGACCGCATTTATCGAGCCTACGAAGCCAAGAAGCAGGAAATACAGACTTATGAGAACAACCTTTCCTTCTTCAACGCCAAGTCAAAGAAGGGCAACAGTCTGGTAGAGGAAATCGAGAAGAAGGTGGCCCGACTCAAGGACGACCTTGCGCTGATTGCCGAAAAAATCAAGGCCATTAACGAACAGATCAAAGCGCAGCAGAACAATCAGGAAACGGAAGCCTGAGCTCCGTAATCCGACAAACATAAAGAGCCGTTCGAGCCCTTGCACGTCACACAAAACCGTTGCGGGGCAGCGAGCGGCTCTTGGTATATGGCTGTATCATCAATACTGAAAACAACGGAACATGAAAGAATTTGACCGTATCATCCGGTTTGTCAAGGACTGGACCCTGCTGGTTTGCATGGCGCTGGGCGCCGTGGGATATTATGTGCTCAAATGTGTGCCGGCTCTGGAGGCATGGCGGCATCCGGCGGCCGAGATTTCGTCGGGGCTGTTGCCTGTGCTCATTTTCCTGATGCTTTTTATGACCTTCATCAAGATAGACGTGCGCAGCTATCGCCTGACGTGGTGGCACGTGGTGCTCCTGCTGCTCCAGATGGGCCTGTCGGGGGTGCTGGCTTGGTGTGTGTCGGCCCATCCGCAGGCCGGGTGGCGCATGAGTGCCGAAGGCGCTTTTTGCTGCGTGGCCTGTCCTACGGCTACGGCAGCGGCGGTTATTGTGCGCAAGCTTGGTGGCCGCGTACAGACCATTACTACCTACACCCTGCTTTCGGGCTTTGTGTCGGCCGTGATGATTCCGCTGCTCCTGCCCGTAATGGAGCACAACCCCCAGCTGGAGTTCCATGCCATGTTTCTGGTCATTCTGCGCCGGGTTAGTCCGCCGCTTATTGCGCCGTTCGTGCTGGCGGCCCTCATCCGTTGGGCTCATGCCCGTCTGGCGCAGCGCATGGCCGACTTTACGCGCGATGCCGCCTTTTATCTGTGGGGCTTTACGCTCACCATACTCATGGCGCAAACCCTTCATTCCGTATATTGCAGCCACGCCACGGGCTTTCAGGTGCTGCTGACGGCATGCGCCGGCTTGCTGGTGTGTGGCGTGCAGTTTTTTCTGGGACACAAGGTTGGGCTCCTTTTCCGCGATACCGTCAGTTGTATGCAGGGGCTGGGGCAGAAGAACACCATGATAGCCGTGTGGGTCTGCCTGTCCTATCTGTCGCCGCTGGCCGCCGTGGTGCCCGGTTCCTACATCCTGTGGCAAAACGTTTTGAACTCCTGGCAGCTTTGGCAAAAACGCCGGGCCGCGCAGCCCGGCGCCGCAGCTTGAGCAACAGGGCCGTACGGCGATGGCAGGAGAGCGCCTTTAACATCTTAAAAACATTGAAAATTGAGCCGTAAATTTGGGTAAGTTGTTGGATTTGGCTACTTTTGCCATATCCAACTTATTTTATGTGCTAATACAATGAGCAGAAAGTTCTTCCTTTGTTGTCTTTTTGCCATTCTTTTTTGCGGAACAAACGCGCAGAATCTGGCTTTTAATAATTATATCAATACTTATAAGGACATAGCCATCGACCACATGAAGCGGTATGGCATCCCCGCCAGCATCACCCTGGCTCAGGGCCTTCTGGAAAGCGGGGCGGGGCGCAGCGACCTCTCGGTAAGAGCCAACAACCACTTCGGCATCAAGTGTGGCGGCGACTGGACGGGGCCTTATGTGCTGAAAAACGACGACCACCCTAACGAGAAGTTCCGGGCCTATTCCTCGGCCAAGGATTCGTATGAGGACCACGCCAAGTTTCTCACCACGCGCTCACGCTATGCCTTCCTGTTCAATTACGACACGACCGATTACGTCAACTGGGCCAAGGGACTGAAAAAGGCCGGCTATGCCACTAATCCGCGCTATGCCGACAACCTCATCAGCATCATTGAAAAATACGACCTCTCGCGCTACGACTATGCGTCGAAGATGGGCCACATGCGCCTGCGCCGTCACGGCATCAAGGGAAAGATGGATGTAGATCCGCTGCCTGAATTCGATTTGGTCGTGCGCAAGTGCAACGACAACTATTACGTAGTGGCCCGTCAGGGCGACTCGTTTGAGTCCATCAGCAAGCAGACCGGTGTGTCAGCCCGCAAGTTGCGCAAATATAACGAAGTCGACAAGAAACATCAGCTCCAGGCCGGCGACATTGTTTATCTGGAAAAGAAACGCAGCAGCGCCGCCAAGAGTCTGGGTCGCCAGTACCGCCACACCGTGACGGCAGGCGAGGCGCTTTACAGCATTT
>FR903604.1:0-489 GCA_000438115.1 Prevotella sp. CAG:617 | reverse complement strand
GCGTGTGGGAAGAAAACAGTTTCGGGCCGGCGGCGATGCTTTTTTGTACCTTCCGGTATCCGGTTGAAAACAGGTCGGAACTTTTTTGTACAAAGTCCGGCCTTATTCCAACAAGCCGGCACTTTCTTTTCCGGAAGTGGCCATTTGATTATCAATGAGCTAAATTGATTATAATTACGTGAGTTTGAAATTTCTCAAGTTCCACAAAACGGTTATAGGAAACCGGACACGAAAAAAGGTTTTTCAGATGTTTACAGACGTATTCCTTGTAGTAATGCTTGAAACAGCGGAAACCACTGGAGTGAAACAGGATAAGAATAACCATAATTTCAGCATCACTCATACGGTTGGGCTTGTTATGATACCTAGTCTTCTTATCCTCAATCATATATTTTCCTGTTGCAATGTAAATATCTTGCAAAAATCATCGGCCATACAATAAATCTCTGTAACTTTAGACGCTGGAAACATAGCGGTAATCGTTTAAAT
>FR903603.1:26373-27164 GCA_000438115.1 Prevotella sp. CAG:617 | reverse complement strand
CGTAAGCCTCTTTTACGCGGTTCCAGCGCTTGTCGCGGTCCATGGCGTAGAAACGGCCCACGATGCTGGCAATCTTGCCGGCGCTCTTGGCGCAGTGTGCTTCAAGTTCCTTGATGAATCCGATGCCGCTCTTGGGGTCGGTGTCGCGGCCGTCCATGAAGCAGTGCAGGTAGGTGCGTCCTTCCAGACCATATTCCTTGGCAATGTCGCAGAGCTTGAAGAGGTGGTCGAGTGAAGAGTGTACGCCGCCGTTTGAGGTCAGACCCATAAAGTGGATGTTCTTGCCGTTGTTCTTGGCATATTCAAAGGCTGAAACCACTTCCGGGTTTTTCATTATGCTGTTGTCAGCGCAGGCGCGGTTGATTTTTACCAGGTCCTGATAGACAATGCGTCCGGCACCAATGTTCAGGTGACCTACTTCAGAGTTACCCATCTGGCCGTCGGGCAGACCTACGTTCTCGCCTGAAGCCAGCAGCTGTGAGTGCGGATAGGTTGCGTTGAGGTGGTCCATAAATGGAGTTGGAGTGTTGAAGATGACGTCGCCTTTGTCGTGGGCACCGATGCCCCAGCCGTCAAGAATCATCAAAAGTGCTTTCTTTGCCATGATTTATGATTTTATGATAAGTTGATATTGTCTCTTTGCAAATGCTGGCGCAAAGTTACTAATTTTTCTGGTTGTCAGCAGGCTTGCCGCCGTTTTTAATTGATTTCGGCGGCCGGCAGGCACATTTGGTTTCCTGCTGGTTGCCGTGTGCATGTTTCGGGCCGTTGCGCGCGGCGGTGTTTTTGCA
>FR903603.1:19323-26354 GCA_000438115.1 Prevotella sp. CAG:617 | reverse complement strand
TTTTGCAGGTTGCGGCGCAAACCGCCGGCTTGGGGCATTACAGCCCGCAGAAGAGGCTGACCAGAAAAGGTACGCTCATGTCGAGTACCGCACCGTGGAAGATGGCCAGCGGAATGACCTGCTGTCCGCAGCTTTGCACCAGGGTGGGCAGGGCAACGTCCATCGACGTGACGCCGGCTACGGATATCGGAACAAACGTCCCGAAGCGTCGTTGCAGCAGCGGAGCACCTACCAGGGCTATTATTTCGCGGAAAATGTTGGTCAGCAGGGCTATGGTGCCCAGTTCGGCGGCCAGTTGCATCCCCAGGGTGGGCTGTTTGAGTTGGGTGATGAGCAGTGACGAGAGCGAGTAGTAGCCGAAGCCGCTGCCTACGGCCAGGCAGTCGGTCAGGCTCCAGCGGTCGAGCAGCAGCGGCGCCAGGGCTGAAAAACACAGTGTGCCCAGCGCCGTAGCCAGTGGCAGCAGGAGGATGCGTGGCTTGAAGTGGTTCACCATGTCGTGCAGGTTGCGGCTGCTGCCGATGCTCATTCCCACCTGAGCCATCAGGGCATACAGCAGCCAGGTGGAGAGTTCATGGCCCGTCAGCCAGGCGGGCAGTTCCAGCGAGTAGCCGGTCAGACATCCGGCAAAAAGGGCCAGCAGGGCCAACAGACTACCTTTCATCTTCGGATTCGTTTTTAGGATGTTTCAGCAAATATTTTCCGGCCAGCCATGAAAAAAGGAGGCTGCCCGCTACGCCCAGCAGGGCCATGACCAGCGCCTGGCGGCCAAAGCTGCTGAAACGGCTGATAAGCGATTGGTCGGCACCCAGGCTGAGACCGAAAAGAAAAAGCATGGCGAAAATCGTGACGGGAATGCCGGTGTCCGTAAAGTGAATGTCGGGCAGGCGCCGCAGGAGGAAGCCGGCCAGAAAACCGCCCAGCAGAATGAGTATCAGGGTAAACATGGTGTGGGGTTAAGGATGGGCGGCCGTGCCTGTATGTGCCGCTGGGGGCGCAGGCCACGGCGCGCGGTGGTGTATCTAAAAGTTGAAATAATGGGTGTGTCGCACGTCGTAGAGCATCACGTCGGTGTGGTGCTTGCTTTCGGCGATGAGCGGAGCCGGTACGCCGGCTTCCAGCCGCGTCTGGGCGTGCTCAACCCAGGCTTCGTCCCACAACTCCTTGTCGATGAACGATTGGAGTGTGAGGCTGCCGCCTTCGACGAGCAGCGACTGCAGGCCGCGGCTGTGCAGCTCCTGGAGTAGGGTGCGGATGTCGGCATAGGCCTCGAATCCGGGCGGCAGTTCGCCTTCGCTGACGTGCCCCAGAACAATTTTCACCGGGTTGCTGCCCACCCAGTGCCGGATGTTGAGCTGCGGATGGTCAACCTGGAGGGTGCGGTGGCCTACCAGAATGGCCGTGTGCTCGGCCCGCAGCTGATGAACGTGCATCAGCGTGCGGGGGGTGGAGAGCAGGGCCGGGCGGCCGCCGTCGCGCAGGCGGTCAATGTAGCCGTCGCTGCTTTCGGCCCATTTCAGGGTGACGTAGGGCCGTCCTTTGGTCTGAAAGGTAATGAAGCGCCGGTTGAGTTCCAGACATTCCTGTTCGCAGACGCCTACCGTTACGTCGATGCCGGCTTCGCGCATTATGCTGATGCCGCGTCCCTGCACTTTGGCAAAGGGGTCGATGCAGCCCACCACGACGCGCGGTATGCCGGTGCGTACGATGAGGCGTGCGCATGGCGGCGTGCGGCCGAAGTGTGCGCACGGCTCCAGACTGACATAGAGGGTGGAGTCGCGCAGCAGCGGCCGGTCGGCCGGACTGACGGAGTTGATGGCATTGACTTCGGCGTGGGCTTCGCCGCAGCGTATGTGGTAGCCTTCGCCGATGATGCGGTCTTGGTGAACAATGACGGCGCCCACCATGGGGTTGGGGGCGGCATGTGCCCGGCCGCATTGAGCCAGTTCAATGCAGCGGTGCATCCATTTTTCATGCAGGTTGTTTGGGGTTGTTGAGGTCATTCGTGTAAGGATTAGGCTGTTTGCGGCGCACGGCCCGGGTGTGGCGTCAGCGCACCGTGGTGTTGTCTTGTTCCTTCTGCAATATGTAGAACACGTTGCGGAAGTATGGTTTGTACTGCACGTAGCTTCGGATTTCGCGGCGTCGGTCTTCGATGAATTGTTTGACGTCTTTGCGCTGGCGCACCTCTTCGGGCAGTTCCTGAATTTTCATCGACATGGGAATGTAGTGGTTGTCGGTCCAGCAGTCGTCGGGCTGTATGATGTGACCCAAATTGCTGAATCCCAGGCTTTCAAAAGCCTTCAGGTTGTCGCTTACCTGGCGCATGTAGCTGAAGCGCTTGTCGATATATTCATCGTCGGGCCGGTCGGAGCGAACCCAGGAGCAGAGTGAAAAAACCACGTAGGCTTCCGGTTGCAGCCAGTAGCGCCAGCGTTTCAGGATGTCGTCCACCCCGTAAGGACCCACAAAATTTTCAGACCAGATGAGGTTGAGGTAGTGTTTGGGAAACGGCAGCTCGTCGGGCTTGGCTACCAGCGTACTGATGTTGTTGGTCAGTAGCGGGTCCTGGCTGACGGTGTCCTGAAGCGGGCCTATCATGTTGGTCCGTGAGTCAACGGCAATGATGTGCCTGCGCAGCGTTTCGTGGAGCACCTTGGTTTGCGCTCCCGTGCCGCATTGCACGTCGGCAATGCGCGCGTTGATGTCGAACACCGGAAGCAGCGAGGCCACAATGTGGGTTATACGGTCGCTTCCCGGACCTTGCCGGTTGAGCAGGCTGAAAAAAACATCATTAAAATTTTGGCGCGAATCGAAAATCGAACTTTTACCTACTAACATAACATTTCTTTCTATGGCCGGTATAATTAAAAAACATGTATCGTGCGGTTGACACATCCTTCTTTGCAGCGTGAGGATATCCCGTGGGGTACTCGCGCGGCAGGGGGCCGTCCTTTTGGAGCAACTCTGCTTACAGGCAGGGCGTTGCCGCCGCGTTGGGGAAGCTGCGTCGGGGCGCCGGCGGTAAGCGGTGAGGTTGTTACCTCCAGTGTTGTTCCCGCAGACGGCGGTAATGCGTCAACGTAGTAAAATAGCGGAGCAAATGTAGAAAAAAATTACAATAAAGCAGTTTGCTTCAGACCGGTTTTTACGTGTGTTAATGTAAAATAGGTGAACAAACAGGTGCTAAATGCTAAATATTGAGTATTTTTTACAAAAAGCGGACCCGCGTCGGTCGGGGTGCGGAACGAAGGCGGATGCAAGGGGCGGCGTCCGGCAGAAACCGTTTGTAAAAGAAAAGAAACGGCACGTAAAAAATTTTTTCCGCCGGCTTTTTTCTTTTACGTCGGATGTTTTTTCATTCCGGCCGGGAGCTTGGGAACGAAACTTCGGGGAGCCGCTCCCGGACCGTGAATACCACTGTCCGGGAGCGGAGCAACAAGTGCCCCGCTTATGCTAAAAAAACCGCTCGGATTCACATCCAGGCGGTTTCGTTAGGTATTATAAATAAGAGATGTTTTAGTAAAGATAAGGTTGCCGGATTTCACATCCACACCTTACTTCTGAAATGATATGTCTACTGGTTTCTATATACCTTAATGGGGATAAGAAACAATGGTTCAATATGTTTTTTGCGGCGGATACGCACCGGTTTTCTGAACGGAGGCGGTTTCCGCTGTCCGGCCTGCATGCCGTCCCGGTGCTTTAGGCATCGATGTTGGCGTAGGTCGCGTTTTTCTCGATGAAGTCGCGTCGCGGAGCCACGTCATCACCCATGAGCATGGAGAAGATGTAGTCTGCTTCAGCGGCATTTTCAATTGTAACCTGCTTGAGCAGTCGTGTTTCCGGACACATGGTCGTTTCCCAAAGCTGTTCGGGGTTCATCTCACCCAAACCTTTGTAGCGCTGGGTTACAATGCCGGCTTCCTTTCCGCCGCCGTATTTGTCGATGAAACGCTGGCGGTCAACCTCCGTGTAGCAGTATTCCTCCACCTTGTCTTTCTTACAGCGGTAAAGCGGCGGTGTAGCAATGTAGAGGTAGCCGTCCTGAATAATTTGCGGCATGTACCGGTAGAAGAGGGTCATGATGAGTGTGTCGATGTGTGAACCATCGACATCGGCATCGGTCATGATGATAATCTTGTGATAGCGCAGCTTTTCGATGTTGGCCTCCTTGGAGTCGTCACCCAGTCCGAAGCGTACACCCAGAGCCTGGATGATGTTGTTGACTTCTTCGCTCTCAAAAGCCTTGTGCCACATTACTTTCTCTACGTTCAGAATCTTACCGCGCAGCGGCAGGATGGCCTGTGTAGCCCGGCTGCGGCCCTGTTTGGCCGAACCGCCGGCGGAGTCACCCTCCACGATGAAGAGTTCGCAGCGTGCGGGGTCTTTTTCGGAACAGTCAGCCAGTTTTCCGGGCAGTCCGCCGCCCGACATGGGGTTTTTTCGTTGAACGCTCTCGCGTGCCTTGCGGGCTGCCACACGTGCCGTGGCGGCCAGTATGACTTTGTCGACAATCAGTTTGGCTTCTTTGGGATGTTCTTCCAGATAGTTGGTAAGCGCTTCGCCTACAGCCTGGTTTACGGCTCCCGTTACTTCGCTGTTGCCTAATTTTGTTTTGGTCTGTCCCTCAAACTGCGGTTCGGCTACCTTAACGGAAATGACGGCCGTCAGTCCTTCGCGGAAGTCTTCACCCGTAATCTCCACCTTGGCTTTTTCAATTTGTTTGGCTGCCGTTTCTTCGGCATACTTTTTCAGTACGCGCGTCAGGGCCGAGCGGAAACCGGCCAGATGCGTACCGCCTTCAATGGTGTTGATGTTGTTAACGTAGGAGTGGATGTTCTCGCTATAAGAGGTGTTGTACATAATGGCGACCTCGATGGGCACACCCTGCTTCTCGGTGTTCAGATAAATAACATCGTCAAACAGGTGGGTGCGGCTGGAGTCAATGTAGCGCACGAATTCGCGCAGACCCAGGTCGGAATGGAATTTTTCCGTGCGTGTCTTGCCCTCTTCGTCAGGCCGCAGATCGGTCAGCGTAATGGTGATGCCGGCATTCAGGTAGGCCAGTTCACGCATACGGTTGGCCAGAATTTCGTATTTGTATTCGGTGGAAGTGAAAATGGTGTCATCCGGCCAGAACTGCTGGCGCGTTCCGCGCAAGTCGGTTTCGCCTACTACTTTGACCGGGTAAAGGGGCTTTCCTTTGGCATATTCCTGCTGGTAGATTTTGCCGTCGCGGTAAACCTGTGATACCATTTTGGTGGACAGGGCATTGACGCAGGACACACCCACGCCGTGCAAACCGCCCGAAACCTTGTAGGAACCTTTGTCGAACTTACCGCCGGCATGCAGTACCGTCATTACCACTTCCAGTGCCGAGCGGTGTTCTTTGGGGTGCATGTCAACCGGAATTCCGCGGCCGTTGTCCTGCACAATGATGGAGTTGTCCTCGCAGATGGTTACTTCAATGTGCGTACAATAGCCGGCCAAAGCCTCGTCAATTGAGTTGTCGACCGTTTCATAGACCAAGTGGTGCAAGCCCTTTTCGCTGATGTCGCCAATATACATGGCCGGGCGCTTGCGCACAGCCTCCAAGCCTTCAAGAACCTGAATATTACTGGCTGAATAGCTGGCCTGATCTCTTTCTTCTACTTCCATTATGTTGTATTAAACGTTGATTTGATGTTACTTCTTTATCATAGCAAAGATACAACTTTTTCTTTTGAAATGAAAAGTTTGGCCTCAAAATTTTAGCGGCCACCTTTTTGCTTCCGGACGGCTCAGAAGGCGATGTTGGCCGAACCTCCGATGGCCAGGGTATGCACGCAGTGACGGGTGGTGCTGACATACGAGGGACGGAGGTCGTAGTCCAGAAAAAGCTTCATCTGGTAGTGCGGATGAACCATGAAACCGATGTGTCCGCCTGTGTTCAGACCGAAACCGCCGCAGTTGCCCAGACGGAAGTCGTTGACGGTGGTTTGCGGATAGCGCGCGTAGCCGGGCAGGAATTTGCCGCCTACGCTCCAACGGGCGCTGAGCGGGTACGACCCGAACACGCCGGCATACAGGCCCACCATGCCCAGTGAATTGGGCGAGGTCTGGTTGTTGACCATCACGGTGAGGTCCGACAGCGAGGCGCGGCCGCCGAATCCGAGGTAGGGGTTGATAAACTTGGCTCCCTCGAGCGCGAGGTCAACGCCCGAGGCCGTGCGCAGGCGGTGGCCATTGTTCATGCGCGTGCTCACGCCCGGCAGGTCATAGCTCAGGCTGATGCCCAGAAACGAGGGTTCGCGGCGGGCGTCGAACAGGTCGGCTTCGTCCTTGACGTTGAGGTATTTGTCTTTGAAGATGAGGTCGGTCAGGAAATATCCCAGCTGGGTCGAGATGTAGCCGATGGCGGCTCCGGCCATGACGTCGCTGATCCAGTGGCGGTTGTTGAGGATTCGCATCAGACCGGTGGCCGTGGCCAGACCGTAGCTTCCGTAGCTTACCCAGGGCGACTTGTGGCCGTATGGCCGGAGGGAAAGGAGTTGTAGGCCGAACCGTCGGGGCGCTGCACGTCGGCCGTCAGTTTGATGGTGTTGACGGCAACGGCCATGATGGCGGCTGAAAAGGCGTCGCTCACGAGCATGCGGCCCCACTGGCTCCGGCTTTCCACGCCGCCGGCTTTCAGACCCAGCATGACGGCGGCAGGCAGGTATTGGGTGTAGGCGTCCACGCTGGTGTGGAAGTTGGCGGCATACTGGTAGCGCATGTTGCGCACATGATGGTCGGCTCCCTGCATCAGGAGTCCGCCGGCAATGAGGGGCACGCCCATATAGGCCGTTTGCAGCAGGTGGTAGCGGTCGGCCGGGCCTGACGGAGCGGCTTCTGTCGGGATGGTCTCAGGTTGCCATGCCGTGGCGGCAGCGGCCGGTTGTTCCAGTTCGCTGCGCATCGGGCCGTTGACAACCGGCATTTCCCGGCGCGCGGCGTCGGCCAGCAGGCTGTCGATGACCTGGCGGGTGGGCCGCGGGGCGCCTGCCCCG
>FR903603.1:0-19220 GCA_000438115.1 Prevotella sp. CAG:617 | reverse complement strand
CACGGGGCACGAAGAGCGTAAAGCCGGCGGCCAGCAAGAGTGAAGAGATTTTCATAGTTACGTAATTATGCGCGATGTTCCGGCCTTCTGGTCGGAATGGGAAGAAAAGTGGTGCAATATTATATATTTTTAAGGACGCGGACAAGTGAAACGGGACATAATATGCGAATAATAAGTCATTTTATTTGTAATTTCGTCGCCACAGGGTCATAAAAAGCAGCCGGGTATGGCTGTTGTTGTGGAAAAATGACGTATTTTTGACGGTAAGATGACAGTAACTTATTGAACAGAACATACAGTATGGTGAAAAACAAGACAACTTTATTTCAGGGGTTGTGGCTCGTGGCACTGCTGGCGGTACTGACGCTGGCTTCCTGCCAGAACCGCAAGCCGCAGGCTGCAGGCAGCGCCAAGCAGGAGAACGTCAAGGTGGTAAGTGAGCTGACCGCAGCGTCGTTTGTCGACAAGGTGTTCGACTATACCCAGCCGGCGGATTCGGTGGTAAAACTTGCCGGAAAGTTGCCGGTGATTGTCGATTTCTATGCCACCTGGTGTGGCCCGTGTCGCCGGATGGCGCCTGAACTGGAAGCCATTGCCCGGAAGTACGCCGGCAAGATAGCCGTTTACAAGGTCGATGTAGACAAGGAACAGGACCTGGCAATGGCGTTCGAGGTGCAGAGCATACCGACCCTGCTGCTTATTAACGCCGAAGGCCGCGTGGAGATGTTGCAGGGAGGCTTGACCCGCAGTCAGCTGCAGCAGGTGGTGGACGTGTTTCTGCTGCCTGAAGCAAAGACCGACAGCGTGGCCGGAGCCTGACGGCACACCGCCGCAACGGCAGCGCGGGGAGAAGAACAAAACAACCGGCACTTTGTCGGAAAAAGGTGCCGGTGTGGAAAAACAGGGTCCCGCCTTTTTTAAGACGGGCCGCAGTTTTTTTCTGCGGAGCCTCTTGTGGGGGAGATGAAGTACGGCCGCGCATTGCCGTAGGGGAGATGAGGACGGGTATTTTGGGCGGCGTTGTTTTTATTTAAAACTTCGGTGCTTTATTTTCCCGAAAATTCTTCCTACTTTTGCTTTTTGAATAGCCGAAAAAAATATCAATAATCTATAAATCATTACGTACACAGCAATGGACTTCATGAAAAAGTACCGTTTGGTCAACAATGTGCTGGGATGGATAGCCTTTGCCATCGCGGCGTTTACGTATTGTTCGACCATCGAGCCGACAGCCAGTTTCTGGGACTGTCCGGAGTTTATCACAACCGGCTACAAGCTGGAGATCGGTCACCCGCCCGGCGCACCGTTCTTTATGCTGACGGCCAATTTCTTTTCACATTTTGCCTCCGATCCTTCGCAGGTGGCCCGTATGGTCAACACCATGTCGGCCCTGCTTTCGGCCACGTGTATCCTGTTCCTCTTCTGGAGCATCACGCACCTGGCCCGCAAGTTGCTCTATAAGGACGGCATCGTGACGAGCTGGACGCAGACCATCCTCGTCATGGGCTGCGGACTGGTGGGCGCCCTGGCTTATACCTGGAGCGACACCTTCTGGTTCTCGGCCGTCGAGGGTGAGGTTTACGCCTATTCATCGATGTTTACGGCCCTGGTGTTCTGGCTCATCCTCAAGTGGGAGGACTGTGCCGACCAGCCGCACAGCGACCGCTGGCTGGTGCTGATTTTCTACCTGACCGGCCTTTCCATCGGCGTACACCTGCTCAACTTGTTGTGCTTGCCCGCCATCGTGCTGGTTTATTACTTCAAGAAGTGGAAAAACGTGACGGCCAAGGGTTCCATCATAGCTCTGGTCATTTCTATGGTGCTGGTGGCAGCCGTGCTCTACGGCGTAGTGCCCGGTATTGTGAAGGTGGGCGGATGGTTTGAGTGGTTCTTCGTGAACACCTGCAGCATGTCGTTCAACACCGGATTCATTATTTATATCATCCTGCTGATTGCCGTGGTAATCTGGGCCATTTACGAGAGCTACCAGATGGCCGATCGCAAGCGCATCGTCATTTCGGCCGTGCTTTCCGTAGCCCTGCTGGGTATTCCCTTCTATGGCGAGGGCGTAGGCTCCATCATTCTGGGGCTGGTGGTCATGGCTGCGCTGGCCTGGCTGCTGTTCTACCGCAAGGGCGACCACTACATGGTGAAACCGCGCTTTATCAACACCGGCCTGCTCTGCGCCCTGATGCTGATGATCGGTTACTCTTCATACGCCGTCATCGTCATCCGCTCTACGGCCAACCCGACCATGGACCAGAACTCGCCCGAGGATGTGTTCTCCCTGCGCTACTATCTGGGCCGTGAGCAGTACGGCAGCCGTCCGCTCTTCTACGGTCAGGCCTACTCCTCACAGATACGCTACGACGAGCAGGGCAACCCCATGCGCTCAAAGGGCAGCTCCATCATCAAGCGTCACGAAAAGGCCGACCCCTCGGAACCCGACCGCTATGAGGTGGTGGGCGACAACGGCGAATACATGTTTGCCGAGAACATGCTCTTCCCGCGTATGTACTCCGACAAGGATGCGGACAAGTATGATTCCTGGCTGGGCGGCATCAAGGGACACACCGTGGTGGGCACGTACCCCAACGGCGAGAGCTACACCGTGGTGATGCCGACGCAGTGGGAAAACTTCCGCTTCTTCCTTTCCTACCAGCTGAACTTCATGTACTGGCGTTACTTCATGTGGAACTTTGCCGGCCGCCAGAACGACATTCAGGGCTTTGGCGAATATGAGCACGGCAACTGGATTACGGGTATCGCTCCGCTCGACAACGCCCGACTCGGCGACCAGAGCAAGCTGCCCGACGAGCTGAAGAACAACAAGGGACACAACGTGTTCTACTGCCTGCCGCTGATTCTCGGTCTGATTGGCCTTTTCTTCCAGGCTTATCGCGGAAAGAAGGGTATCGAGCAGTTCTGGGTGGTGTTCTTCCTCTTCTTCATGACCGGTATTGCCATTGTGCTCTACCTGAACCAGACGCCGGCCCAGCCGCGTGAACGTGACTACGCCTATGCCGGTTCGTTCTACGCCTTTGCCATCTGGATTGGTCTGGGCGTGGCTGCCCTGGCCAAGGGACTTGAGCGCCTCAAACTGGGCGAAACGCCTTCGGCCGTACTGGCTTCGCTGGTATGTCTGCTCGTTCCGGTGCAGATGGTCAGCCAGACGTGGGACGACCACGACCGATCCGGCCGTTACACCTGTCGCGACTTCGGTGCCAACTACCTGAACTCACTGCAGCAGAAGGACGCACAGGGCCGCCCCGTTCATCCGATTATCTACACCAATGGCGATAATGATACCTTCCCTCTGTGGTATAATCAGGAGGTGGAAGGCGTGCGCACCGACGCCCGCGTCTGCAACCTGTCGTACCTGCAGACCGACTGGTACATCGACCAGATGAAGCGTCCGGCTTATGACTCGCCCGCACTCCCCATTGACTTCAAACGTCTGGAGTATGTTGAAAACGGGCAGCATGAGTTTGTGTACGTGCAGCCTGAACTGAAGAGTCAGTTGCTCGAACTCAAGAAGAGCAATCCGGGACTCGACCCGTTCGACCTGAAGTTCATCATCGACAACTTCGTGCGTAACCCGCAAATCGGCATTATCCCGACCGACAGTGCCATAGTGAAGATTGACAAGGCGGCCGTTTTGCGTAGCGGAATGAAGTGTACGGATTCCATTCCCGACCACATGACCATCCGCTTCAACCGCCGGGCCGTGTACAAGAGCGAGCTGATGATGTACGAAATGCTCGAGAACTGCAACTGGACCCGTCCTATCTATATTTCGCTGACCGTAGGTCCCGAAAACCACGCCGGCCTGACGCCGTACCTCATTCAGGAAGGTCTGGCCTCACGTGTGACGCCGTTTGTGACCAACAACGACGTGGTTGACACGCAGCGCATGTATGACAACCTGATGCACAAGTTCCGCTTTGGCGGTCTGGACAAACCGGGCCTCTATCTTGACGAAACCGTGATGCGCATGTGCTACACGCACCGTCAGACCTTTGCCACACTGATTATGGCCCTGCTCAAGGAGGGCAAGAAGCAGCAGGCCCTGCAGGCTCTGCAGTATTGCAAGAAGGTGCTGCCGTCGTACAACGTGCCCTATGACGTGATGAGTGTGGGCTTTGACTACGACAACGGACTCTTCGAGATTCCGGAAGCCTGGCGCCAGGTAGGCCGTCCGCAGGAGTCTGAACGCATCCTGCTGGCCATGGGCAAGAACCTGCGCCAGTATATGGACTGGTACAACAGCCTCGGTGGCCGCATCGTTTCCTATGGCCGCGACATTGAGCGCAACTTCATCTTCCTGCAGTCGGTATGTACCGGTCTGGAGCGCTGCCACTCGAAAAAGGCACCTGAATATCGGGCCTATTTGGAACGTATTTTCAATTCGCCGGCCGGCCGTATCCTGGTGCAGCGTCAGCAGGAGCGTGAACAGCAGGCTCAGCAGCAGATGCAGATGCCGGCTTCCGGTTCAGTGCTGCCGCAGTAAAAATGTTATATCAAATCCCGACGCGCAATCATAGAGAAAAATGATTATTGAGCAACCCGCCTGTTTCCTGCGATGGCTTTACCCGTTGGCCTTGTGGCGCATGGACCGTCATGAACGGTCGGTGTACCTGACCTTTGACGACGGCCCTATCCCGCAGGTGACGCCGTGGGTGCTCAGTGTGCTTCGGCACTACAACATCAAGGCAACATTCTTCATGGTGGGCGACAACGTGCGCAAACACCCTGAAGAATTTGCCCAGGTGGTAGCCGAGGGGCACCGCATCGGTAACCATACCTACAACCACATCGGAGGGCTGCGCCACGGCATCCGCAGTTATCTGGCCAACGTTGAGAAGGCCAACGACCTGCTGCATACTGACCTCTTCCGGCCGCCACACGGCTGGATGAAGTGGGGGCAGTATATTGCCGTGCGCCGGCGCTACCGCGTGGTGATGTGGGATTTGGTCACACGTGACTATTCTACGCGCCTGAACGGACGTGACGTGTTGTTCAATGTGCGGCGTTACGCGCGACCCGGAAGTATCATCACTTTTCATGATTCGCTTAAAAGTGAAGACAAATTGCTTTATGCCCTTCCGCGTTCAATCGAATGGCTGCTTTCGCAGGGCTATTCGTTTAAAGTATTCTGACTTTCTGCTTTCTAATCCCCTTGTTTTATGAAGTTTTCTGCTGAAACGGTGAAGACTTGTGCCCGCGAGGCCGGCTTTTCCGCTTGTGGCATTGCGCCTGCTCAAAAAGTAGAGGATTGGCGCGTGAAACAGGTTCGGCGCTGGCTTGATGCCGGCCGGCATGGTTGTATGGACTATTTGTCGCGTCATTTTGAAATGCGCGCCGACCCGTCGTTGCTGGTGCCCGGTGTCAGGAGCATTATTTGCGTAACGCTTAACTATTATCCGTCTGAAAGCCAGCAGGAACCTACTTATCATTTTGCCCGTTATGCCTATGGGCAGGACTATCATGACGTGGTACGCGGCAAACTCCGGAAACTGCAGGAAAAACTTGGATTGACGGGGCGGGCATTTTGTGACACCGCTCCCGTGGACGAGCGATACTGGGCGTGGCGTTCCGGCTTGGGATGGCTTGGGCGGAACACGCAGCTGATTGTGCCGCATGCCGGAAGTTATTTCTTCTTGGGCGAACTGATGGTAACGGAGGAAGCAGACGTGTATGATGAGCCGATAGCTTCGCGCTGCGGCACGTGCCGGGCTTGTATTGAAGCCTGTCCGGCACATGCCTTGTCGGTAGATGAGGGGCTTGACGCCCGGCGTTGCCTGTCGTATCTTACCATAGAGTCGCGTGAGGCCTTACCGCCTGAAGCCGTAAAACAGATGGGAGATTGTGTGTATGGTTGCGACCGTTGTGCCGAGGCTTGTCCGTGGAATCGGTTTGCTCAGCCGACTGAAGAAACGGCTTTTAAACCTCGTGAGGATTTCCTGAAAATGAAGGCCGTCGACTGGCAATGTCTAACGCGTGAAATGTACCAGAAACTTTTTAAGGGAAGTGCTGTTAAACGGGCCAAATATGAAGGACTGATGCGAAATATTCAGGGACTTGCTCAGGCAAGTCAGACGAAGGAAAATAATGATTGACAGGACTTTCGAATGCGTTAATTGGAATCTCAGATAAATAAAAAAAACATAAAAACGCTTTCGAATTACATTTTTTGGCCTTTTTTGACGAATTCCGATACAGAAAAAATGAGTAACTTTGGGGCGATTTTATTATTAACTTAAGTATTGTAAGCCTAATGAAAAAGTTAAATTACTTCTTTTCATTGCTGCTCCTCCTTGGATTTGGCGGTAGCAGCGTTCAGGCCCAAGATGGAGATAATGTGTATTTCTTAGGAGAACTCAAGTCTACGATTACACCAGGCGAGCAGGTCTTCTTGAAATCAAAACATTCGGGTAAATATCTGGATGTATCTCTGACGGGCAACAACAATGGTTCATCAACACTTTCTGACAATTGTATCTTTACCTTTGTAGATGCAGGTCAGGTAGATGGACAACCCAGCTATTATTTGCAGAGTAAGGCTACAGGACAGTATCTGAAGGCGGCCCTGACCAAGAACGACGAAACCGGTGACTATCCTTTCCCGAATGAATACGGAAATGGTCCTATTTCTTATACGTCTTCTGTAAATGAAGCTTATCATTTCTTTGCAGGACAAGCCGTTTCAGAACCGGCAAAGAGTCTGTTCTATTCAACCCAGTTTACTTCAGCTGAAGAATGCTTGTTCGTATTCCCTAATGTAGAGGCACGTGACAACAGCGGATCTACAGGTAGTTTGTCAGATTGGGCAACAGCAGAGGAGTATCCCTATCAGTATCTTAGCGGTTACAATGCCTATTTCATGATCTGTATGTACGTCGATACCAATGCTTGGCAGGTTTACGGCGTAGTATTGGCAGACGGTCAGGCTAAGTTGAGCGCATTGATCAACAAATTGTTCCCGCAGGGTGTTGAAGGAACGTTTGTAGAAGGTGAAAACCCGGGTAATGTACCTTCAGCAGCATACCAGCGGGCTGTATCTGCTTACAGCACAGCTGAGCAGCTGATTGCTTCCGGTATGGCTACCGAAGAAGAATATAGTGAAGCTGCCGATGCTTTGCAGGCTGCTTATGACGCTGCAGTAGCTGCTATCTGCCCGGTTAAGGCCAATACCTATTATTACATTACAAAGAACCAGAAATATGCGCAGGCTACGTTGAGCGTAAATAGCGCCGGTACGGGTTGGACTTGGGCTAATACAAACATCCCGACTGACAATATCAACTACATCTGCTATGTAGAACCGGGTACTACGGATTCAACTTTCCATGTATATAATCCGGCAACCGGTACCTATTTGGCAACTTTGGGTACCAACAGTACGCAGATTAGCGCAGTTGACAAGTCTGAGGCCGGTGAGTATCTTATCAAGAACTGTAAGAACGTTTATTTCTACATGACAAACTCCGGTAAGACTCAGGGTGTACATGCTCAGGCTGACGGAAAGGCAGTATCTTGGAATTACACAGCCGATGCTTCACACTGGCAGTTTGTTCCGGTTGCTGATGAGATTATCGCAGAACTGGAAGATCAGATCAAGAAGCAGCAGTTGAATACTCGCATGAACAACTTGTTCACCTCTGCTTTCAATGCTTATACCAACTCTCGTGTATATGACAGCGAAGCCAGCAAGGACAACGAATATGAGTCACACGGATTGCTCAATGCCGTTGACCAGATCTGGACCAGCCCGTTGGCTGACGGTGACGGCGCAGGTATTCCTGCTTTGCTTGACGGTAAGATCTTCGACAATTACCTGCACACTACTTATTCGGCTTCTAACGCCCCCAACAACTATCACTTCATCGGCGTGAAACTTTCTGAGAAAGCTAATGCCGTAACCTTGAAATACTCTCGTCGTATGTCTTCAAGCAGCGACAGCTGGAAGACTCAGACCCTGTTCTATCCGACCAAGATTGCTGTTTATGCAACCAACGATACTACCGCTGCTACCGGTGCATGGACTTATATCGGAACAGTTTCTCCGAAGTTCGTGACTGCCGATTCTACCATGATGGCTTCTGTTGACTTGTACGACAATTATCAGTATCTGCGTTTTGACGTTGTAGCTACTGGTGGTAGTGGTGGTACTATTGCCAACAGCGCTGAAGGCTCAAAGGCTTTCCCGTTCTTCTACGTAAGTGAGCTGGGTGTTTACAAAGGCACTTACAACCAGGAGGCTTCTCTCTATGAGCAGGTTCCCGAGGCCGATGCTAACGCATTGCACACCGCTTTGGTTAACGCAGCTTCTCAGATTGATGCTGACGCCGTAACGGAAGAAGGTATCGAACAGCTCCAGACTGCTTATAACAAGTTCATGGAAACCTGTCCGGATCCGCAGATTGCTAAAGACGCTCTGGCTTCAGCCCAGACTTTGGCTGACAGTGCTTTGGTAGGTGATCAGCCGGGTTATGTTTCTCAGGAAACTCTCGATGCTCTGAACGCAGCCATCACTACTGAAAGTGCCAAGATTTCTGACGTAATGAGCAAGGCTGACGTTGACGCAGTAAAAGCTAACCTGGAAGCTGCTTCCAACACGTTCGTAAGCAACGTTATCATGCCTTCTGAGGGTACTTATTACTATATGATCAGCGGTAGCACGGCCAACACCAATGCCGGTATCAAGTCTGGCAGCAATGCTGAAGGTGCTACACTCGGTCTGGGTAACAAGACCGGTCTTGGAACTTTCGATACAGAAAAGGCCAAGAACTATTACGAATACATCTGGATGCTGAGCAAGAACGAAGACGGTACATATTACGTTCGTAACCTGGGCACCGGTTTCTATTTGAAGAAGAATACTACCGTTCAGGAAGCTTATCCTGTAACTCTGGTTTACTCTAAGGGTGGTATGTTCCACTTGATCGTAAACAATGATCCTGAGGCTGGTGATTCTAAGTACTTGAACAACAATGCTTCTTCTGTAAACGTTTGGACGCTCGATACGAACTGCGACTACGGATTCCAGACAGCTGATCCGGGTGACGATACCTTCACTTATCGTGCCGTAACCAAGGGCTACACCTTCATGTGCTTGCCTTATGCTACAAGCGGTGTTTCCAATGGCGCTATCTACAACATCGTAGGTATCAACAACAACCAGCTCATCCTGGCTGAAAACGCTGATTCCTATGTTGACGCCGGTGTTCCGTTCGTATATTATCTCGAGGACGGTTCTGTAACGGAGGATGACTTCGGTGTAGACCTTGAAGCTAACCTCGTAACTACGGGTCAAACCGTTAACGGTATTGTCGGTGTAATCGGCGGTACTAAGGTAGGTCCTGGATTCGGTGTTATCAGCAATGCAACTGACGGTACGGCTAAGGTTATTGCCACTACGGCTGAAGAAACCAACGTAGCTGCCAATACCGGTTACCTGACTCCTGAGGTTGGTGCTACAACTGAAACGGGTGACGTTCAACTCGCAATGGATGGCGAATTTACCGGTATCAACGGTGTGGTTGTCATTCCTGCCGACGGTAAGTACTACGATTTGCAGGGTCGCCGCGTAGTTAAACCTACTAAGGGTGTTTACATTGTAAATGGTAAGAAGGTTTACGTAAAATAATCTGATTGTTTTACATAAACACTGAATAGAGTTTTTTGGGTCCCTGCCGGTTTCTCCGGCAGGGATTTTTTTGTCCTTTTCCAAGAGGGTGGTTTCAGGAAAAAGGAAACCGGCACTTAGAAAAAATCATACGGCACTTGGTAGAAAAAAGTCGGCATGTTGTGCAGCGGCCACGGTGCGGACTTTTTTTGTGCGGTTTCCGGTGGGCGGAAAAGCGGCGAGCAGTGCGTTCCGGAGCGGCGGGGCGGCTGTTTCAGCAGGCGGGGCCGGGATGCCCAGTAACGTTCGGGCGCATTCCCTTTTGGCCGGCTTCGGGACGGCTCTGCCCTTCGTGGTTCCGAAGGGTGAGTGAAGCCCGATGCTGATTTTGGTGATGTCGAAATAAATCCGTATTTTTGCCAGTTAATCCAGATAGAACAAAACGCATACACAGTTTACCAATATGAACATGTTAGAGATTAATAATCTGTGTGCCTCGGTCGAAGGCAAAGAGATACTGAAAGGCATCAACCTGAGCATCGGCTACGGTGAGGTGCACGTCATCATGGGCCCCAACGGTTCGGGCAAAAGTACGTTGAGCAATGTGCTGGTGGGCAACCCCAAGTATGAGGTGACGCAGGGCAGCGTCAGCTTTTGCGGTAAGGACCTGCTCAGCCTTTCGCCCGACGCCCGTTCGCACGAGGGTATTTTCATGTCGTTCCAGACGCCGGTTGAAATTCCCGGAGTGTCGATGACCAACTTTATGCGTGCCGCCCTCAACGCCAAGCGCAAGTATTTCGGTCAGGACCCGCTGCCTGCAGGCGAAATGCTCAAGCTGCTCAAGGAAAAGCGCAAGATGGTGGGGCTCGATGCCCATTTCATGAGCCGTGGCGTGAACGAGGGGTTCAGCGGCGGAGAGAAGAAACGGAATGAAATTTTCCAGATGGCCGTGCTCGAGCCCAAGCTCAGTATTCTTGACGAAACCGACTCCGGGCTCGACGTCGACGCCCTGCGTATTGTGGCTGAGGGATTCAACCAGCTGCGCACGCCGCAGACCAGTGCGCTTGTCATTACGCATTATCAGCGCATGCTCGATTATCTGAAGCCCGATTTTGTACACGTACTGGTTGACGGCCGCATTGTCAAGAATGGCGATGCTTCACTCGGATATGCCATTGAGGAACGCGGGTTCGACTGGATCAAGAGCGAGATAAACGGCTGATTCCGTTTCGGCGCGTTTCCGTGTTCCGGGAGTGACGGTCCGTTTAAAGTATCTTATTATCTTTCCTTACATTCGTAACAAAAAAATGACCAGCGAACAACAGTATATTGATTTATTCCGGGAGCAGCGCTCCCTGATTGAGGCCAACAGCTGCGCGCTGATGAATGGTCGGCGGCAGGCTGCCTTTGAGGATTTTTGCCGGCTGGGCTTTCCCACGCGGCGGGAGGAACGTTATAAATATACCGACGTGGCCCAGGCCTTTGCGCCCGACTATGGGCTTAACCTCCGGCAGGCGGCTCCCGCGCCACAGGTGTTGGCCCGTTTCCGGTGTAATCTGCCCAATTTGAGTCCACTTGTCTTTTATGTGGCCAACGATACGTTTTCCGGCGGTGCCGTCCGGGAATTGCCCCGTGGGCTTCATGTCCTGTCGATGCGCCAGGCCGCCGGGCAGCTTCCGGCTGATGTATGCGCCCATTACGGCCGTCTGGCCGATACGGCAGGTGATGGTCTGACGGCGCTCAACACCATGCTGACGCAGGACGGTGTGGTGGTTTATGTTGAAGCGGGAACCGTGTTGCCCGACCCCATTCAGATTATCAATCTTTCAGTGGCTCAGGCCGACCTCATGTCCAACCGCCGCGTGCTGGTGGTGGCTGAAGGGGGAGCTTCGGTCAAGCTGCTCTTCTGCGACCATGCCGACAACCGCCGGCGTTATCTCACCAACCAGGTGGTGGAGGTAGTGGCCGGCCGGGAGGCTGCGGTTGAAATCTACTCCGTGGAGGAAACTACGGAGCAGAATACCCGTTTTTCCAATCTTTACGTGGAGCAGCAGGCCGACAGTCGCGTCACGCTGTGTAGCGTCAGTCTGCACAACGGCCTGACGCGCAACCGTACCGATGTTCGCCTGGCCGGCAGCCATGCTTCGCTTCAGGCCTATGGTGCCGTGATAGCCGACAAGCAGCAGCACGTGGACCACAACATACTGGTTGATCATGCCGTGGAGAGTTGTCATAGCGACCTGCTCTACAAATATGTGCTCAACGACCGTGCCGTAGGTGCCTTTGCCGGTAAGGTGCTGGTGCGTCCGGGGGCGCAGCATACCGACTCGCAGCAGACCAATGCCAACCTCTGTGCTTCACCCGAGGCACACATGTACACGCAGCCCATGCTGGAGATTTATGCCGACGACGTGAAGTGTAATCACGGCTCAACCGTGGGTCGCTTTGACGAGCAGGCCCTCTTTTACATGTGCCAGCGCGGCATTCCCGAGGCCGAGGCCCGCCTGCTCCTGCAGCATGCCTTTGTCAACGAGGTGCTCTCACGCATCGAGTTGGAACCGCTCCGTGAGCGGCTGGCCCATTTGGTGGAAATGCGGTTCCGTGGCGAGTTGAGCAAGTGTGAAGGCTGCCGCATGTGTCAGCACGGCTGATGTGCTGTCACGTCGTGTGGCTTTTGTTGATATAATAGTTACCCTGAAAAAGCAAAACGTTATGATGTACGACTTAAATAAGGTGCGGGCCGATTTCCCGATTCTTTCACGACAGGTTTACAACCGTCCGCTCGTTTATCTGGACAATGCCGCAACCACGCAGAAACCGCGTAAGGTGGTCGATGCCATTACCGAGGAGTATTATTCCGTCAATGCCAATGTGCATCGTGGCGTACATTTCCTTTCGCAACAGGCAACGCAGCTTCATGAAGAGGCGCGTGAGCGGGTCCGGCAGTTTATAAATGCCCGTTCCATCGAGGAAATCGTCTTTACCCGCGGAACGACCGAGAGCCTTAATCTGATTGCTTCGTCGCTGGGCGAGTCCTTCCGTGAAGGCGATGAGATTATTGTTTCCGAGCTGGAGCATCATTCCAACATCGTGCCGTGGCAGTTTCTGGCGGAGCGCAAGGGCGTGGTGCTGAAGGTCATCCCGCTGCTGCCCGACGGCTCTCTGGATTTGGAAGCTTATGAGCGCCTTTTCACTCCGCGCACGCGTCTGGTGAGCGTGGCTCATGTGAGCAACGTATTGGGCACGGTCAATCCCATCGGACAGATGGCCCGCACAGCTCATGCTCACGGGGCACTCTTCGTCGCCGACGGTGCGCAGAGCGTGCCCCATTTCCGGGTGGACGTGCAGGAACTCGATTGCGACTTCCTGACTTTTAGCGGACATAAAATCTACGGTCCCACCGGTGTGGGCGTGCTTTACGGCCGCGAGCGCCTGCTCGAGCAGATGCCACCTTACCAGGGTGGCGGCGAAATGATAGCCAAGGTGACGTTTGCCAAAACTACTTATGAACGCCTGCCTTATAAGTTCGAGGCCGGAACACCCGATTTCATCGGAACCCATGCCTTGGCCGTTGCCTTGGATTATGTCGATGAAATCGGCCTTGACGCAATTAGTGAACATGAACATGAGCTGACCCGCTACGCCATGGAACAGCTGTCGGCCATACCGGATATCCGCTTTTTTGGTACAACTCCCGACAAGGATGCCGTCATTTCCTTTTTGGTGGGAAATATTCACCATCTCGACATGGGAACGCTGCTCGACCGTTTGGGCGTGGCCGTACGTACGGGCCATCATTGTGCACAGCCGCTTATGGATCACTACGGCGTTGAGGGTATGGTTCGTGCCTCCTTTGCCATGTATAATACCCGCGATGAAATCGACAGTTTTGTTGAGGCTGTCGACCGCGTGCGTAAAATGTTTTAAGAAGAAAGCCGGAGGACATGGCTTGATTTTTCCCACTTTTTTAATATCCGCCTGATGCTTTTATCTCATTATAGCGACATTTGTCCGGAAGCCGGCTGCGACGAGGCCGGTCGCGGCTGTCTGGCTGGTCCGGTATTTGCGGCAGCGGTAATCCTGCCGCCGGATTATCAGAACGATTTGCTTAACGACAGCAAGAAACTGACTCCTCATCGCCGTTATGCCTTGCGCGAGGTGATTCAGGCCGACGCACAGGCATGGGCAGTAGCTTCTGTGTCCAATGAAGAAATTGACCGGATAAACATCCTGAACGCTTCAATCCTGGCCATGCACCGGGCGCTTGACCAGTTGGCCGTGAGGCCGGCATTTGTCATAGTCGATGGTAATCGCTTCAAGCCGTATGGCCAGGTGCCCCACCAGACCATAGTGAAAGGCGACGGCAAGTATCTTTCCATAGCTGCGGCATCTGTTCTGGCCAAGACATACCGTGACGACTTTATGTCGGAGCAGGCCCGGTTGTATCCTCAGTATGGCTGGGACGGAAACGCCGGTTATCCTACGCGGAAGCATCGCGAAGCCATCCGTGAGTATGGCATTACGCCGCTGCACCGGCGCACTTTCAGACTGATATAAATTTTAAAGGCAGTAGAATAAGTTTTGCTTTTTTTTCTTATATTCAATGAGTAAAAACGCTTTTTTTTCTACTTTTGCACGCAGAAAATAAAAATAAACGAGCAAATAATCTCCGCATGCAGAAGAATTTGGTGATTGTAGAGTCGCCGGCCAAGGCCAAGACGATTGAAAAATTTTTGGGAAAGGATTATAAAGTTCTTTCCAGCTATGGCCATATCCGCGACTTGTCGAAGAAAAACTACGGTATAGACTTAAAGACTTTTCAGCCCGAATATGAAGTGCCGGCCGACAAGGAAAAGCTGGTGCGTGATCTGAAAGCTGAAGCCGCCAAGGCAGAAAACATCTGGCTGGCTTCCGATGAGGACCGCGAGGGTGAAGCTATTTCCTGGCACCTGGCAGAGGTTCTGGGGCTGGACCCTAAAAATTCGCGGCGTATCGTTTTTCATGAAATTACCAAACCTGCCATTTTGGCGGCTATTGAGCATCCGCGTCATATCGACCTGAATCTGGTTGATGCGCAGCAGGCTCGCCGCGTGCTCGACCGTATTGTGGGTTTCAAGCTCTCGCCTGTGCTCTGGCGCAAGGTTCGTCCCAGTTTGTCGGCCGGACGTGTGCAGAGCGTGGCCGTACGGCTTATCGTGGAGCGTGAACGTGAGATTACGGCCTTCAAGTCGGAGGCCGCTTATCGCGTGGTCGCTTATTTTGATGTGCCTGATGGAAATGGCGCAGCGGCATCGGTTAAAGCCGAATTGAATACACGCTTTAAGACCCGTGAGGAGGCGCGCGCTTTTCTGGAACGTTGTGCCGACGCGGCATTTACGGTTTCCGAAGTAGTAACCCGTCCTACACGCCGCACGCCGGCTCCTCCTTTTACGACCTCAACCCTTCAGCAGGAAGCGGCCCGCTTCAGCAGGAGGCGGCCCGCAAACTGGGCTTTCCCGTAGCAGTTACGATGCGTATCGCGCAGAAACTGTATGAGGAGGGTTTGATTACGTACATGCGTACCGACTCTATGAATTTGTCCGGATTGTGTCTGTCGGAATGCCGGCAGGTTATCACCGAACAGATGGGGGCTGACTATCATCAGCCACGCCAGTATCATACCCATACCAAGGGCGCACAGGAAGCTCACGAGGCCATTCGTCCGACAGACATGGAGCGCCAGCGCATTAAGGGTACGGCACAGGAAAACCGGCTCTACGACCTGATATGGAAACGTACCGTGGCCTGCCAAATGGCCGATGCCCGTTTGGAAAAGACAACGGTCAATATCAGTCTGAGCAACAGTGAAGAACAGTTCGTAGCCTCCGGTGAAGTCATCAAGTTCGACGGATTCCTGAAGGTCTACCGCGAAGGCACCGACAACGACAATGCCGAGGATGCCGAGTCGGAGGGACATTTGCTGCCGCCCATGACACAGGGTCAGACCTTGTGTTACAATACCGTGACGGCGCAGGAACGGTTTACGCAGCATCCGCCGCGCTACACCGAGGCTTCGCTCGTACATAAGCTCGAGGAGTTGGGCATCGGCCGTCCGTCTACTTATGCACCCACCATTTCGACCATACAACAGCGTGAGTACGTAGTTAAGGGCGACAAGGCCGGCGAGGAACGCAGCTACCATGTCATCACCCTTGACCACGGAGCCTTGACCGAAACCGAAAAAACGGAGATGGCCGGTGCTGAAAAGAATAAGTTGCTGCCTACGGATGTGGGTATCGTGGTCAATGATTTCCTGATGGAGTATTTTCCGGAAATCATGGATTATAATTTTACGGCCCGTGTGGAAAAGGATTTTGACCGTGTGGCCGAGGGCAAGGAAAGCTGGACCAAACTCATGCACCGCTTTTACGATAAGTTCGAGCCGCAGGTTGAACGCACGCTGGCCGAAAAGTCGGAACACAAGGTGGGTGAGCGCCAGTTGGGCGTGGATGCCAAGACGGGCGAGCCCGTGTTTGTAAAAATCGGCCGCTACGGCCCTGTGGTACAGCTGGGTGAGGGCGGAGCCGACAAAAAACCGCGTTTTGCGCAGTTGCGCAAGGGGCAGAGCATGGAAACGCTTACGCTTGACGAAGCGCTCGACCTGTTTAAGTTGCCGCGTGATTTAGGAGAATTTGAAGGCAAGAAACTGACGGTTGCCGTCGGCCGTTTTGGCCCTTATGTGCAGCATAACGGTAAATTTGCTTCTATTCCCAAGGATATTGACCCTCTTGACATCACCCGTGAGGAAGCCGAAAAACTGATTCTGGAGCGTCGGGAAGCCGAAGCGCAGCGTCATATCAAGGCTTTTGAGGAAGATGCCGAAATGGAGGTGCTCAACGGCCGTTACGGTCCCTACGTATGCTGGAAAGGACAAAACTACCGGCTGCCCAAGGACATGGCTGCGCGCGCGGCCGAACTGACGTATGACGAATGCCGGCAGCTGGTGGAAAAGGAGGCAGCCAAGCCCAAAACCACCCGCGGCCGCCGAAGTGCTGCCAAGAAATAAATGGCCGAATGGTAAACTCATAATAGTTTAGAAGAAAAAATGAAATGTGTCATCCTGCTGGGGTATATGTGCGCCGGAAAAACTACGGTGGGCAAGAGGCTTGCCAAAGAGCTGAACCGTACTTTCTACGACCTCGACTGGTATATTGAAGAGCGCTTCCATAAACGGGTGCCCGACATTTTTGAGGAAGACGGCGAGGCGGTCTTTCGTGACCTTGAGCGCCGGATGCTGCATGAAGTGGCCGAGTTTGAGGACATCGTGCTAGCCTGCGGTGGCGGAACACCGTGTTTCTTCGACAATATGGACTACATGAACCGTGTGGCCGAAACCATTTATATGAAGGCTTCCGTACCTACGCTGTTGCAGCACCTGAGTATCAGTCGCGGAGAGCGTCCGCTGCTCAAGGACAAGACCGAAGAGGAGTTGCGTACTTTCATTACGGAGCAACTCCGGGTGCGCAGCCCGTATTACGAAAAAGCCAAGTATATACAGAATATTGACGTGCTGAGTTCGTTTGACAAGGTGGAAACCGTGGTCAATCAGTTACGTGAGCGGCTCAACCTGTAAGCCGCCTTTTGCCGGTTTTGCTGGCCGGCACCCTCGTTTTTTTACCCTAAATTTAACCCAAACACGTTTTAGCAGAAAAAATCAAGACATGAGAAAATGGAGAATTGAAGACTCGGAGGAACTCTACAACATCGGAGGATGGGGTATCAATTACTTCGGCATCAACGAAAAGGGCCATGTTTACGTAACGCCGTGCAAGGATGATGTGCGCGTTGACCTGAAGGAACTGGTTTCTGATTTGGCCGAGCGTGACATCACGGCTCCTGTGCTGGTGCGTTTTCCCGACATCCTGGACAATCGGATTGAAAAGACCTCGGCCTGCTTCAATCAGGCGGCCAAGCAATATGACTTCAAGGGGGAGCACTTTATTATATACCCCATCAAGGTCAATCAGATGCGCCCGGTGGTAGAGGAAATCATCAGCCACGGAAAAAAATACAATCTCGGTCTTGAGGCGGGCAGCAAGCCCGAGCTGCATGCCGTCCTGGCTACCAACATGGACAGCGACAGCCTGATTATCTGCAACGGCCACAAGGACCAGAATTTTATTGAGCTGGCCCTGTTGGCTCAGAAAATGGGGAAATGCGTGTTCCTGGTGGTTGAAAAATTGCCGGAGCTCGAAATCATTGCCCGCACGGCCGAAAAGCTGGGCGTGCGCCCCAATTTGGGTATCCGCATCAAGCTGGCCGCTTCCGGTGCCGGAAAGTGGGAGGAGAGCGGCGGCGACGTGTCGAAGTTCGGCCTTAATTCCAGCGAACTGCTCGAGGCGCTCGAAATGCTCAAGGAAATGGGCATGAGCGACTGTCTCAAGCTGATGCACTTTCATATTGGCAGCCAGATTCCCAAAATCCGCCGTATCTCAACGGCGCTGCGCGAGGCGGCCCAGTTCTACGTACAGCTCCACCAGATGGGTTTTGACATCAAGTTCGTCGATTGCGGCGGAGGTCTGGGAGTTGATTACGACGGTACCCGCTCGTCCAATTCCGAAAGTTCGGTCAACTATTCCATCCAGGAATATGTCAACGACTGCGTATATACCCTGGTTGAGGCGGCCAACCGCAATAATATTCCGCACCCCAACATCATTACCGAGGGCGGACGGTCGCTTACGGCCCATCATTCCGTGCTGATTCTGGATGTGCTGGAGAGTGTCACCCTGCCCAGCATGGACGAGGACTTTGAGGCCGCGCCCGACGACCATCAGCTCGTGCGCGACTTGAGCGAGATTTGGGACAAACTCTCTTCGCGTTCCATGCTGGAGGACCTGCACGACGCTGAGGACATCCGCGAGGAGGCGCTCGACCTTTTCCGTCACGGCATCATCGACCTGCGTACGCGGGCACAGATTGAGAGTCTCTTTTGGAGCGTGTTGCGCGACATCAACGACCTGACCCATCATCAGAAACACGTGCCCGACGAGTTGCGCAAGCTCGACAAGCTGCTGGCCGACAAATATTTCTGCAACTTCTCGCTCTTCCAGTCGTTGCCCGACTCCTGGGCGCTCGACCAGCTCTTCCCCATCATGCCCATTGAGCGCCTTGACGAGCGGCCCACGCGCATGGCCACTTTGCAGGACATCACCTGCGACAGCGACGGCAAAATCACGAACTATGTCAATTCGGCCAACCTGACCAACTATTTGCCCCTGCACCCCATCCGTAAGGGTGAGCATTATTATATCGGCGTGTTCCTGGTGGGTGCTTATCAGGAAATCCTGGGCAACATGCACAACCTCTTTGGCGACACCAACGCCGTACACGTTTCCGTAGTGGGCAACAGCTACAAGATTGAAAAGACCATCGACGGCGAAACCGTGGCCGACGTGCTGGAATATGTGCAGTATGACCCCAAACGCCTGGTGCGCCGCCTGGAGGCCTGGGTAAGCAAAGCCGTGAGCGAGGGAAAAATTACTCCCGAGGAGGGCAAGGAATTCCTGGCCAATTACCGCTCCGGGCTTTATGGCTATACGTATTTGGAATA
>FR903602.1 GCA_000438115.1 Prevotella sp. CAG:617 | reverse complement strand
GCCGTACTGGAAGCATTAATCTGCCCCGAAAGGATGGTTTGATTGGCCAGTTCCCACGGCTCGTTGATGCCGTTCTGATTGAAGTCGGAATAAGTACGTGCATTCAGAATATCTGTAATGTCACCCATACACGTAAATGTTCCTGTTACCCCAGGAATGGTTGTTAAATCATTTCCGTCTTGTACCTTTGAAGAAATAAACTCCGTTCCAACAAATCCACCATAAATGCTAACACCCTGCGGCACTTCAAACGAGTACAGACGCTGGTCATGCGTAACGGCAGCGGTAGTAGTGCGCTCATTAGACGGCTTATAGGTTCCGCCGGCTACCAAAATCTCGAAATGAGTATTATCATCAGCCTTCTTGTCTTCACGCATCGAGCGGATATATCCCAGCGCATCCTCCAAAGTAGAGAAAGAAGTATAGAACGAACGGCCCAAATATTTGTTCATATCCTCATTATCAGGCAATGTTACATTGGTTGTCTGCGACACGAAAATACGCGTAAACAGCTCTGTCGGCAAAATGCCGCCCTCATAGGCAAAGGCACCGGCATCCAAGCGCTCAGCACCATTTTCGANNNNCGCTCAGCACCATTTTCGAGATGCTGATCGCGTGGAATATTCTGCATATCGCTCGAAGCTACATTGAAGGTGGTCATCAAACCTGACGGACTTGGCCCGGACGGGTTTGTCTTACCCGTCTGATACTCATACTTCAAGCCGTGCTTGATGAGCAGTGAGTAGTCCTTCAGCTGATAGAAGTCGCCCGTGAAATAGAGCGTGGAATCGCTCTCCAGTCTCGTATTCTCGAAATCGGACGGCATTTCCTGCGTCTCCACGAAGCAGTCGTTGAACGGATAGAAATTCGTCTTGTCCGTAATGCCATACACCGCACTCAGCTTGCTGTCGGCAAACTGCGTATTGGTAACACCGCTCACGTTCTTGTCCGAACCGGCCGTGTTGCCAAAAATCACGGTGTTGACATTCATCACGGCACCGTCCTCCATATACAAGCCGCCACCACTGGTAAAAGCCGTGTTGCCGGCAATGGTAGAGGAGAGGATGTGCGCACGGCTGTCGGCATCGACAAGAGTATTGTCTGCAGAAGTAGCGTCAGCATAAACACCACCGCCATTCTCCGCGTTGTTGTCCATGATCAGCGTACCGCTCACCGTGGCCCCCGGCATAAGGTAGAGGCCGCCGCCCTCAGTGGCCGCACAGTTGCGCACCACGCAGTTACGCACGTGTGCACCACTCGGCACGATGGCACCACCACCGCGCGTATTCGGATTGCCGGCACCGGCCAACGAAGTGGCGCTACCATCCTCCAGCCATACGCCATCAATCATGGCAGACTTAGTCAAAGCAGCCGTTCCGGGCCAAGCGCCAAAAGTCACCGTATGATAACCGTTCACCTCCTGCGTAATTGTCGAACCCTGAGAAGGCTTGGCTATCGCGCTCAACACGGTGCGGAACTTCATCGGATTGCGCACATTGTCACCTGTGGCGTCATCCCATCCACTGCCTTCTTCATAATCACCATCGTTATAATTACCATCATAATATCCTCCCATAAGAGTAACCCCTTCAGGAACAACATACGTGTAACTCTGCGGGTCAGTTGTTGAAGCCAACGTGTTAGCCGTATACACAAACGAAGCATTCTCATAACCAGCTACTTTGACAACAGCAGGAAGACCTTTTTTTGCACGCTCGCCCGCCGCATTCA
>FR903601.1:7250-23308 GCA_000438115.1 Prevotella sp. CAG:617 | reverse complement strand
TACCGGTCGGTCGGGGGAGAATTTTATTTTTTGCCGTGGCCACACCTGCGCTCCACAAGGAAGGCAAGAATTCAAGCCACACGGCTTACGGCAAGCCTGTTACTTCAGGCGGGCGCAAGCCTCCTTGATGCGGCGCATGGCCTCGGTGATATTCTCGTCGCTGGTGGCATAGCTCATGCGGAAACATGCCGGCGAACCGAAGGCATCGCCGCCTACAGTAGCCACGTGAGCCACTTCAAGCAGATAAAGGGCAAAGTCGGTAGAGTTGTTGATGACACGGTCGCCGTCGCGCTTGCCGAAGAAGGAAGAGCACTTCGGGAAGAGGTAGAAGGCTCCGTGCGGGTCGTTCACCTCGAGGCCCGGAATTTCCTTGGCCAGGCGGACAATCAGGTTCTTGCGGCGCTCAAAGGCCTGACGCATGGTTTCCACGCAGGTCTGGTCGCCGGCAAAAGCTGCCGTAGCGGCCATCTGGCTGACCGAGCAGGGACCGCTGGTGTACTGGCCCTGCAACTTGTTGCAGCCCTTGGCAATCCATTCGGGAGCAGCGATGAAGCCGATACGCCATCCCGTCATGGCATAAGCCTTTGACACACCGTTGATGACTACCGTACGCTCCTTCATACCCTCGCATGAGGCAATGGAAGCATGGCGGCCCACATAATTGATGTGCTCGTAAATTTCGTCGCTCAAGACGATAACATTTTCATGACGGCGCAACACTGCGGCCAGCGCCTCGAGCTCCTCGGCGCTGTAAACAGAACCAGTAGGATTGCTCGGCGAGCAGAGAATCAGCGCACGAGTTTTGGGCGTAATGGCGGCCTCAAGCTGCTCGGGCGTAATCTTGAAATCCTGCTCAATGGTAACCTCAACCGTTACGGGCGTACCTTCGGCCAACAGCACCATCTGCGGATAGCTTACCCAATAGGGGGCAGGAATGATAACCTCGTCGCCGGGATTAACCAACGCCAGAACGGCGTTGCACACACTCTGCTTGGCACCGTTGGAACAGATAATCTGCGAAGGCTCGTAATCGAGTCCGTTTTCGTTTTTCAGTTTATCTACAATGGCTTTTTTCAGGGCCGGATAACCGGGCACGGGAGAGTAACGCGAATAGTTCTCATCCACGGCACGCTTGGCTGCTTCCTTGATATGATCGGGGGTATTGAAATCAGGTTCACCTACTGACAGATTGATGACGTCAACGCCCTGGGCTTTCAGCTCGGCGCTCTTCTGTGACATGGCCAGCGTGGCCGACGGGGCCAGGCGGTTCAGACGATCAGATAATTGGTTCATAAAGCGTAATATTTTTTATACGGTTAAACAATTCCCCTACTTGCGGTCGCCAAAAATGCGGAGCAGATAAAGGAACAGGTTGATAAAGTCAAGATAAAGGGTCAGGCTGCACATCAGGGCCAGCTTCATGGTGCTGTCGTTCACCTCGTGGCCATGCACAAGCATGATGTTGCGTATTTTCTGCGTGTCATAAGCCGTCAGGCCCACAAACACGGCCACGCCCAGGTAGGTCAAGGCCCAGTCGAGCACACTGCTGGCCACGAACATATTGACCACGGTGGCAATAATGATGCCGATAAGCGCCATCATCAGGATACGCCCCATGCCCGACAGGTCTTTCTTAATAAAGAAGCCCACCAGCGTCATGGCGCCGAAAGTTCCGGCCGTCACGAAAAAGGTGGTGGCTATTGACGAGGCCGTATAAGCCAGCAGAATCACGGAGAAAGTCACGCCATTGAGCAGACTGTAAGCCAGAAACATCAGGCCGGCCACGGGAAACGACAGGCGGTTGATGGCCGCCGAAAGCACCATCACCACAACCAGCTCGGCAATCACGAGGCCCAGCATCATGCCGCCGCTCATCATGGAGAGCAATTGCAGGTCGCGCGAAACGTAGGCTGCCGTCAGGCCGGTAATGGCCAATGCCAGCGTCATCCAGAGATAAACGTTGCGCATGAGTTTGCTAAACGCACCCGACACGGCAAAACGGCCGTCAGTCGTTTGCGAGAGATTAATCATTCGGGGATCTTCATTCATCATTTTTTTCGATTTTAGGGGTTATGTTATTTTTTAAAATGGAGCGTGTGGCCCATGCGTTCTTTTTTAGTATGCAGGTAACGCTCGTTATACGGATTAGGAGTGATTTCAATGGGTACGTTTTCGGTGATTTCCAGTCCGTAAGCCTCCAGTCCCACACGTTTCACGGGGTTGTTGGTCATCAGACGCATTTTGCGCACACCCAGTTTGCGCAAAATCTGCGCTCCCACGCCGTAGTCGCGCTCATCGGGGTCGTAGCCCAGATGAATGTTGGCATCAACCGTATCGTATCCCTCCTCCTGGAGTTTATAAGCCGCAATCTTAGCCATAAGTCCGATGCCGCGTCCTTCCTGATTGAGATAGAGCACAACGCCTTTGCCTTCCTTGTCAATCATCTCCATGGCCTTGTGCAGCTGTTCGCCGCAATCACACCGGCGGCTGCCGAAAATATCACCGGTAACGCACGAAGAGTGAACGCGGACCAGCACCGGCTCGTTTTCCTGCCACTCGCCCTTAATCAGCACGGCATGTTCCTTGCCACTGCTCTTCTGGCGGAAAGGAATAAAGCGGAAATGGCCGTATTCGGTGGGCATATCCACCTCGTCGCCCATTTCAATTTCGCTTTCCTCGCGCAGCCGGTAGGCTATAAGGTCGCGTATGGTCAGCACGTGCAAGCCATGCTCGCGGGCAAACTCCTGCAGTTGCGGCATGCGGGCCATAGTGCCGTCTTCGTTAAGGATTTCAATCAGACAGGCAGCAGGATGCAGGCCGGCCATGCGGGCCAGGTCGACGGCTGCCTCAGTATGCCCTGCGCGGGCCAGCACGCCGCGGTCCTGCGCATAAAGCGGATTGATATGGCCGGGACGGCCGAAAGTTTGCGGGGTACTCTCGGGGTCGGCCAGCGCCTTGATGGTTTCGGCACGGTCATGACAGCTTACGCCGGTAGTACAGCCTTCAAGTTTGTCAACGGTTACCGTAAACGGGGTGCCCAGCATGCTGGTATTGTCCTGAACCTGATGTTCCAGTTCCAGCATCCGACAGCGTTCGTTGGTAACAGGCGCACACAGCACGCCGCGTCCGTGTTTCAACATGAAGTTCACTTTTTCAGGCGTAATGAGTTCGGCGGCCGTAATCAGGTCGCCTTCGTTCTCGCGGTCCTCGTCGTCAACTACAATCACGAACTTTCCTTCACGAAAGTCCTGTATGGCCTCTTCTACCGAAGCGAGTTTAAATGATTCCATATATATAAAAACTTTGTTTTCAGGTTATTAATATTCAGAGGGGTACGGTTTGCGCCCTAATCATCCGTATTTTTTCGGCGTCTTTCCATTTCGGCCTCCACGCGGGCCACCGAGAACGTAAGCGCCTCACAGGTTTTGATAATCTGCCGGATGTCGCCCATCAGTCGCAAGCGGAAACGCCACATCCTGAACCAGATGATGCATCCCAGCGGGAACAGCACGCCACAGGCCACATTGAGCCAATGGCGGGAAAACGGCGTGACATGTGCCCGCGTAAAGAGTATAGGGAAGCGCTCCAACTCCATGAGCAACTGGCGGTCGCGGCTGTTGCTCATCTCTTCCACCAGCTGCTCCATCTGCTCGCTGATGGAACTGATTTCATGGTCGTCGCGGTGATGGAAAAAGGTGGACACGTATCCGGGCGGCTTGAGCAGATTCTCCCGCACGGCATAGCGGCGGCAACGCTGCTTGAGTTCCGTCAGCCTTACGGGCAGTGTGGCGTAGTCGGGATCTTCAATGATTACTTCCTTTACAAATATATGGCGCTTGGTGCGCAGGCCCAGCAACCGGCGGAAGAAACGGGTGTAAACCTCCATGTTGAACACTACCGAATCCTTGTTTGACTTATAGGTCAGGAACAAACCCACGGGCGTCAGCACAAACGTACTGACCCACATGCCGTAAATCATGTTCCACGAGCCGTCACGCGCCATCTTCATGCCCGAAGTATTGATAATATAATAGAATATGAAAATCAATACCGAAACCACCGTAGGCATTCCCAGTCCGCCCTTGCGGATAATGGCTCCCAGCGGCGCACCGATAAAGAAGAAGAACAGACAGGCCAGCGAAAGCGTAAACTTCTGGTGCCACTCAATCAGGTGTCGGCGGATAATGCTGTTGTTATCCTTGGTGAGCAGCCCGCGCCACTCCAAATCCGACTGCAACTGGCTCACCCGGTTGCCGGCCGCACGCGCCGCCTGCTGCCGCACACCGGCCGAAAAGGCTGTCGGTCAAGCGGTGGAACGTCAGGCTGCCGCTGCGCGCCATGCGCAAGGCTCGCAGCGAATCCTGCGCCGGCACATGGGGCATGTCGAAAAACTGGCGCATGGCCGAACGGTAGTTGTCCATGCCCAGACTGTCGACCACGTGGTTCATGGAATCGACACTGCGGTCAATCTGCTCCAGATTCTTGGCCGAAGGCATACCGGCCAACTCACTGGCCGACATCAGGTTGAAATTACTGTCGAAGGTAATGAGCAGCTGCTTGTAGCAAAAGGTTTCGCGGTCGTAAGGCACGTTGGCCCCCTGCATCAGGTTCGACATGCTCTGCTGCTGCAGGTTCTCAAACTGCTCGCCGCTCCACAGCTGCAGCCGCAGGAAATGCTTGTCGGCCGTCACCTCGAGCTTGCCGGAATCGGCCAGCACAATCTGCGCACGGTCAAAACCCTGGTCGGTTTTGTAAATAATCATCTGATAAAGCATGCCCGTTGCGGCATTCTTGCGCTCCACATACAGGTTCACGTTGGGAATGCCGTTATAGAACGTACCTTCCGGAATTTCCACGGCCGGCGAACTCTGCTTCATGCTCATGAGCAGCGTACGCAGCTCCAGCTGAGCCTGTGGCGCCGTGTTGTTCTGAAAATAGAACGACGTCAGGGCTCCCAGCACCGCCACTACCATAATGGGGCGCATGATGCGAATCAGCGGAACGCCCGCCGCCTTCATGGCCAGGATTTCCAGACGCTCGCCCATGTTGCCGAACGAAATCAGCGACCCCAGCAAAAAGGCCAGCGGCAGCGCCGTAGGCACCAGCGTCAGCCCCATATACCAGAAAAATTTAGCCAGAATTTCCAGCGAAAGTCCTTTGCCGATGAGTTCGTCCACATAACGCCACGTAAACTGCATCATGAAGACAAAAAGACAAATAAAGAACGACCCCGCAAACACCAGGGCAAAGTTCTTCAGTATGAAGCGGTCTAATTTCTTAATTCCAATCATCGGCTGCTGACTTCCACATCTGCAAAGATACGACATTTCTGTTTTACCAACCAGCACAGCCTGCACTATTTATCGTTTTTTTGACGCCTGAAACCGTTTTTTTACAATTTTCCAGCAAAAAAGCCGAAAAACATTTGGCCGTTTCAAAAATATACCCTACCTTTGCATCCGCAAACGAGCCACAACGGGTTATCCTCCCGGCAGTTTGATGGCGCGATAGCTCAGCTGGTTAGAGCGCATGATTCATAATCATGAGGTCCCCAGTTCAATCCTGGGTCGCGCTACTTCAAGAAGCATTCAAGCGGAACTTGAATGCTTCTTCTTTTATATGTCTTCGCGCCTTAACGCTCCGAAAACACCCTGCCCTCACCCCTTTCTGATTCGACAAGGCACCTTGTCGGTTTTGCCTCCGACCTTGTTTGAAATAGATGCCGGCCGGTTTCATCTCCGAGCCATACCCTTACAGCCACAGGCCTTGTTCTGCCTGAGTTGTTAAGACTTGCATCAAAAAATATACATTTTTATACCTTTATATAACTTATAAACCTTTTTATTTCTTTATTTTTGTATAAATTAATGTTTTTATATTAAAAAGACACGGTGCGGTCTTGAAAATAAACTCAATTATTCACCTATTTAATTTTGATTCACTTATGAAAAACAGACTACTCACTCTTTTTGCTGCCATGATTTACAAACTATCAGGGATTTGTTACCGGACTGCATCAAATTACCGACGAAACGAATATTTCCGTAATCGACGGTACGCTGCACAACCCGAAGAATCTGACTCTGAAAATTTACGACGCAAACGGCCGCCAGGTTTACCAGGGACACAACAATACCGTCAGCCTGCCCGCCGGTATCTATATCATCCGTTGCGGAAACCATACGCTGAAAGCCGCCTTCTAACGTCCGAAACCTTCCTGACAACAGAACATCCTCACCGAAGGTGTTCTGTTGTCAGGACATATTAATTTTATCACTTTATTACGTTCAAGACTATGAAAATCAGATTTATAACCCTCATTGCCACCATGATTTGCTCAAGCAACGTATGGGGTAACTTTACTATCGACCAGCTGACGTATGGCGTTTCTTCAGAAGAAAATCGCGAAGTATATATCGCCGACTGTAAAGACACCGTCACTTCAGTAACGATACCGAACACTGTCAGCATGTATGGAAAGGAATATAGCGTTGTCGGTATAGGCGAGAACGCCTTTGCCAACTGTACTTCCCTTGCATCCATCAATATTCCAAACAGCATCACGACCATCAGTGATTATGCATTTTACAACTGTTCGGCCCTAACCGAACTTACCGTGCCAGGCAGTGTAACCGGAATCGGGAAAGAAGCCCTGTATGGTTGCAAATCCCTCACCACGCTTCACATTATGGAAGGCCTGGACAGCATCGGACAATACGCCTTCTGGCAATGCTATGCGCTGAAAGACATCTACGTGTCGCCTGACAATCCTAAATTCTGCTCTGAAGATGGTATTCTCTACAATAAAGACAAAACCGCTCTGCTCAAACATGCCCCGGCCAGACCCAATACAACCTTTACGGTACCGGCCAGCGTCACACGTATCCATGAATGTGCTTTTGAAGACTGCAAATCCCTGACATCCGTTATTCTCCCCCAAAATCTCACCTATATTGGTTGCCGCGCTTTCTCCTACTGCCAGGCACTTGCCGAAATCAACATTCCCGTAAATTTGCAGGAAATTGATGACGAAGCGTTTGGGAACTGCCGGTCGCTCACCTCGCTTATACTTCCTGAAAGCCTGAATAAAATAGGAAACCGAGCCTTTATCAACTGCTCCAACCTACATTCAGTACAACTTCCGGCAAACCTGACGAGAATCGAGAATTCAACTTTCAGTAACTGCGTTTCACTAACCGGAATCAATTTTCCCGAAACCATTTCTTTCATCGGTGGAAACGCTTTTGCAAGTTGTTCCCTGACGCAGGTTACCCTACCTTCCCAAATCGAAACTATTGAGGAATATTGCTTTTATAACTGCAAAAACCTGACTTCGGTTTCTCTGCCCGCCGACCACGAAATCAATATCGGCAAATCAGCCTTTGAAGGCACGCATATCATCACATTCTACTGCAAAGGCACAACACCACCAGTTGCAGCAGACGCCTTTTCGTGGACCAACCTACAATATTCGGCATTATTCATCCCGTCGCAATCAGTTGAAGCCTACAAAGCCACAGAACCATGGTCAAAATTTGGATATGTTGAGGACATTGAAAGCCATGCTACCTTTTTTGACGTTGACACCATTCGGTATCGCGGCGAAAACGGAACGGCTACTGCCATCTTCAATGCCGACTCCTGGGCAACAGAAGTTGTTGTCCCCGAATCAGTGACTCAAAACGGCAACCTCTACACCGTTACGGGTATTGGCAACAACGCGTTTGAATCAAACAGTATGTCCGCAATTCGTCTCCCCCAAACCATTACGCGAATTGGCAACAAAGCATTCTTTTATTGCAACTCCCTGCAATCCATTGAGTTGCCAGAACAGCTTTCCGAAATTGGTGAAGAAGCATTCTACAACTGTCAGTCACTGCAAACTGTCACTATTCCGGAATCTGTGTCTGAAATCAAGTACCAGACTTTTGCCGGTTGTAACAAGCTGGAAAAAGTTCATGTTCCTGAAGGATTAAAACGTATTCACAGTAATGCTTTTGCCTATTGCTCAAGCCTTACAGCCTTCGATGTTCCTGCCCAGACTGACTCTATCGGAAATGGCGTATTCAATGCCTGTTCTGCCTTAAATGCCATCAGCGTATCACCCCAAAACACAAAATATACTTCCATAGACGGCATTCTGTACAATAAAACCAGCACCCAACTTATCACCTATCCGGCGGGGCAGACTGCTTTATCATTTACCCTTTCTGACAAAGTTATCCGTATCTGCCAAGACGCTTTCTTCGGCAATACTTGTCTGCAATACGTCTATATCCCCAACTCTGTTCAGGAAATAGGGAGTAGAGCTTTCAATTCCTGTGTATCCTTGGATTCCGTACGTCTGCCAGAAAGTTTGACAGAAATTCCCGATTATACGTTCTATAAATGTCAGTCTCTCCGGAGCATACAAATTCCGGCAGCAGTCAAACGCATCGGCACAGCCGCATTCTACAATTGCCAAAATTTAGCATCCATCCGATGCGAAGCCATCAATCCACCGGTGATTGACCTATTAACATTCAATTTTGTACCTACGGATATTCCCATATACGTTCCCCAAGAATCCATTAACAGGTATAAAGAGGCTGAATATTGGTCAACATTTTCGAACTATCAAGGTATTCAGACAGGCATTTGCAATATGAATTCCTCTAAGGAAATCACCTTCAATCAAGGCTTATTACATAACCCAAATGGTCTGTCCATACAGATTTTTGATACCAGTGGACGCCTGATTTATCAAGGAAGCGAAACAACAATTCACTTATCGGAAAAGGGTATCTATCTAATACACTATCAACAGAAAACCATTAAGGTTTCTTTCTAAAACAAACGATTCGCCCTTCAACCAATAAAAAAAACAGTCTCCTGCAGCTGTAATACTGCGGAAGACTGTTTTTTCTGTCTGCAACATGACGTTGTCTGCCCCGAAACCGGCGTAACGACACTTCCCCTTATTTGTTTCGTTTACGCAGCTTTCAAGGCATCGGCGTCAGATGGTTGATGTACAGAATAAGAGTAATACGATTTGTGCTGTCAGGATTCGCAGGAACATGGCCAGCGGATATACCGTAGAATATCCCACGGCCGGAGCGTCGGTATTTGAGCTCTGACCTGCAAATGCCAGCGCAGGCGGGTCGGTATGGCTACCGGCAATGACACCCATCAGCGTAAAATAATTGATTTTAAACTTCAGTCGGCCTATTATGCCCACAATCAGAATCGGGATGATGGTGATGAGGAAACCGGTCCACACATAAGTCAGTCCGTCGCCCTGCACCAACGTATCCCAGAAAGTGGCGCCTGCCTGAATGCCCACGCTGGCCAGGAAGAGAATAAGTCCTACTTCACGCAGCATCAGGTTGGCACTGGTTGTCGTATAAGTCGTAATCTTGAACTTGTAGCCAAACGCACCGATAAGAATAGCCACTACCAGCGGACCGCCGGCCAGACCCAGTTTAACGGGTACGGCTACACCGGGAATGGAAATAGGAATCATTCCTACCAGAATACCTATCAGAATGCCAAAGAATATGGCTCCCACGTTGGGCGCATCCAGACGCTTGACGGAGTTACCCAGCAGGTTGGCCACGTAGTTCACGTTTTCTTCCGATCCGGTCACCATCAGGCGGTCACCTATCTGAAGTACCAGCTTGGGATCAGCAAACAATTCCATACCGGCACGGGTCACACGCGTTACACTCACACCATAAGCCGAATTAAAATGCATTTCAAGCAACGATTTTCCAACTACATCCGACTTTGTTACCACAACACGGCGTGAAACAAACTTGGAGCTGGCAATAGCCGCTTTCCAGTCAATATCCAGAGCCTCTCCCATCATCACGGTAATGGCTTCGGCCTCGGCCTCGGCACATACGATGTAGAGGTCCATATCCTGCTCCAGCTTGGTGTCAGGTTTGGGAATGAACATCTCGCCGTTTTTCACGCAACGGGTACACACAAAGTTACGGTTGAGGAACTGACTTACTTCGGGCAAGGTCTTACCCACAAAAGCCTGATTCTTTACGCGGAGCACCAGGTGGCAGGGTTTGGCATGCGGGTCTTCCTCATGCTCGCGCTGAAGCGCTTCTTCCTCCTTCTCGGGCGAAATCTTGCAGATGTAGCGTATGGCTATGGTGGCCCCGATAATACCTACTACACCGAGCGGGTAGGCGCAGGCATATCCCGACGCGATTGACGGAACCTTGTCGGGAGCAAAGAAACTGTAGAGCGTACTGCTCGCGGCTCCCAGTCCGGGCGTATTGGTTACGGCACCGTTGAGCACTCCCACCATCATCGGCAGGCTCGTCGGATCAGACGTGTCGAGAAACAGGAAATAGAGAATCAGCATCACGATCACGTCGAGTATTACCATAAAAATCGCCAACAGGTTCATTTCGATACCGCCTTTTCTAAAAGAGGCAAAAAAGCCCGGACCAACCTGCAAACCGATGCAATACACAAACAGAATCAAGCCGAATTCCTTGATAAAGTCTATGGTAGCAAACGGCGCTGCATACGGATGGGCCATATCCACCCCCGGCACCAGCGCTTTAAACAAATGTCCGGCTACAATGCCGGCAAAAAGTACGAACGTCACACCCAGCGCCACGCCGCCGATTTTGACTTTACCCAGACGCACGCCCACACATATTACAACAGAATACAGCAATACGATGTGCGCGATGGAGTTGGGGTCCGTCAGCAACTGTATAAACCAATTGTTCATGTTAGTAAATTTTTTATAGTCTTTCGATTCAAGTTCGGACAAAGATAATAAGAAAAAACGAGAGTAGCTGCAGAAAACAAAAAGAAAAAGTGGTCTAAAAAAACGTAAGATTTTCTTCCCGTCCGGAAAACTCAACGTCCTCCCGTCAGCCAGGCTGTCAGACGCGGCAAACATTTATGCATCAGGGCATAAAGTGCTGCACCGGCTCCTACGGGCCACGCAATCTGCGCCATAAAAACAAGCAAAAGCTCAATGTCCGACTCCGGCCGGCAGGAGCGGAAAAGCCACGTTTGCGTCAGCCCCAATACGATTACGTGTGTGGCATATATCCAGAAACTTGAAGCCTGCAGCCACTTCCATTGTCGGCCGCCGTGGACGACATAACGCGCGGCCAGCCCCATGACACATACAGCTCCCAAGACAATGCCCAACTGGTGGAACACAGACGGCATGAACTCCCGGCCCCAACCGGCCTCCACCACTGACCACATCACGTAAAGCACCCCTGCCGGACGGGCCAGGCGCCACAACGCCCAGCCGAACGAACGTTTGCCTATTCCCAACCAGGCCCCCAGCATAAAAAAGAACACCGTAGTTGCCGCATTACCTCCCGAAAGGAGCCACCACACTCCCGTCAGCAGCAAGACAGGGCGCGGCAGCCGTTTCAGCAGCCACCACTGCAAGGGAGCTGCCACGGCCATGAGCATCAGATTGCGTATGTACCACAGCGGATAATTGTAGGGCATTCCGCCTCGGTAATCCCACCAAACCGACAGCCAATGGCTTAAATCCCAATGCGGTACGGCCGAACGTAAATGAAACACATACGTATGAAACAGCCAAGCGACAAGCACCGCCGCCACGTTCCACCAGACGTAAGGCACGAAAAGCGTACGCACCCTCTTCCATAATTTATGCCCGTAAGCCGCAAGCGTCAGCCGCTCCACGTTCAGAAAAAACAGATAACCGGAAATCAGAAAAAACAGCGGAACCGCCACCCGGGCTACTACCTGTGCCGACCATTCATGCACAAAGTCATAAACAGCGTGGCTGCCCACCGCGCTGACAACCGATTCGGGCACACCGGCATGAATGCACACGATGCCTACAATCAGCGGAAAACGCAACAGGCTGATGATGCGCGACAACAAAGCAGCATCATCAAGCTCTTCCTGCCGGGGCCGGCAAACGCTCCTACTCCGTTCCTTCTTCTGTTCCATACAAAAAATTACCGCCGGCAGTCCCTTTCGGAACCGGCGGCGGCAAATTTACAAAATTCGTTGAAATAACAGCTGGCAGCCCGCATCTATTAATAAATATGACGCCAGCTGCCGGCTTTCTGATAAAGGATGTAATCTGTTCAGTTGGAGAACTGAAGCAAATGTCTACTCCCAGGGCGACGAGCGGAAACTTCCGCCGAATCCGGGACTGGGGTTGTCGTCGTCAGTCACGCCTCCCAGCGAATTGTCAAAACCGTTGCCTCCGGAGCCGTTTTCCGGATTGCTGCTGCACAGCACTGACTGCAACTCTATTTCATACACGGTTATTGACGGAGCTATATATTTTGATTTTTGAGTCATGTAATTTCTTTTTTGTTGAAGAAGAAGGGCAAAACCGTTTTGCCACTCCTTCTTTTCAGGTTTATATGGATAAGATTACTCTCGAATCGGTTATTTCACGTAATACTTCCTGCCGTTTACGATGTAAACACCTTTCGGCATACTCAAGCGGTGTTCGCCCGGAGTCAGCGAATAGGTTTTCTGCAATCCGCCCAGCGTAGCCACACGCAGCAGACTGCTTTCACGGCTCACTACGCGCAGGGCTCCCGTCTCGGGAGTTATGCTGAAGTTGTCGTTTACCGCCGGCTCAGTAATGCCCGTCACGCTGCCTTCAATCTCCTTGCCGCCAACCGTAAAGGCCTTAATACGGCTCATGGCCGCCTGTTCCGCCTGCCGCCGCTTGCTGACCCAAAAGCCTTCGGGCCGAACAGCCCTGCCGCCCGCTGCCCGAAAACAACATGCCGCCTGTTTTCAAGAACCCGGCAGGCAGTTTTTTTCAGGTGCCGGCTTTTTTTGCCAGAGCCGGCAGTGTTTATCAGCCGGTTCACCCTAAATCAAAACGCGGCTTCACCTTTTTTCCACTATTTTTATTATCTTTGCACCATCGGGGTATTGCCAATCAAACTCCGACTACACGGCGAACAGACCGCAGTAGCTGTACGCAGTGTGTTTTGCGGATTACTGCCACAACAACTTTTTTCTATGAAAAAAAATCTACTCATGTTCAGTACGGCGCTGGCCCTTACGCTGCCTGCGCCCAGCCTTCTGGCCCAACAGGCTGACATCTCGCCCCTGCCGCAAAGCGTCAGCTGGGGTTCAAAGGCCTTTGACGCCACCACGGCCTACGTCATCCACGGCGCCGACACGGCCGATTCACTCTCCGTAGCCCTGCTGCGCTCCAGCCTGCAGACGGCCGAAAGCGGCGGCATCAGCATCACCATCGGCCAGAGCGGCGACGAAGCCGTATCGGCCTACGAAACAAAAATTCCGGCACAGGCTCAGGGTTACTACCTCTCCGTAGGCCCCGAAGGCGTAGTGATTGCCGGACGCGACGACATCGGAACCTACTACGGCGTACAGACGTTTCTGCAGATTGCCGCGCAGCCCGAGGTAATGAGTGTCAGTATCACGGACTATCCCAACGTGCTTGAGCGCGGCGTAGTGGAAGGATTCTACGGCAACCCCTGGAGCGAGACCGACCGCAAGCGTCAGTTTGCCTTCTACGGTGCCAACAAGATGAACATCTACATTTACGGCCCCAAGGACGACCCCTACCACCGCAACCGCTGGCGTGAGAACTATCCGGCCGACAAGGCAGCCGAGCTGAAGCGCCTGATTGAGGCCGCCCACAAATATAAGGTACAGTTCACCTGGGCCCTCCACCCGGGACTCGACATCAAGTGGAACAAGACCGACAGCCTCAACGTGCTCAACAAGCTGGAGAGCGTCTACCAGCTGGGCTGCCGCCGCTTTGCCATCTTCTTTGACGACATCAGCGGCGACGGCGGCAAGGCAGCCAACCAGGCAGCCCTGCTCAACTACGTCACCGAGGAATTCATCCACAAGCACAACCTCGAGCCCCTCATCATGTGTCCCACGGCCTACAACCGCGCCTACATGTCGGGCGACTACCTGCAGGTGTTGGGCGCCAACACCGACCCCGAAGTCCACATCATGTGGACGGGCAACAGCGTGGTGGACATGATTAACAAGTCCGACCTCGACTACGTTAACCCCATCATCAAGCGCAATGCCTACATCTGGCTCAACTATCCGGTTAACGACTACTGCATCGACCACATGCTCATGGGCAAGCTCTACGGCAACGACCAGAACATTGCAGAGCAGCTCAGCGGCTTTACCTCCAACCCCATGGAGTATGCCGAAGCCTCCAAGGTGGCCCTCTTCAGCCTGGCCGACTACACCTGGAACATGGCCGACTACAATCCGCAGCAGTCCTGGGAACGCGCCATCAGCTACCTCATGCCGGAACACAAGGAAGCCTTCCGCACATTCTGCGAAAGCAACGTCGACCTCGGCTCCACCTACCACGGCCTGCGCCGTGAGGGCGAAACACCCGACTTCACAGCCCCGGCCGAGAGCTTCAAGGCATCGGTTGACACGGGCTACAACGAGCAGAAGGCCACGGCCGTACGCCAGCAGTTTGACAAGATGGTCAACGCCGCCGACGAACTGCTGCAAAGCACCGAAGAGCCCGAACTCATTGCCGAACTGACCCCCTGGCTCCAGGTCATGAAGCTGCAGGCCCAGCGCGGACAGAAACTCATGGACCTCTTCAACTTCATCCACGAGGAGAAGCCCGATTCCTTCATCAACACCTACCTGCAGATGCAGGAGCTGGAAAAGGAGCAGAAAGACATCCGCTCACGCGACTTCCAGGGCTCCATCAAGAACCCCAACCCCGCCGTAGCCACCACCTACGTCGCACCGTTCCTGACGGAAATGACCAGCCGCGCCGTGGCCGAATACAAAAAGAACTTTGACTACCGCCTCGACGTATTCCCCACCGTATTGCTGGAGGACGGCCGCTACTACATCAAATACAACAACCAGTATCTGACCAACAACGGCTCGGCCACCTCACTGGGCGACTATCCTACCTTCAAGGCAACAATGGACCAGACCAACCCGCAGCGGCAGGAGTGGAACATCACCATGGACTACAGCACCAACCGCTACAAGATTGTCAACGCCAACGACGGACGCTACCTCAACGAGCTGGGCACCTTTGCCAAGAGCAACGACCTGAACCCCTACGAGGCCGCATGGCACACCTACAACATGCTGCGCACCAACGGCAAATACTGCATCCAGAACGCCGGCAGCGCAGGCGACAAATACTGGACCGTAAGCAACGGACGCATCAACCAGGGCAGCTCAAACGCATGGAACATCAACAACGTTATCTTTGAACTGCAACCCACCGACAGCGCACGCACGTATCCGCTCATTGAAGAAGGCAAGACATACTACATCAAGAGCGGCGACCTCTACCTGACCTCCACCAACCTTTACGGCACCGGCGGCACGCCTACCTTCAAGGCCAAGCAAGCCAGCAACCTCAACCAGAAGTGGAAGTTCAGCATCGACGCTACTACCGGACGCTACAAGCTGGTAAACGGCACCGACAACCGCTACGTCAACGAACTGGGCAACTTCGGTACCAATGCCTACTACCCCAGCTGGAACTCCTACATCATTACCGAACTGGGAGGCCTCTTCTCCATCCAGAACGCCGGCGAAGGCGGCTCCAACTTCTGGCTCGTGAGCGACAACCGCATCTCACCGGCAGCTGCCAACCGCGGCGATTCCTACATCTTCGAAATCGTATCCACCGAGCTGCCTTCGGGCATCAACGGCACCACGCAGGACGAAGCCATGCTCACCTACCGCATTGACGCCAATACGCTGCAGGTTGGCGGACGCACAGGCATTACCGGCCTTCAGCTTTACGACAGCGCCGGACGCGCCGTAGCTTCCTCACGCGGCAGCAACGTCATCTCCATCACGGGCCTGCCCAAAGGCACGTACGTACTTTCCGTAAAGGGAACCGGATGGAACACATCGGCCAAAATCAAACTGTAAGGAAATGTGATATCAGGAGCGGCAAGAGCCGCCTCTGATATCACTCACGAAACGGAACGTCAAATCCACCGCCTGCCCCGCGCAGACGGTGGATTTTTTTTGACCTTCCCTCAACACCTCCCCCGCAGCCCGGCATACGCTTCTGCCCTGCGGCTGCC
>FR903601.1:0-7227 GCA_000438115.1 Prevotella sp. CAG:617 | reverse complement strand
CTCCTGCCCCGCGCAACTGCCGGACACGCCATCCCACCGACACCCGGGCAGAGTGTTCCCGAAGCCGCTCTACGGGCACAAATACAGGCCCTGACACGCTCTCTCCCGCATGACGGAACACGGAACGGCATGAAGAGCGAACGGTCCTCAAAACGCCTGATGCAGCGCCGCATCCGACTACACCCACGGCCAGCATCCTGCACGTACTGCCCCACGGGCGCGGCGCCGGTTCGGTTTATGGAACAAAAACAAGGCAGGCTGCCGGAATTACCCGGGCAGCCTGCCTTGATATGAATATTACGGTTCGGTATCGAACGGCTTAGTTTTCTACTTTATCCAAGTTCTTGTTGGAGTTGATTTCTGACTGAGGAATGACAAAGATGATGCTCTTGTCATTATAAGAAATATTGGTGCCACGTTCAGCCAGGATGTACGTGTTAGAACCGATGGCGTTGGTAGCCTTGAAACGACGCATGGTCATCAGGCTGCGGCCTTCGCCCCACATCTCTACACGCCAGTTGAAATAGATGGCATCGAGCAGTTTTTCAGCGGTGCTCATGGTGTTGACCGTGTCAGCCAAAGTTCCGTTGACACCTTCAGCGTCGCGCTGTTCGAGCAGCTTTCTCAGCCATACACGTCCGTTGTTCAAATCACCGTTGCGGGTATAAGCCTCGGCAGCAATCAGCACCGGCTCTTCAGCACGCATGTAAACCACGTCGTTGGTCCACAGGGCATCCCCCTGCAGAATACGCTTGGAATCAAAGAACTTATTTGACGGAGCCAACACATTACCAAAATAATACTGGAACTCTTCATCACCTACGAACCACTGACGACGGATGTCGTTCTGCGGAATCGTTTTAAACAACGTGTCGTTGATACACATAAAGTCACCTACACTGGCATAGCTGTATGTGTAAGCATCCATGTGGCCCCAGAAGGAGGCAAGTCCGCCGGTTGTTTCAGCAGTCACGTCAATTCCCCACATCCAGTTGTTGGCGTTGTTGGAAACGCTGTTGAAACCGGTGGTCAATACCTGATTAGCAGGCAGAATCTGGTGGCTGTCGCTGTTAAAGGCCAGGGCTGCCATGTCTGCGGCCTGTGCATACTTACCGGTATTCAGATAAGCGTAAGCCAGGAGCGTACGGGCCACGTTGATGGTCGGCATAGTCAGATCGCTGGTACGCAAACCGCTGTTCTCGTAAGCCGTAATTGCTTGCGTCAAATCCATTTTCACCAGATTGTAAACAGAATCTACCGTCTGTTTGGGAGCCGGAGTCTGGTTGATCTGTGTGCGGTAAACCGGTACGCAACGCGTTTCCTTCCACTCGTCGTATGAACCGGAATAGAAATTAATCAGGTTCATGTAAGCATAGGCACGAATGGTCTTGGCCACAGCCCAGTAGAATTTGTTTTCTGCGCTTTCGGGCTCTTCTACATCGCTGCCGCTGTCATCAAATACCTGATTGGTACTTTTAATCAGCTGATAGCAATATTTCCAGGTGTAATCGTTGTCAACTGATGAAATTACGGAATTGGTACGTACGAATGCAGGAGTAAACCAACCATAACTGTTACTTGCCTTTACGATATCACCGGTCATGATGTCACCACACATATCCAGGAATTTCTGACCAAAGTGGCTCTGGTCGTCATCACCTGAATGCATAACCAGTTTTGAAGAGCAGGCATTGATATTACCCAGCAGAACCTGAGGATTCCAATCTTTTGCTGAAGCCATCTGCTCATTGTCTACATAACTTCCCTGCGGCTGACGATCCAGAAAATCGTCGGCACACGAGGTAAAGACCAAGGTAGCAGAAGCCAGCGCTGCAAATAATATTTTGTTCATTGTTTTTTCTGATTAATTGACAATTAGAAATTTAACTTCAAGCCGAATGATACGGAAGATACCGGCAAGTATGCCTCAAAGTCAGAAGCACCAGACATAGAAGCCATCGGGAAGAAGCCCTTACGTGCTGACACCATGAAGAGGTTGTCACCATTGGCATAAATCTGGGCTGATGCAATGCGGATGAGGTGCATGAAGCTCTTGGGCAGATTGTAGCTCAAGCGAATGTTGCTCAGGTTCAGATATGAACGGCTGGTGAGGAAACGGGTGCTGGTAGCATTGGCATACTGGTCAGCCTTGTTTCCGTTTGACAGACGGGGAACATCGGTAATGTCACCCGGATTCTGCCAACGGTCAGCGATATCCTTGTGCCAGTTATTTGAACCGTTTGTTCCTGAGTTCATCAAATAAGCATAAGTTTTGTCATAAGCATAACCACCGATGCTGTAGCTGAAAGTTGCACTCAGGGTCAGGTCACGCCAGTTGAGGTCGAAACCGAAACCACCGGTCAGTTTAGGTATAGCTGATTTTCCGCAGAATACATAAGAAGCGCTGCTCCAGTCAGTAGTCTTTTCGGACTTGATGGTACCGATGTGGTCCTTGTTGTCAGCCAGATACTGCTCCATGCTGTTGATGTATTCCTTCTGTACCTGACCGGTAGCATCAGTATACTCATTGTAGTAAGCATTGTAGAGAGCCAAACCGGTTTCAGGATCTACGCCGGCATATTCCTTGATGTAGAAGTCATAAATAGAACCGCCCTTGCGCCATCCGTAACCACCATTCTGCATAAGATCCTTAGGCTGGCCGGTTGATTCATCCATAGGCATTTCGGTAATCTTGTTCTGATACCAACCACCGTTTACGCGGAAGTCAAAGCGCCAGTCGCTGGTTTTTACCAAATGCGCGGTCAAGTTGAATTCTACACCCTGGTTAACCATTCCGCCTTCGTTCACCGGAATCTGTGAGTAACCGAATGAAGGAGATACGGTCTTAGAGAACAACATGTCGTAGGTTTTCTTGTGGAAGTAGTTCACCTCACCTTCAACCAGGTCGGCTACGTTGAATTCAACGCCGACGTTGAAGTTAGAGCTCTTTTCCCAAGTCAACAGCGGGTTACCCTTGTAAGCAAAGGCCAGGGCGAGCTGGTCGTTCATGTTACCGACTGAACTCAGGTCGAGGCTCGGATAAGCATTGATCACGTTGCTGGTAGATACTACGATATTCTGGTTACCCAGCAAACCCCAGCTGGCTTTCAGCTTCAAGTTCTTCAACCAGGTTATGTCCTTCATAAAGTCTTCGCTGGTAATGTTCCAGCCCAAACCTACTGAGCCGAAAGTACCCCAACGGTGACCGTCGCCAAAACGTGAGCTACCGTCACCACGCAGAGAAGCGTTTACGAAATACTTGTTGTTGAAGTCATAGCTGATCTGGCCGAAGTAGCTCTCCAATGCTGTTTCGTAAGCATATGAGTCAAGCGCCTCGTTAACGACAGCGTTGCTGAATTCAGGCATGTCGGAAATAACCAGGTTGCTCTTGCGACCATACATCACGTTCATGCGGTAGTACTGACTCTCGTGTCCTACAAAGGCACTCAGGTTGTGACCGCCGTAGTTGTGACCCCAGTAAAGAATCTGGTTGGCCGTTGTTGAGAGGAACTCGTCGGTTTCGATATCCAAACGTCCGTTGGCATTCTCACCGTCACCATAGAACGGGTTCATCAGGTTATTGAGGCGTGTATGACCATACTGCACACCCACGTTGGCTACCAGACGGAAGTCTTTGAGGAAGCGGACTTCAGCCGAACCGTTACCCACGAACTGGTTGGTGGTGTTGTCGTTGATGTCCCACTCGCCAGAACCGGCAGGGTTGATACCCATAGAGAATGGACGGCTGTAATCGTTACCGTAATCATACATGGCACCGCCTGTCTTGGGGTCGGTTACGATGTTACCCTGCTCGTCACGCATATATACGCCAAAGAGCGAAGGTACCAGGTTGGCAAACGTAAAGGCGTTATTGGATGCGTTACTGTTGGACACACCGTAGTTATATTCCATACGAGAGAAAGCAAGGTTGCTGGTCAACTTCAACCAACTGGTTACCTTTGATTCTACGTTGTTACGTACGCTGAAACGCTTGAAGTCAGAACCTTCCAGATAACCGTCTTCCTTGCTGTAACCGAATGAAGTAAAGTGTGTCATTCGCTCGTTACCGCCAGAGAAGCGGACAGAACCGTCAACGCGCTGACCGGTGCGGAAGAGCACGTCCTTCCAGTCTTCCGGCGTATAGCGGCGCTTGGCGCTGGTATTGAACTTACCGGTATTCGGGTCGATAAGCTGTGAGCCGTCGATATCCCAAATATTATAATAGGGGTTGTAACCGCCATATTGAGGATCGAAAATGATTTGAGAGGCAACCATACCGGCTGTGGCATCATCATATACCCCACGGTACTGGTTATAGATACCTTCCCAAGAATATTCCAGGAACTGCTCAGGTGAAGATACGGTTTCGTAGAGCGGAATCCAACGGGAAGAAATACCGTATTTTACCTCGGCCTCTACCTGTGTCTTACCGGCGCGGCCACGCTTGGTGGTAATCAGAACCACACCGTTGGCACCTCTTGAACCGTAAAGAGCAGTGGCAGTAGCATCCTTCAGGACATTGAGGCTCTCGATTTCGTTCGGGTCAATAGCCGATACGTCACCTTCAAAAGGAATACCGTCGACTACGTAAAGCGGCGTGGTGCTACCGTTGATAGAGCCGATACCGCGGATTGAAATCTTGGCGTTCGTACCCGGCTGACCGGAGGTGTTGAGCACCTGTACACCGGCAATCTCACCCTGCAGCGCTTTCGTAAAGTCCTGCGTACCCTTATCGGAAATGATTTCACCGCTAATCTGAGTGGCGGCACCGGTAAAGGTCTGCTTTTTCTGTACGCCGTAAGCCGTTACCACGGTTTCGCCCAGGGCACGGTCAGACTGCTTCAGAACAACGTTTACGTCAGAAGCCACGCTCACCGTCTGCGGTGACATGCCTACATACGAAATGTTGATGTGTTTAGCTCCCGCAGGTACTGAGGGCAGCACAAAATGTCCGTTCTCGTCGGTGATGGTTACGATTTTCGTACCCGGCACGCGTACGGTAGCACCAATTACGGGCTGACCGTCGTCACCTACCACCTTACCGCGAACACGCGTCTGGGCATAGGCAAAACCGGCACTGAACAAAAGTCCAACCGACAGTAAAGCTACTTTTTTATTCATATATATAACCATTAAGTTAAAACTATATTCTCTTTAAATGGTATTTATGTCTGTCTTTGTGGCCTTGAAAAGGTCACAAACGGCGCTGCGCGCAGCGCCACGGCCCGAAAGGGGAAAAATCCTCCAAAGAACCAGACAAACAAAAAACAACGTAAAAAGACTCCGGACGTCCCTACGCGACAAGACAAGTCTTTTTTTTGCTTCAACGCCTCCGGCCGTGCCAAAGGGGCATGACTAAAAAATACTTGATATTGCCGTGATACGAATATGAGAGAATACTTTTCTGTTACCGGATCATTGATTTTGCAGCGGTCAAGAATTTACGGTTGCAAAACAAAAAACGAACGACTCCGGAACCGAAAAAAGAGAATGCAGTGTTTCCTACTCTATAAAAAGTGCTCCTGTTGGTTTCTCTGCTTTCACATTCGGTAATATCCCTAAGGTTATCGGGTGTCTAAATACGTCAAATGCAAAAGTATATAAATTTTTGCAGAGTAAAATAAAAAGAAGCACTTTTGTTCCAAAATTTTAACTACATTAACGCTATAATGTCATATATATGTAACAAAACGGGCTATAAGGTGTCAATGCGGGCCTTTTCGGCCCTTCACTCCCGCCCTGCTCCGGCCTAGCCGCGGCCACGCGGCCGCCTGCTGCTACGGACGGGATTCGCCTTCCAGATAATTTTCGATAACCAGCTCGCGGCCGTCATAGCGGGCATAGGTAAACTGACTGATCCAGTCGCCCAGAATAACGACCTCGGCCGTATCGGTCAGCCGCTCGCGCACCTCGATGTGACGATGTCCGAAGATGAAATGATTGATTTGCGGATGCGTCTTCAGATACTGCCGGGCAAACACCACCAGCGGCTCGCGCTCGGGGCCCTGATAGGGCGGTTCCTGCCCGTCGACGCGCTTCAGGCGGCTATGGCGCGCCCAGGCCAGCCCGAAGCCCATGCCCCAGCGCGGATGCAGGGCGGCAAACAGACGCTGACACGTGCGGTTGTGGAAAATGGAGCGCAGCAGCATGAACTTGCGGTCGCGCGTGTCGAGCCCGTCGCCGTGGGCCAGATAGAAGAGTTCGCCGTATATTTCCACCACGCTGCTGGTGCGGTGCATAATAACGCCGCACTCGCGCTGCAGGTAGTTGTTCATCCAAAGGTCGTGATTGCCGGTAAAGTAATGTACCTCCACCCCATGGTCGGTCAGCTCACTGATTTTTCCCAGCAGGCGGGTGTATCCGCGCGGCACCACCGTGCGGTATTCAAACCAGAAGTCGAACATATCGCCCAGAAGAAACACGGAATTGGCCTTGTGCTTGATGCTGTCGAGGAAATTGACCAGACGCCGTTCCTGCATACGGCGGTGGGAAATGGCCCGGCTGCCCAGGTGGGCGTCGGAAAGAAAATAAACGTACTTCTTGATGGCTTCCATGTGACGGATTCGGGTTATGGTTTTTCGGTAGGGAGATACATTATTTATATAGACTGCGGCAGGGCCTTAAAGGAAGCCCAGCTCCATTTTGGCCTCTTCGCTCATGAGGTCCTGATGCCATTCGGGCTCAAACACCAGGTGCACGCGGGCCTCGGTGACGCCGTCAATGCCGGCCAGCTTCTGGCGTACGTCTTCCACGATGAAGTCAGCGGCAGGGCAGTTGGGGGCCGTCAGGGTCATGTCCACGTCGAGCTCGCCGTTGTCAGCCAGCTCAATGCGGTAGATGAGGCCCAGGTTGTAGATGTCGACAGGAATTTCGGGGTCGTACACGGTTTTGAGCACCTCCACGATGCGTTGCTCTATTTTCAGTTTGGTATCGTTGTCCATGATGGTCTGCTAAAAAATTGGGGATATGATTGAGGATGCAAACTTAGTAATTTTTTCGCGATTTCGGCCGCCGGCCGTCCTAAAAAGCCTTACAAAATTGCGCCCCGAAGGGTCGGGCAACGGCAGAGGCACCTAAAAAAAACTCGGCGGCTCGGAATTTAAACTCGGCGGCTCGGAAAAAATTTTCCGCGGCTCGGAGTTTTTTTTCGGCGGCTCGGAGTTTTCCGAAAGTACCCCCTCGCCTCCGGACCGGTTTTCAGAGGCGGCCCTCGTCGGCATAACTGTA
>FR903600.1 GCA_000438115.1 Prevotella sp. CAG:617 | reverse complement strand
TCATCTGCATGCGTGTCATCGAAAATTCTGACGGCTCTGCGGTATGCGACAATGAGGGCACATTTGTGGCCAACGTGGTGGGCTGCCTGGCCATCGGCGTGTTCTATGGCCTGTTTGACCGCGGGCAACTGATGAACACACAGCTCAAGCTGTTTCTAACCGTAGGACTGTGTGGCGGATTCACCACATTTTCCACCTTTATGAACGAGAACTTCCAACTGGTGTCACGCCACGACTTCATGCTGGCCGGCCTCTACACGGCCCTGAGCCTGCTGACGGGATTCGGCATGCTGTGGCTGGGGCAATGGCTGGTAAAATCCATATAAGAAAAAACTGATTGAAAAATGACCGAAAAAGGAAAAATACTGCGCATCTACGCCAGTCATACCGACCGGCTGAACCACGCTCCGCTCTACAAGGCCGTGGTGCGCGAGGCCGAGCGCATGGGCATGGCCGGCGCCACCGTTTATCGGGGCATCATGGGCTACGGCGCCAGCCACAAGCTGCACTCTGAAGTGTTTTGGGAAATCTCACAGAAAATGCCGGTAACGGTAGAATTTGTTGACGAGACGGAAAAGATTGACCGCCTCGCGGCGCGGCTGCAACCCATGCTCGAGGCCATGCCCAAGGGTTGCCTGATGATTGCGCAGGAGGCCGACATCCTCGTGATGCAGCCGGGCAAGAAGTCACGCCCCTGAACGGGCCGCGGCCTGCTCAGGGCGGCAACAGCCGGCTTACCACCCGCTCCAGGCTGTCGGCCGGAATGTCGTTGGCCACAATGCGCCCGTCGGGCCCAAGCAGCAGGTTGTCGGGAATACGGTTGAGCCCATACCGCGCCACGGCACGACTCTGCCAGCCCCGCATGTCGCACAGCTGCGGCCAGGGCAGCCGCAACGACCTGACGGCCCGTCGCCACACGGCGGCATCGGTGTCGAGCGAAACGCCCACCACCTCCAGCCCGCGCCGGTGGTAGGTGCGGTAAAGCCGGCGCACGCGGGTCATGAAACCGGTGCAGTCGCCACACCATCCGGCCCAGAAACAAACCAGCACGCAGCGCCCCGGCCCGGCAAACGACGAAAGCGCACGCGGCGTGCCCGAAACAAGGTCGGGCAACGTCAGGTCGGGCAACAACTGCCCCGGCTGCCGAAGACGCCAGGCCTCCAGGTCGCGCCGCATGCCCTGCATGGCCTCGCCCTGCAAATAAAACGGGTCCTGCTGCGAAAGACGGAGCAGAGCCGTGCGGTCGACCGCGTCGGGATAACGCTGCAGGAATACGGCCGGAAAATAATAGTGGATATTGTCACGCAGGCAAGTATAAAGCGCCTCACGCCACAGCTGCTGCTGGCGCTGGTAAGTCTGCTGCCACTGCCCGAGGCTTTCGCGCACGGCGCGCTGGTCGTCTTCACCTTTCTCCAGGCGGGACAGGAGTCTGAGGATATGCGCGGAGGCGCTGTCCATCTGCACCTGATAGCCCCGCAGCAGATTATTCCATTTGCAGAGCGCATCGTTCTCGGGAGTGCCGCCCACCACCCCGCGGTCAAAATCGACATGCGCAGGACCGTCGGCCACCACTTCCACGGAACGGGGGCCCACACACAAAGTCAGCACAGCCGGCTCTGCCACGCGGCACGCCACACGGAAACGCCCCGAGGAAATGCGCACACTGTCGAGCGTACGCCCCTGCACCCGCACATAAAGCATATGGCCGTCGGCCAGCGTGGAAGTGCCCTCTATCCAAGAGTCTGCGGCAAAGGCCTGACTGCCTGCTGCCCCCAACAATACGGCGCCACACAAGAGCCGGCGCCACATCTCCGAAATCCATAAAAAACATTTGCTGCCGTTCATGCTACAAATATAATGAAAACTGCTGAAAGGATAGCTTCATCCTCCTGCAGCCTGCCACCTCCTGACCCGCACACAACCTCCCGGATATCCATAAGAGAAGACAAAACTTTTGCCACCTTTGTTTTGCAATTCCCGATACGTAAAACAAGTATTCCCAAAAATCCGTTAATTACCCTCAAAAAGGCCACAAAAAGGCAGGAAAAAGTTTTTGTGCGGAAAATGTTTCTTTGTACTTTTGTTGTGGCTAAGAACGCCTTGGCCGTGTGACACATGATTACACATCAAATCATATAACATTTTTAATCACAAAATTATGGCAACATTAGATTTGACCAAGTACGGTATTACCGGAACTACGGAGTTGATTCACAACCCGTCGTATGATGAACTCTTTAAAGAAGAGACTAAAGCTGGTCTGGAAGGCTTTGACAAAGGCCAGGTAACCGAGCTGGGCGCTGTCAACGTAATGACGGGTGTTTACACCGGCCGTTCTCCTAAAGATAAGTTTATCGTAATGGACGAAACCAGCAAGGATACTGTATGGTGGACTTCTGACGAATATAAAAACGACAACAAACCGACTACTCCCGAAACATGGAAAGTGTTGAAGGAAATCGCTGACAAAGAATTGAGCAACAAGAAACTGTATGTAGTTGACGGTTTCTGCGGTGCTAACGAAGGTACCCGCATGGCTGTCCGCTTCATCATGGAAGTAGCTTGGCAGGCTCACTTTGTTACCAACATGTTCATCAAACCGACGGCTGAAGAGCTCGCTAACTTCGAACCTGACTTCGTAGTTTACAACGCTTCTAAGGCTAAAGTTGAAAACTACAAGGAACTCGGCCTGAACTCTGAGACCGCCGTAGTATTCAACCTGACCAGCCGTGAGCAGGTTATCATCAACACCTGGTACGGTGGTGAGATGAAGAAAGGTATGTTCTCAATGATGAACTACTACAATCCGCTCCGTGGCATCGCTTCTATGCACTGCTCTGCCAACACCGACAAGAACGGTGGCAACACTGCCGTATTCTTCGGTCTGTCTGGTACGGGTAAGACCACCCTTTCAACCGATCCGAAACGTTTGCTCATCGGTGACGACGAACACGGATGGGACGACGAGGGCGTATTCAACTACGAAGGCGGTTGCTACGCTAAGGTTATCAACCTCGACAAAGAAAGCGAACCCGATATCTACAACGCTATCCGTCGCGACGCTCTGCTCGAGAACGTAACTGTTGATGCTAACGGTAAGATTGACTTCACCGATAAGAGCACAACCGAAAATACTCGTGTATCTTATCCTATCAACCACATCGAAAACATCGTTAAGCCTATCTCTAAGGGCCCGGCTGCAAAACAGGTTATCTTCTTGTCAGCTGACGCATTCGGTGTATTGCCTCCTGTATCTATCCTCTCTCCGGAGCAGACCAAATACTACTTCCTCTCTGGCTTCACCGCTAAATTGGCCGGTACAGAGCGTGGTATTACAGAGCCGACTCCTACCTTCTCAGCTTGCTTCGGTGCAGCTTTCTTGACCTTGCACCCCACAAAGTACGCAGAAGAATTGGTTAAGAAGATGGAAAAATCAGGTGCTAAGGCATACTTGGTTAACACAGGTTGGAACGGCACCGGCAAGCGTATCTCTATCCGCGATACTCGTGGTATCATCGACGCTATCCTCGACGGTTCTATCGACAAGGCTCCTACGAAGATTATTCCTATCTTCGACTTTGTTGTTCCTACCGAACTCCCCGGTGTTGACACCAACATCCTCGACCCGCGCGACACTTACGATTGCGCTTGCAAATGGGAAGAGAAAGCTAAAGACCTGGCTGCCCGTTTCATCAAGAACTTCGCTAAATACGAAGGAAACGAAGCTGGTAAGGCTTTGGTTGCTGCTGGTCCGAAACTCTAAGCCAATAGCTAAAAATACAAACAGAAGGCTGCTCCCGCTAAGGGATGCAGCCTTTTTTTGTTTCTGGTATCAGACTCATCCCGTATGCCACAAACCGGAACCACAAGCGCATAAATACTATTCCCCGCCCTTGCCGTTCCGGTTTAAGACTGACGTCTGACGTTCTATTCCACCCGCACTATGCGGCAGAAGCACGTACCATGCACTTTAGTAAAAAGGGGGAAAATGGGAATCAAAAAATAGTGCCGGAGGTGTTTCCCCCGGCACTATATAAAATAAGGAATCCTGCACACAAAACCGTCAGAAGAGGCTCCACGCCACCGTCAGGCCGGCCATCACGATGGAAACCATTGACATCAGCTTAATCAGAATGTTCAGGCT
>FR903599.1:32891-72283 GCA_000438115.1 Prevotella sp. CAG:617 | reverse complement strand
TGATTTTGCCGAAAGGGCCGGTCAGTGAATTCGTTAAAAAATAGTACCTTTGCAGCGGAAAAATGTGAATTCAAAAAAATTATCCCTTCATGAATGCAATGATAGCTCCGTCGCTGCTGTCGGCCGATTTCGGCAATTTACAGCGCGACATTGAGAGACTCAATGAAAGCGAATGCGACTGGTTCCACCTGGACGTGATGGACGGTGTTTTCGTGCCCAACATTTCGTTTGGCTTCCCCGTAATGGAGGCCATGGCGCGCCATGCCCGCAAACCGCTCGACGTACACCTGATGATTGTGGAACCCCAAAAGTTTGTCAAGCAGGTAGCTGCGCTGGGGGCCAAGGTGATGAACGTGCACTACGAGGCCTGCACGCACCTGCACCGCGTGGTACAGCAGATTAAGAGCGAGGGCATGATGGCCGGCGTGACGCTTAATCCGCATACGCCCGTGAGCTGCCTGGAGGAGATTGCGCCCGACGTTGACCTGGTGATGCTCATGTCGGTGAATCCCGGATTTGGCGGCCAGAAGTTCATTGAGCACTCACTCGACAAGGTGCGCCGTTTGCGCGAATTGCTCGACCGTACCGGCTCGAAGGCACTGATTGAGGTGGACGGCGGCGTCAACCGCACCACCGGTCCGCAGCTGACGGCAGCCGGAGCCGACGTGCTGGTGGCCGGTAGTGCCGTGTTTGGTGCGCCCGACCCCGTGGCCGAGGTTCATGCCCTCCGTACGCTATGCGTTCGTTAGCCTCATACGAAAAGCCTTTCAGGCAATATCCGATATTGCGCGTGTTCGTGCCTTTCGGCATCGGGCTTTTGAGCGGCAGTCAGTTCAGCCATTTCTTCTCGCAAGAAATGGCTTTTTGTTGTTTCGTGCCAGTGGTGGCGTGTGTGGTGATGCTGTTGTTGAATCGCCGGAACCGCGGTTTTCAGGTTGCTTTGGCAGTGGCCATGTATTGTTTTGGCTTCGGGTGGATGAGCGTGAGCCGGTTGCGCCATGATGGGGCATGGCCCGCCGGGGTGCTGACGGCGCGTGCGGTGGTGATGTCGCCTCCGGTAATGACGGCGCATGCGGTGCGCGTACGGGTGATGCTGGCCGACGGCATCCGTTCGGGGTGCAGGGCGGAACTGACCTTGCACCGTGCGGACAGTCTGAACGAATGCCGGTTGAGGCCGGGCGACGGCATACTTTTCCGCGCCCGGGTCGAGCCGCCCCGGAATTCAGGTAATCCGGGCGAATTTGACTATGCCGGCTATCTGCGCCGGCAGGGCATCAGCGGCAGGGCCTATGTGCCCCCGGACGCATGGACACGCTTGCCGGAGGCACGGAGCCTGCGCAAGTGCTTGCCCTTATGGCCGCGTTTGCAACTGCTGGCCCGGATGCAGCAGCAAAAACTGGCCGACCGTTATTACCGGAAACTGCCGCAGGATGAGGCTGCTTTGCTGGCCGCCCTTTCGGTGGGGTATAGGAGCGCGTTTCCAAAGGATTTGCGGCTGCAGTTCTCGGCCGTCGGTGTGAGTCACGTATTGGCGCTTTCAGGGCTGCATTTGGGCATTCTGGTCGGGGCATTCCTGTATGTCAGTCCGCGCCGGCGCAGCTGGCGGGTGGCGTATTACGGGCTTGTCGTGCTGATGATTGCCGCCTTTTGCCTGCTGGCCGGTCTGCCGGCTTCGCTGGTCAGGGCCGGGGGCATGTCGGTGTTTCTGTTGCTTTCGCGCATGGTGAACAGGCATTCGCGGATGTTGCAGTCATTGTTTGTCGTGACGTTTGTATTGCTGCTCGTCTCGCCTGAGTCATTGTTTGACGCAGGGTTTCAGCTTTCCTTTCTGTCCGTATGGTTTATCGGACTGTTTATGCCCTCGTTGCGGCGCCGGCTGGCTCCACGTCAGCGGTGGGTAAAATGTCTGGTCGTGCCTCTTTGTTTGAGCGTGGTGGCTCAGGTAGGCACGTTGCCGCTGGTTTTGTATTATTTTCATCAGATTCCGGTTTATTTCCTGTTGGCCAATTTTCTGGTGGTTCCGCTGGTGACGTGGCTGCTTTATGTGGCTGCCGTATTCCTGTGTGTGCCCCTTACGGTGGTACAGGAAGCCTGCGTATGGCTTTTGCACGGCCTGACGGAGATGATGGTGGGGAGTGTGCGTCTGTTGGCTTCCTGGCCGGGGGCGGAACTGACCTTCCATCCTCATTGGCTGACAGCCTGCGGGCTGATGGTGGTGGGCTACTGCCTGATGCGCTGGTGGGCTGAGGGCCGTCTGTCGCATCGGGTGGCGGGATGGGGCATACTGGCTGTAAGCCTGGTTGTCGGTAACGAGATGGTGCAGATGCGCCCGTCGCGTATCCGGCCGCAAGTGGTGTTTTATCACGGTTGGGACGGCTCGCCGGTGCATTTTATGGCTTCGGCTGCCGAAACCTATTTGTTGAATACCGTACCGGCCGACAGCAGTTTGCTGAAAAGTTTGGAAAAAACGTATTGGAAACCCTGTCATATGGAAAAGCCACGGATTGTCAGGACTTCAGCGTGGGCCGACCGTAATATGCAGGTTTATCACGGCGTAGTGCGATTCGGTGGGCATACCTGGGTGATAGAGCAGGGACGTGAGGTGCCGAAAGCGCGACCTGCGGGCAGAAGAACGGTGGCGTGTGAGGTGTTGTTCCTGACGCGGGACTGCCAGACGGAGCTCGACGCGTTGGCCCGGAGCTATTGTCCGCGTCTTGTGGTTCTGGACGCCGGGTTGCCCGAAGCGCAGCGGCGACGTTATGCCGCCGGCTGCCGCCGGATGGGATGGAGATGTTACGATATCGCACAGCGCGGGGCGCTTACGCTACCTTGTCAAAATGAATCGTGAGTTTCGGCATGTGGAGCTAAATTTGTACCTTTGCACGCTAATCATTCAAAAATATAGAGAATCATGTTAACCCCGATACTCAGTCAGAAAGAACTGTTTGATCTGTTGCGTATTATTCAGGAGTCACGGCGAATCGTCATCTGCGGGCACCGTGGTCCCGACGGTGACGCCGTGGGGGCTTCGCTGGGCCTGGCTGCCTATCTGCGCAGTCTGGGCAAGATGGTGAACATCGTGATGCCCAACCCGTTTCCGGATTTCCTGAAATGGCTGCCGGGAGCATCGTATGTACTGTTTTACGACCGGCGTCCCGACAGGGTGCGCCAGTTGGTGGAGCAGGCTGACCTGATTTTCTGTCTGGACTTTAATTCGGCGTCGCGGCTTGAAGCCATGGGGCCTCTGATTGCCCAGGCCCGGGCTACCCGGGTCATGATTGACCATCACCTTGCCCCCGACCGTGATTTCGTGAAAGTATGTATTTCGCAGCCGCAGCGGAGCTCGACTTCGGAACTGGTGTTCCGGGTAATCAGCCAGTTGGGGGGAATGGACAACCTCAGCACGGATGGGGCCGTAAGCCTGTACACGGGTATGATGACCGATACAGGCGGATTTACGTACAATTCGTCGGACCCGGAAATATACATGATTATCAGCCAGCTGCTGACCAAGGGTTTCGACAAGGACAAGATATACCGCAACGTGTTCAACAACTATTCGCAGTCGCGACTGCGCCTGATGGGATATCTGCTGCACGAAAAGCTCCAGTTCCTGGCTGAGGGCAAGGCCAGCTATTTTACGCTGACCAGGGAGGAAATGAAGCAGTTTGACTATATTCGCGGCGACTCGGAGGGATTTGTGAATTTGCCGTTGCAGGTAAAGGGGATGCGTCTGAGTATCTCTCTGCGTGAGGACACTGAGAGCGACGTGGTGAGGGTGTCATTGCGTTCGGTAGATGATTTTCCGTGTAACCGTATGGCCGAAGAGTTTTTCAACGGCGGCGGGCATCTGAATGCTTCGGGCGGGCATCTGCCGTTTCCCATGAGCGAAGCAGTAGAAACAGTGAAAAAGGCTGTTGAGGCCTATGCACATTTGCTCTGACATAGGAAATCCTTGCCGATAAATTCATTGAGCATCAAAAAGCAGGTTTTTACTTGCTTCTTGATGCTCAATGCGTAAAAAGACAAGCAAAAACTTCTGTGTACCAATATTTTTGCATATTTTTGTCAAAAACTAATGACGACAGATTATGACACAGACAAGAAAACGTTTCCTCTTGGATGAAAAGGATATTCCAAGGCAGTGGTATAATATTCAGGCAGATATGGTTAACAAACCGATGCCTATACTTAACCCGAAGACACACGAGCCCATGAAGGCGGAAGACCTGTATCCGCTGTTCAATCAGGAGTGTTCACGGCAGGAACTGGATACCGAACATGCCTGGATAGACATTCCCGAAGAGGTGCGCGACATGTATAAATACTATCGCTCTACGCCACTGGTGCGGGCATACGGACTGGAGAAGGCCCTGGATACGCCTGCTCACATTTACTTTAAGAACGAGAGTGTAAGTCCGGTAGGCTCACATAAGCTGAATTCGGCCCTGGCGCAGGCATACTATTGTAAAAAGGAAGGTGTGACAAACGTAACCACAGAAACCGGTGCAGGACAGTGGGGTACGGCTCTTTCATACGCCTGCAGTGTGTTTGGTTTGGAACTGGCCGTTTATATGGTAAAAATCAGTTATGAGCAGAAACCTTACCGCCGTTCGATGATGCAGACTTTCGGGGCTCAGGTAACGGCCAGCCCATCAATGTCGACCCGTGCCGGTAAGGATATCCTGACTCGTGACCCGCGCTGCAACGGGTCGTTGGGTACCGCCATTTCGGAGGCTGTGGAGCTGGCCATGACCACTCCAAACTGTAAGTACGCCCTGGGATCGGTGTTGAACCACGTAGCGCTGCACCAGACCGTAATCGGATTGGAAGCCGAAAAACAAATGGAGATGGCCGGCGAATATCCGGACAAGGTAATTGCCTGTTTTGGCGGTGGATCAAACTTTGGCGGGCTGGCTTTCCCGTTTATGCGCCATAACATACTGGAAGGCCGCAATACGGAATTTATAGCAGCCGAACCGGCTTCCTGTCCGAAACTGACCCGCGGTAAGTTTGAATATGACTATGGTGACGAGAGTGGCTATACGCCCTTGTTGCCCATGTATACCTTGGGGCATAATTTCCAGCCGGCCAATATACATGCAGGCGGCTTGCGTTATCATGGTGCGGGTGTAATCATTTCGCAGTTGCTGCGTGACGGCTATCTGCATGGCGTTGACATACAGCAGACCGAATCGTTTAAGGCTGGTGTGCTCTTTGCCCGTGCTGAAGGAATTGTGCCGGCACCGGAGTCCTGTCATGCTATTGCCGCTACCGTGCGCGAGGCTTTGAAATGTAAGGAAGCCGGCGAGAAGAAAGTGTTGTTGTTTAACCTTTCGGGACACGGCATGATAGATATGGCAGCTTACGACCGTTTCCTGGCTGGTGATTTAGTGGATTTTGCTCCTACTGACGACCAACTGCATAAAAGCCTTGATGAAGTCAGTGCGTTGCAATAAGCAATGATTCAATAGGCTTATTTCCTGTCAAGAATAAATGCGGGCTGCTTCGGTTTGTGCTGAAGCAGTCCGTAGTGTATATGAAGGGTAATGGCTTTAAGTAAAAAACATGCGGGCCGGCTAACTTTACAAGTGGTTAGCCGGCCCGCAGGGCTTACTTTTTTTCTTTTTACGTTTTTAAGTTGCGTTTCTTGTTACAACGGTTTGATGACAAACGTAAAGTCGTAGTTTTGATAGGGAATCATGTATTCCGGACGCGGCCAGGCTCCCCAACTGTCAATACAACCTAAACCCATTTGGCGCTGGGCAATGTGAACTGCCGTAAGATCGCGCGGCGTAAGGTCGCCGGAGTGGCTCTGATGGAGATATTTGTCGGGACCGTCGTCAAGGTCTTCTGTCAGATAGTTCAGGCTGGAGCATTCCATGGGAGCGGTAGAGTAGAAGGAGAGTCCGTGTCCTTGAGTATTGGTGACGTTCCAGTAACGTACCTGCGTCTTGTTACCGCTTTCCTGCGGACGGATGTATCCCCAATACTGGTCGGCTACGGCCTGTTTGTATACGCCCAGACGGTCGCCGTGATTACGATCGATATAGTTCTCGCCAGGACCTTTTCCGTAGTATTCTATTGTGTTGTAGGCTTTGGGCATACAAAGCTGCATGCCGTAACGGAACAAGGACGGGCGGTTCTTGGCTGATGAGTCAACATTGAGCTTTTGGTTGACAACAAGTTGTCCGTCAGCCTGAAGCGTATAAGTCATGGTCAAATGAGCAGAAACGGAAGGAAGGTCGTATTCGGCAATTACCTGCATGGCATTGCCCACAGGCTTGCAGTCAAACTTCTTCAGGTTCATTGGAGTGTTTCGCCATGCTTTGAAATGGTTTTGCAGGCCGGCACCGTAATCATTGTCAGTCGGCGCTCTCCAGAAGTCAGGTTTCAGCGAATAGCCCTTTTGCAACATGGGTTGTCCGTCAACATCAATATAGTCAATCCAACCTTCCTGTCGACCGAATGTGACAGAAGTCTTACCTGCTGTCAGGGTAATCCAGCTGAGGCGTTCGTCCTTTTCTGTACGTGGAGATTTCTTGTCAGGTTCTGGATAAGAGGGCGGCAGTTGCGCAAAGGTGTAGGGGCTTACGGTCATTTGGTCGAAGGCGATGGAATAGCCTTTGGGAAGCAGGGGAACGTCGTTTTTGTAACTGTAATCCACGTTAAGCAGCACTTCCTTTCCCTTTGCGGAAGTCGGAATCTGGTATCCCGGAAGGCTAACCTGTACCGTTTGTCCCGGTTTTGCGTTAAGTTCTTCCTGAACTCCCTCAGCAACCACCTGACCATTGGCCAGAAGCTGCCATTTCATCCGTACATTGGAAAGATCGGTAAAGAAGTTCTCGTTTTTGACGGCCACAATTCCTTTTTGCAAATCAACAGGCGTGGTCCAGATGTTCTGGTAGAAATAGCGCACTTCGTTGGCGTGTGGATTAGGCTTGCGGTCAGGGTTAATCAGACCATTGTTGTTGAAATTGTGGTCTGACGCGGGGTAACGTCCGTAATCACCGCCATATGTATAGATTTTCTTTCCTTGTGCGTTGGTATCGCTCAAAGCCTGGTCTACAAAGTCCCAAATGAAACCGCCCTGGAATTTGGGATATTTGCGAATAAGGTCCCAATATTCTTTAAACCCACCTTCGGAATTACCCATGGCATGGGCATATTCACACTGGATAAGAGGACGGTCGGGGTTACTCTTGGCATAATCTTCACAGCCCTGATAGTTGTAGTACATGGGGCAGAAGATGTCAGTTTTTGCCAGTCCTGCTCTTTCATACTGAACCGGCCGGCTGGGATCGTAGGCCTTAACCATATCGTAGGCTTTTTCAAAATTGGGGCCATAACCGGCTTCGTTACCCAAACTCCATACGATAATGGAAGGGTGGTTCTTGAAACTCTTGATGTTGTTTTCGTTGCGTTCCAGATGTGCCTGTTCGTACTGGGGATCTTTGGCCAGGGTTTGGTCGCCATAGCCCATACCGTGGCTTTCAATGTTGGCTTCAGCCACAAGATAGAGGCCGTATTGGTCGCATAAATCGTACCAGCGCGGATCGTCGGGGTAGTGGCAGGTTCGCACGGCATTGATGTTGTGCTCTTTCATGATTTTGATGTCTTCAATCATGCGTTCCAATGATACAACATAGCCGCCGTCCGGGTCAATTTCGTGACGGTTTACGCCTTTGATGAGCACAGGTTGTCCGTTGATAAGAAGTTGCCCGTTTTTGATTTCTGATGTGCGGAATCCTACGCGTTGGTTGATAACTTCCAGCGTCTTGCCTTTCTGCTCAAGACTTGCTGTGAGCGTATAGAGATTCGGCGTTTCAGCCGACCATTTGGCAGGGTCGCAGATTTCGAAAGTCAAATCAATTTGTCCCGATTTGTCAGCTTGCGTTTGTTGTGTTTTTACAGTTTTGCCTTGCGGATTTTTCAATGTCCATGTCACGTTTGTGCCCGCAGGTTTTTCCAGACGCGCACGGATGTGCAGACTGCCCGTAGAATAGTTGTCTTCGAGCGTTGGCGTGACAAATAAATCTGAAAGATGGGTGGTAGGACGGGCGTACAGATAAACTTCGCGAGCAATGCCGGTAAAACGCCAAAAGTCCTGGTCTTCCAGATAGGAACCGTCGCACCAGCGCATAACCTGCATGGCTATGACATTTTCCTGACCGGGTTTCAGATATTTGGTCAGGTCAAATTCGGCTGCAACTTTACTGTCTTCACTGTATCCGACAAATTTTCCGTTGACCCATACGCTAAGGTTTGAGGTAGCAGAACCTACATGCAGATAGATTTTTTCACCTTTCCATTCTGCCGGAATGGTTACGGTCTTTCGGTAAGAGCCTGTATAGTTGTTCTTTTCTTCTACCAGGGGTGGGTTATTCCTGAATTGGGTTGCCCAGGCGTAGCCTACGTTTTTGTAAATGCGGTCGCCGTGTCCGTTTATTTCAAACAGACCGGGTACGGGAAAATCTTCCCATTTGGAATCATCAAAGTTGGTTTTGTAAAAGTCGGCAGGACGCAGGTTGTGGTCCTTGGCAAAATGGAATTTCCATTTGCCTTCAAGTGAAAGATAGCGATTGGATGAGGCTTTGTTGCCCTGGTTGGCCAATGAAGCGTTTTCAAAAGCAAAGAATGCTGCTCTTGCCGGCATGACGTTGACGCGGTTGGCTTTCGGATCCTGCCAATAGGGCGGTACCTCGGCGTTAAGAGGCAGGCATAATCCGGCCAGCAAAACGGAGGGTAAGATAACTTGTTTGATATTCATTTCAAAAGTGTTTGTTTAAGGGTAATTATATTGGTACAAAGATAAGACAAAGAAAGTTCTGGACGAAGCATTCTGCAACTGAAAACGCTTTTCGACATGCAAAAAACTATATTCTCAGGCATTTTGCGTATTTTTGTAAGACAATGAATGATAAAAAACAGAATTTTCAGGTGCCGTTGAATTTCGCAGTCATGTGCGAGGCTGTTCGGCCAGTGTATGAATCTAAAGGTGAAGCACGAAGTGTTTTGTTATGGTGGTTGGAAGCTAAATATGGCGTCCGGCCGGCAATGGCTTTATGTGATGTGTTTCCTGAATTTACCGATTTGCAGCGGTTGCAGTTGGCAGCAGACCTGCAGCAGTTGAGCGAAGGATTTCCAGTTCAGTATGTGCTGGGGTACGCCGAGGTTGGAGGACGGCAATGGGAAGTTACTCCGGATGTGCTGATACCACGGCCTGAAACACACGAACTGATAGAATGGATTCTTTCGGATGAAAAATCGATTGAAAACAATAGTAGTTCGCGGCGGATATTGGATATAGGGACGGGAAGTGGTTTTATTGCCATATCGTTGGCTGCGGGCCTGTTGCAGGCAGATGTTGAAGCCTGGGATATTTCAGATGCCGCGCTTGAAGTGGCGCGCCGCAATGCCGCAAGGTACGGAGTGAATGTCTGTTTCCGTCAGGAGGATATGTGTAAGCCGCAGCATGCAGTAGGGCAGATTTGGAATGTATTGGTAAGTAATCCACCATATGTGCGTGAACTGGAACAGGCAGATATGCAGCAGCGTGTGTTGAATTTTGAACCTCATAAAGCCCTGTTCGTGCCGGATGACGATCCTTTGCGCTTTTATCGCGCTTTGGCTGTGTTGGGGCAGCAGCATTTGGCCGGGGACGGACGGATGTATTTGGAAATTAATCAGTATTTGTATCGCGAAACGGAACAGCTGATGCGCGATGCCGGTTTTCTTGACGTGACCTTACGCCGGGATGAGTTTGGCAATTACCGCATGATGCGTGTTACGAAAGGATAGACGGTTCTGAATGTAAAAATCAAATAGATGAAGAAACCTTATTCGGCGGAGCAGGCATACAGTAAAATAGCTTCCGCCTGTGTGGCCAAGGAACTTTGCTCGTACGACATTGCACGAAAGTTGAAGCAGTGGGGGGTGGACAACACCCAGCAGCTCGAAGTGATTGAACGGCTGAAGAGTGAAAAATTTCTGGATGACGCCCGTTACGTGAGGGCTTATGTCCATGATAAGGTGATGTTTGAGCGGTGGGGACGCCAAAAAATACGTCAGTCGCTGGCTATGAAGAATTTGACGGGTAGTGTAGTAAACGAGGCACTGGAAAATATTGACCAGGAGTTGTATATGGACAATCTGAAAAACCTGTTGCAGCAGAAACGCCGTAGCCTGACCGATGATGACGAATATCAGCAAGCCGTGAAAATGATGCGCTATGCAGCCGGAAGAGGCTATACGTTTGACGAAATAAAGCAATGCGTAGACACGGATTTCGATATGTGATGGAAGCGCTGGCCGCATTGTTCATGCCGGATACATGTGCCAGTTGTGGAAGGGTGTTACAGGAAGGTGACTGTCGTCCGCTTTGCGTTTCATGCCGGATGGAGTTGTCACCAACCTGTTGGAAAGGACGTGCGGATAATCCGGTTGAATTGTTGTTCAGAGGAGTGTACCCCATAGCTCGGGCGCATGCCCAATTTTATTATGTTCACGATACGCCGAATGCGCAGACGGTTTTTTCTTTTAAATATTATGGCCGTCCGGAAGTTGCAAGACTCATGGCCAAAGAGGCTGCTGAGGAATTGCTCCCGGTGGGATTTTTTGACAGTATAGACTGTATCATACCGGTTCCGTTGTTTTGGAAACGACGGTGGAAGAGGGGATATAATCAAAGCGAGTATATAGCCCGCGGTTTGTCGGATGTAAGCGGCATCCCGGTACGGACAAACTGCATGCGGCGTAATGTGAATAATCCGTCGCAAACCAGTCTTTCCATAGAGGAAAGACAACAAAACGTAAAGCATATTTTCAGCCTGACGCATCATGCTGCAGAACTAACGGGAAAGCATGTGCTGATTGTCGACGATGTGATTACCACAGGAGCCACGTTGCGGGCAGTGGCAGATGAATTGCTGATGACTAAGCCCTCACATGTCAGTGTCTTTGCGTTGGCCGTTTCGCCTCACGTAAAAGACCCGCACATAGCCGACTGGAATTGGTAGGGGGACAGGTTTTTTCGTGAATTTTGTTCAGAAACAGGAAAGTTGGTACCCTGCTAATAAAAAACAGCTTGCGGGCAGTGATACAATCAAAGTTTTTTGTAAGTTTGCTATACGTATATTCATCTTTTAAATCTTTGCGTATGATAACCACGAAAGACAAAGAGCAACTCAAGCTCAAAGGAATTAGTGAGGCAAGTTTTGAAGAGCAGCTTAATCACTTTAAAACCGGATTCCCTTATCTTAAAATCAGTGCGGCCGCTTCAGTTGAAAAAGGTATAGTAAGGCCCGATGAGGCGCAACTGGCCGAATTGGAGCAGGAGTGGCAAAATTATGTGGAAGAGGGTCATACCATTCTGAAATTTGTTCCGGCTTCAGGAGCTGCCAGCCGAATGTTTAAAAATCTGTTTGCTTTTGCCGATGGAGAGTCGGACGTGCCGCAGACAGAGTTCGAAAAGCAATTTTTTGAACATCTGCACGACTTTGCCTTTTTCGATGATTTGGATGAGGCATGTTGCAAACTAAAAGGGGCTGGCGCCGATGCTTTGGTAGCTGCCGGAAAATATAAAGACGTAGTCAATGTGCTGTTGCGCGACGGACTGCATTACGGACAGTTGCCCAAGGGCCTGTTGAAATTCCACCGTTATGCGAAGGATGCGCGCACCCCGGTTGAGGAACAGCTCGTTGAGGGAGTCTATTACGGTCGTGAAAATACCGGTCACGTAGGTGTGCATTTTACGGTGTCGCCTGAACACAGAAAACTCTTTGAACAGTTGGTGGCCGAGAAAGCCCCGGAATTAGGCAACAGTATGGGCGTCAATTTTGAGGTTACGTTCTCGGAGCAAAAGCCTTCGACCGATACGGTAGCTGTAACTCCGCAAAACAAACCTTTCCGCACGGAAGACGGCAGTCTGGTATTTCGGCCCGGAGGTCATGGCGCTTTGATTGAAAACCTGAACGATCTGGATGCCGATGTTATTTTTGTCAAGAATATTGACAACGTAATGCCGGATCATTCTAAAGACATCATGGTGCGCTGGAAGAAAATTCTGGCCGGCAAGCTCGTTCAGTTGCAGAAACAGATTTTTGCTTACATGCGACAGTTGGACAGCGGGCAGTATTCAATGGACGAATTGCTCGAAATGCTTCAGTTCTTGCAGAAAAAACTGTTTTGCAAGAATCCGGAAACCAAATTCCTGGAAGATACGGAACTGGCCATTTATTTGCGCCGTAAGTTCAATCGTCCGCTTCGCGTGTGCGGCATGGTGCGCAATGTGGGTGAGCCCGGCGGCGGCCCGTTCCTGGCGTATAATCCCGACGGAACAATTTCGCTGCAGATCTTGGAAAGCTCACAGATTGATATGAACGACCCGGAGAAGAAAGCCCTGTTCGAGAAAGGAACCCATTTTAATCCGGTTGATTTGGTATGTGCCACAAAGGACTATAAGGGAAACAAGTTTAATCTGCCCGATTTTGTGGATAAGAATGCCGGGTTCATATCAAGCAAGAGCAAGGACGGCAAGGAACTGAAAGCACTTGAATTGCCGGGCTTGTGGAATGGTGCCATGAGCGACTGGAACACCGTGTTTGTAGAAGTGCCATTGGCCACTTTCTGCCCCGTGAAGACCGTGAACGATTTATTGCGCAGTATTCATCAGCCGGCATAATCAGGCGGAAACAAGCGTGTAACAAAATCGGCGGGTGATTTCCAAAAAAGGAAAGTCACCCGCCGATTTTTTAGGTGAAATAAAAGAATGTCAGTGTTAAGGTGAGGTACTCTATTTAGAATGTCCCAATTTTATAAACGGCCTGTTGATTGTCTTGCTGTAATCGGATGAGATAGATTTTGTGTTCAGGCAATGTAAGGGTGAGCGGTCCCGTGTGATGCTCCTGATGAAGCAGTCGGCCGGTTGTGTCTGTAATGGAAATGGTATAACTTGTTGCGAGGAGAATCTTGATATTTCGACCATATTGCTGAATGACAGACGGTTGCAACTCGGTTGACTGTATGCCCAATGGTTCACCCAGAATAACATGGTTCATGATGTCGAAATTCTTGGCGTACCAGTTGATCATGAATGCGGTTTCAGTATCGATATCAGAACATTTTTCAGGCCAGAGGGCTTTTTCGCGTTCAAAAGCACCGGAAGTCTCAAAAAGCTGTTTATACTGATTGATGCGCAGGGTTACCGAATCAACCGACAAATGGCTGCTGCGGAGTTCCTTCCAGCGTTCCTGCAGACGAGTCTGGAATTGTTTCACATTGTTTTCGTAAAGGCGTCTAATCAACACATTGCTGAAGGGTATGGCTTCGTCAAAGGCATATAGGTTGGCCACACTGCCTTCGTAACTGCGTCCGAAGGTGGCGTCAAGATCCCACGGTGTAATGAAAAAGCAGGAGTCTTTCTGTATGTTGTAAACACTTAGGTACATGTTTTTGATGGCATTGTCAAGAGCATATACGGCATTGATAAACAGCGTATAGTCAATGATATTTTCGAGGTCAACATGTCGTGTGATGTTTTCGGCAAATGAACTGTTGCTCGTATATCGCGGAGAGCAAAATTCCAGAAAGTCTTTAAGATATTCCCATCCGGCCATATTCTCCTCGCCCGGATATTCGGACTCGTAGCCGTTCCATTCTAACCCGTTTTGAGGTGCGTCTGCATCATATTGGCCGTCACCAAGCAGAGTGTTCCAGGTATTGGCTTTATAGGAAAGCCCCCGATAATTGTCGTCGTATTTTTTCAGCTTGAGTTGTTTGCGGTCAACTTTTTCAGTAAAGCAGTAAAGCCCGTTGTATTTCTGGTTCAGGATAACTTCGACAAAATATCCGCGGGTTCCGTTAATGGCTTCGGGTTCTTTCTCTTTGTGCGGAACACTGTTGAATGAATTCCAGATGTCGGTACACAAACGGTTGCGCATACGGGCGTGGTCTATATACATGGCATCAAGAATCCAGTCGCCATCTTCACGCAAGTTAAGCAGAGAAGCGTCAGTTTCCTCTCCTGATTCGTCCTGTAATTCAACGGAATAAGCTTTTTTAGGATACGTACTGGCCGACGCTCCCCTTACTTTGATTCCAGAGAGGTGGTTGAACACGGGAAGTTGTTCCGGAAGGCGGCAAAGCGGGTCATAAATGGTAAATTGGCATGGCGTACGCTCATCCTTGATGATGTCAGAACCGTGAGTATCCAGACAAATTAGCGGAAGGGTGGTAAAGATAAGGTTATGTTGCTGATAAGAAGAGGTCTTTGAGTTATATGTGCGCAGGCTATACTGTTTCTTGCTGTTGACGGCTGCAAAGTTGAAGGACGATCCTGGTGCACAGTAGGTGTTTTCAATGAACAGGGAGTCTTCCTGATTATAGTCTACTTTAGCGATAAACTGGGTTGACTCTGGGGCGACGGAGCAATAATACGTGTGCGAAAGTGTATCCTGAGCACAGATAATTTGGTTGAATTTCAGTTGAATATCCGTTGACGTTTGGGCCAAAGTGTGCAAGATGCACCCTGCCATAAAGGATGCCAGTGTGGTAATTTTTTTCATAAAAGCATGATTGGAAAATAAGGTCCGGAATGCTGTGTAGCAACCGGACCGATAAGAATCCGACTTTTTTTAAAAAAGGTCGGAGTTTAGCAAAAATTGTTCCTTTTCTTTTTTAACAGCATGGCCATCATGGCCGCGTTCTGTTGAGGTTGGTAAACACGTGCAAAGTCTTTTAAAAAGGCAAGTGTTTCTTGTCGAGGCGTTTGAGACGAGAGGGTAGTATGCTTCATAGGCTGTAAAGTTTAGAAGTTTTACTGTCCTTAAAACGTATCGTCTGTACACTTTAGTATGGCATGCCTCCTAAAAAAAGGAAAAAAGTCTGTTAATGGATAAAAATGTGGTAATCATTGGCCAACTTGCGCAGATTCAGTAAGGCATACCGCATGCGCCCCAAGGCCGTATTGATGCTTACTCCTGTAGCCTGAGCAATTTCTTTGAAGCTTAAGTCGGCATAAAAACGCATGTAAATCACTTCACGCTGGTTTTCCGGCAAAAATTCCACCAGATGTTTGACGTCTTCGATATCTTGTTCCTGTATGATTTGCGTTTCGATGCTGCTGTCAGCGTAGGACAAATGATTGAATATGGCAAATTCAGTCAGTTGTGACGAAAGTGATTGCTCATTTTTTTCGTTGCGGAACAAATCAACAATCAAATTGTGCGCAATGCGCATGAGCCACCCCGAAAATTTTCCGTTTTCAGTATATTTGCCTTGCTTGATGGTTATAATGGCCTTTACAAAAGTTTCTTGAAAAAGGTCGTCAGCTATATCTTCATTCTTTACATAATACAAAATATAGCTGTAAAGCTTTTGTTTGTATCGCTCCAGCAAACTGTCAAATGCCCAGTTGTCTCCTTCGGCAAATTTGTTCACCAACATTTCATCAGTGAACGTATCGTATTTTTTCATTACTCTGTAATTCGTTGGTTAGGCGTAATGTGTTTCGATAGGCTTTAGTTTTTTTGAGTGATACATGTCGCAAAAATAAGGAAATAAATTGAAATAAGAAATAATCTTCGTCAAAAAACATGAGCACTGTATAATAAATGTAATGATTTTGTATGTTTTTACTACTTTGTCCGTTTGCTGAGCTGTCTTTAATTGTACACATTATTATATATAGGATTTTTTTAGTGCGTTTTTTGAGAGTCCAAGATTACAAAAAAAACAAAATAAATCTCTGCAAAATATGGTAGGTTTCGAAATTAGTTATTATTTTTGTAACGAAAAAGTAACAAATCCTATGGTGACCCGGATGTTAATTTGTCGCATGCTTTGTTCCAGAAAGTTTCTTGTCTGGAAGGTGAAGCAAAGTATGAACGTTGATTGAAGGGAGGATGACTTTTGGATGAATAGTATGTTGAATCAAATACTATGAAAGGGTTGAGCAAGGCATATTATCTTGGTTACGCTGATTATATGCAGCATTTCTTCGATACAAAGGTACAGAAGATCTCGGTGAATGCCGGATGCACTTGTCCTAATCGAGACGGTACGGTAGGTTATGGAGGATGTACCTATTGCAATAACCAAACGTTTAGTCCGCTTTATTGCCAGGAACGTAAGAGTGTCAGACTGCAGTTGGAGGAAGGAAAACTTTTCTTTTCAAAAAAATATCCAACAATGAAGTATTTGGCCTATTTTCAGTCTTACAGTAATACGTATGGCAATGTGGATGATTTGATTCAAAAATACGAGGAGGCCTTGTCGGTTGATGATGTGGAAGGACTCGTAATCGGGACACGGCCCGATTATGTGCCGGATGTGTTGTTGGATTATTTTGAAGATTTGGCCCGAACAAAGTATGTATGCATTGAATATGGGGTAGAGAGCGTGAACAATGATACTCTGCGTCATATAAATCGTGGGCATGATGTAGATTGCGCTGCCGAGGCTATTATGCGGACGTCAAGTCGGCATGTACAGGTAGGAGTGCATTTTATATTGGGACTTCCAGGAGAGATGCATGACGATTGGATGGCGCAGGCGCGTTGGGTTTCGGCGCTTCCTGTCGACCTGCTGAAGTTGCATCAGTTGCAAATCGTAAAGGGGACGAAGATGGCGGCGGAATATATGGAAAATCCTGCTGCGTTTCATTTGTTCAGTCCTGATGAGTATGTGGAGTTGCTGGTTGAGTATTTGGAGATTTTGCGGCCTACGCTCGTCGTAGAGCGTTTTACATCGCAGACTCCGCCTGAATTGTTGCTGGCTCCTGATTGGAAACTGAAAAATTTTGAATTTGTAGAATTATTGAAGAAAAGAATGCTCTCGCTTCAAACATGGCAAGGAAGATTGTATGATGGATGACGAACCGGCGTATATGCGAATCTGTGTATGACGGTTCTGCGTCTTTTTGTTGTTTTTCTTATCGTCGTCGGGCGAAAGGACAGGCAACAGGTGTGAGAAAAAAGTTTAATGATTTAAAATTTAAAAAATATTAAAAAGGTGATAATAAGGAATAATAGTTGACAAATTAACAGCTTGCATTCTCAAAAAGGATTAATTTTATGCGCACACGTGCTTTTGCAAAAACAAAATAAAAATAAACATAATAAATGATTTAATGTATGGAAAACCGTTTATGCAGAATGAGTAAATCACTGCTCGGCGCAGCCTTGCTGCTGTCTACTTGCGGTATTACGTATTCTTGCTCGGATGACTTGGATGTTTCCAGCTCTACGGGAGTGATGGGGAATAGCCTGTATGACGAGTTGAAGAGTACGCAAAAATTTAATTACGTTACACGTATGATCGACGACTTGGGCTTACAGGAAGTATTGGCTAAAACTGGTAGCCGTACAATGTTCGTGGCCGACGACGATGCATACAATGAATTCTTTAAAGACGGCAACAACGTCTTTGGAGTAAGTAAGTATGAGGATTTGACCGTATCGCAGAAAAAAATGTTGTTGAATTCTGGTATGCTTGAAAATGCCTACCTGTTGGAAATGATGTCCAACTTGGGAGGTACTTCTGGTATTACTAAGAATCAGTGCTTGCGTCAGCCTACTTCTGCAGCGCTGACCGATTCTGTTTCTTATTTTTCAGCAGATCAGTTGCCACGCAGCTACAATGAGCAAAGAGATGACAACGGAAATCTGGTAGAAACGGAATGGAATAAATATAATACGCCTGCCAGCGCTTTGCGCCCGGGTATGTATTTGGCTTTGGGCGATGCTGCTCCTATGATGAGCCATTTCATGCGTGGCCAGATGGCAGAGAACAGTATTACCGATGATGATGTTAATTTCATCTTGGGTAAGCAATCTGCAGGTACAGATGCGGCAGCCGTTGGTGAAGCCAGCTATATAAACGGTGTGGCAATCAAGGCTGACAAGCAGGATGTGGCTTGTATGAATGGTTACTACAACCAGTTGGAAAAAGTAATGGTTGCTCCGCAAAATATGGCTGAGGTTCTTCGTACGAACAGCAATACGCAGATATTTAGCCATATCCTGGACCGCTTCAGTACACCGGTTTACAATGCAAGTTTGACTCAGCAGTTTAACGCTCTGCATACGGAAGAGGAACAGGTTGACTCTGTTTTCCAGAAGAGATATTATTCAGAGCGCTCTGTCGGAGGAAATATTTTTGATACCAACCCGACCAGCGGTAAAGTATCTTCTGACTTGCTTTCGTTCGATCCCGCTTGGACAAGCTACAATGGCCCGAGTGTAAATTCTCAGCAAGATATGGCGGCAATGTTCGTTCCTAACGACGACGCAATGCTGAAATATTTTAATGAGGGTGGTGGTGTAGATTTTATAAATCGTTATGCACCGGGAATGAGTGGTACAGATGCCGCTTCGGTAATTAAAAAAATTGACCAGATTCCTTTGACCATAATCAAGGAGTTGATCAATAACTTGATGAAGTCCTCATTCAATGCTTCTGTTCCGAGCAAATATTTGACTATTATGAATGATGCTCGTGACCGTATGTTCGAGAATTTGAAGTTGGACGACGGTAGCGTTATTTCTGATGTCAATAGTTATAAGTCATTTATTGAAAAGTGTCTGTTGGCAAGCAATGGTGTAATTTATGTAACAAAGGGTGTGGTAACGCCTGCGTCTTACGCTTCAGTAGCCGGACCGGTCATTATTAGTGACAGTACGCACGTTTTCAGCTCTGTAATTACGGCTGACGACGGCTTTATCCAGGGTTCTTCTTATTCAAGCGCACCGTTGCAGCAGTATTTCAGCACATATATGAAGGCAATGCAGAGTCAGTTCACGCTGTTCGTTCCGACTGACGGAAGTTTGGCCAGTGGTTCTTATGTGGATCCTGCAACTTATGCTGCTGCTGCTAACCGTCGTTGCTGGGAATTTATCTATGACAATACGTCAACAAGTGTAATTCCTGTGCAGACTAAAGCTTATACCTATAATTTCAATACTGGTAAGGGTTCATTGCGCTCTCAGGATGGTCACCGTCCTTCAGCCTTGAGTCAGGCATACGGAACTGCCGATGCTGCAGCCGAAAAGAATATTTTGATTGAAATGGTTAATCAGCACCTGATTGTGCATGATCAGAATAACGGTGACAAAGGTGTATACAACGGACCTAAGTATTATCTTTCACGTTCTGGAGCACCTGTATATGTAAAAGAATTAGGTAATGATCCTAATCGTTTGGGTTCCGGAATGGTAGTGCAGGGCGGTTTCCAACTTTGGCGTAATCGCGTGCTGAATCTGACGGGAACAGCTGATGAAATGAAGAGTTCCGTATTCGAAGGCTATGATAAAACAGCTACGAAGAATACCTATGGTAACGGATACACCTATTTTATAGATAGTCCTATGGAGCCAACACTTCAGACTGTAGCTGATGTAATTCAGGATGATTCTTATAGTTCTGATTTCAGCAAATTCTGGGAATTGGCAAAAACGGAATTCGATGAATATGGACAGGATGTACTGAATGCTGCTGGATTAATTGATCCGAAGGGTTCTGAAACCGATCGCCAAAATCAGTTGAAGTTCTATTCTATTTTCCAGACGGACGACAATTATGGTGGAGCTGGTTCACGTACAAACGTACAGATGTTCAACAACTATCGTTATACGGTATATATTCCGACGAATGCCGCTCTTGAGGCTGCTGTAAATGCTGGACTTCCTACATGGAAAACAATCGCTGAATATATTGATGCACATAAGGCCGCCGATGGCTCTTTGTCATCAGCTGACAGTCTTGCAGTTAAGGGTATGGCCGTTTACATTGCCAATTTCTTGAAGTATCACTTCCAGGATAATTCGGTTTTTGTTGATAAAGTAACCAATACAGGTGAGTATTCAACATCTTGTGTAGACAATGAAACCAATGCATACATTCCTATTACGGTAAAGCAGACTCCTGATCATATGACGGTGACTGACGCCTCTGGCCAAAGTGTAAACGTAAATAATAATGTGCATAATATCTTTGCACGTGATATGGAATTGAATGCACGTTACATTAGTGCTACATACGTAAGCAGCAGTTCATATTCGGTTATCCATCAGATAGATGGTGTTTTGAATTTCGACAAAGCATTTGGCGGTAGCTATAATCGAAATTGGTCTGATGCCGCTGCTACAAAGGCTTTTGTAAAGAAATATAGAATAAGAAAATAATAAAATAATATTATGAAAAAGACCAAGTATCTACCGACTCTTCTATTGTGCTTTTGCTGTACGGCAGCATTTGCACAGAAGCGTATTTCCGGACACGTCTGGAATAAATCGGATGGTCCGGTAATTATGGCTAACGTAGTTGAGTTGGACGGTTCTAACCGTATTGTATCTGCAACTACTACTGACGTAAATGGTAACTTTTCAATGACGATTAAGAACCCGAACAACCGTCTGAAAGTTTCATACATCGGTTACGCAACACAAACCATGAAAATCGGCACAACTACTCGCTTTAACGTAAATATGCGTAGTAATACGGATATTCAGGAAGTTAAAGTAACGGGTCAGCGTACAGTGCGTTCCAACGGCATGGTAATCCCTAAAAAGGAAATTTCAGTAGCATCACAGTCGCTGAACATGGACGAGATGGCCGGACTTTCTTTTGAAACAGCAGGTGAAGCCTTGCAGGGACAGATCGCAGGTTTGGACATCGTCGCTAATTCTGGTAACCTGGGTTCTGGTACAAGTATGCGTTTGCGTGGTACCTCTTCTATTAATGGTAGTCAGGAACCGCTGATTGTAGTTGATGGCTATATTTTGGAAGACTATGATGATTCTGATCTTGATTTGACCAACTTGGATGATACTGAGCAGTTCGCAACCCTTTTGCAGGTCAATCCGGAAGATATCGGTGAAATCAACGTGTTGAAGGATGCTGCCGCAACAGCTATTTGGGGAGCACGAGGAGCTAACGGTGTATTGGAAATCAAGACGCGCCGTGGTTCTCGTGGAAAGACACGCGTGAATTTCTCATATAAGTTTACGGGCTCATGGCAGCCGGAAGGAATGGACATGCTTTCCGGTGATGAGTATACCATGATGTTGAAGCAAGCATATTTCAACCCCAAGCAGAGTGACTATGCTGCCGATATCGTTGAGTTGGCTTATAATCGTGACCGTACGGCTTATTACGGAAACTTTAATAAAAATACTGATTGGATCGACGAGGTTACTCAGTTCGGTCAGGCACATAATTATAATGTAACATTGAGTGGTGGTGGTGAAAAAGCCTTGTTCCGTATTTCAGGAAGCTATGACCACGAAACGGGTACCATTATTAAGCAGGTACTTGATCGTTTTACCACATCTTTGGCATTGGACTACTATGTGTCAGACCGTATCAAGTTCTCTACAACATTCCGTATGAACTACACGAAGAATGTTAAGAACTATGGTGACATCTTGGCACGTGCTTATCAGGCAATGCCTAATATGGCAGTATATCGTAATGAATATGTACCAACAGCAGATGGCGTAGGATACTATCGTGAAACCGATGAATATTTCAAGATGTTCCCGACTGCAGCTGACTATGGTAATGTTAGTGACGGTTATTCCTCAAAGTATTTGAGTGATATGGTAAGCAACGGTAACCCCGTGGCAATTGCTAACCTTTCATGGGAAAAAGAGTCTACTTATACCATCAACCCACAGTTCTCAATTGAATACAAGTTCTTGGGTAAGGACGCTTCTGAAACCCAGTTGGATTATACCGGTGAGGTTTATCTGAATGCATTTACAAAGACCAACAATAACTACTATCCAGGAACCTTGGTTTCAAATTCATGGTATGTGGATGGAGGTATCGACATGGCTGGTAATACAGAGCAGAAGACCTTTGACTTCCGTACAAAACATACCTTGTTGTTCCGTCCTCATTTCGAGAACGAAAAGCATCAGTTGCAGGTTTTGGGCCGTTTCGAGTTGGATACAAACAACAGCATCAGTCAGTATCTTTCACAGTCTGGTGTAGTGGGCGGTACCGATGCATTAGTTGACGCATATGTTCGCAATATGTGGACCTCTACCGGAAAAGGTCACTCAATGAACTACATTGGATCTTTGCACTATGCTTACAGTTCTAAGTATATTGTCGACCTGACGATCCGTGCCGATGGAAGTACGCGTTACGGTAAAGGAAACAAATGGGGTTATTTCCCAGGTATTTCCGGACGTTGGAACATGAGCGATGAAACGTTCTTCCAGCCGTTGCGTAAAGTCATCAGTACTTTTGGTATCCGTGGAGGTTGGGGTGTCAATGGTAACACTCTGAGTTCAGAAGGATTGATGTACAACAATTATTCTTCAATAGGAAACTACGGTTCAAACAACATCCTTTGGGGTGCTATTGCTCCGGACAACCTTCGCTTGGAGATGATTCGTTGGGAAAAATCAAAGTCATGGAACGTTGGTGTAAACTTGAACTTCTTCGAAGAAATGTTGCAGTTTGACTTCAACGTGTATGATAAGAAAACAACCGACTTGTTAATGCAGAATCGTAAGATTCCTTCTTCAACCGGTTTCTCTTCATTGTCATGGGCGAATGTCGGTGAGATGGAAAACAAGGGATGGGAGTTGTTCTTCAATACCAATGATATTTGCAAAATAGGTAAGTTCTCAATGGTTGTTCGTGCTAACGTCGCACAGAATATCAACCGTATTAATGAGATGGATCCCACCGTGTTGGCAAGTATGAATGCAGAATTCAACTATACCAATGAGAACTATCTGAGTCGTGTTCAGATTGGTAATGCTTTGGGTGGTATTTATGGATTCCGTTACAAGGGCGTTTATCGTTTCGACTACGATCACAGCGGATATGGTAAGAACACAGATTATACTAATACCGCAGCAGCAGCTGAGGCAAGAGGTGATAATTATACCTGTCCGGTAGCTCGTGACGCCAACGGTAACATTATTTATGATGCCAACGGTAATCCCCGTCACATGATATTCAACTATGGCGGTGTAAATTATGAATTCCAGGGTGGTGATGCAATCTATGAAGATATCAACCACGATGGTCAGATTAACGAATTGGATATTGTATATTTGGGTAGCTCTAACCCGAAAATCAGTGGTGGTTTCGGATTTGACTTTAAGTATGGCCGTTGGACCTTGAAGACTAACTTCAACTTCCGTATCGGTAATAAGATCGTGAACATGGCTTTGATGAAGGCTGAGGACATGATGTACAACCGTAATCAGGCTACTTCAGTAAATGCTCGTTGGCGCAAAAATGGCGATAGAACCGATATGCCGCGCGCTTTAAACAGCGCAGCTGCTGATGGTAATGTTTACAACGCTTTGGCAAGTGACCGTTACGTATCTTCAGGTGACTATCTCCGTTTCCAATATTTACAGTTGTCTTATCGCGTTCCAGAAAAATTCTTGAAGAAGTACGGACTTCGTCAGTTGAATATTTCTGCATCTGGTAACAACTTGATTTTCTGGTCTAAATATAGTGGTACAGACCCTGATCATTCTCAGTCAGGTTATGGTCCTACCATTGATGATGCACAAACTCCGCGTTCGCGCTCATTTACGCTTAGCTTGAATGTTGGATTCTAATAGATAAAAACAATGAAAAAAATTGTAAGAAATATCATATTGATGTCAGGAGTCGTTTCTCTGATGAGTTTGACTTCCTGCGAAGACTTCCTTACGCTCTATCCAACAGATAAGATTACCGAACAGGAGTTCTGGCAGGATAGAAATGATTTGGAGAGTGGATTGGCGGCTTGCTATTATCAGATGGCGAAGAGCGACATTACAAGCCGCATATACGATTGGGGCGAGTTCCGTGCCACGGATAATGCTGCGTTGAGTGATGCCAGCAATACCTCTATCAGTAATTTGCAGGCTGGAATTTTGCGTCCCACTGAAAGCATGTTTGACTGGGCTCCGTTTTATACGGAAATCAATTATTGTAATAAAGTAATTGAGCACGGACAGGAATTGTATGATTCTAAGAAGGATGTAAGTTTGACATCCAGCGTATGGAATGCTTACAAATCCGAAGCTGTGGCAATGCGAGCTTTGACTTATTTCTATTTGGTTCGTGCTTATCGTAACGTACCTTTTGTAACTAAGTCAATCAGTACTGACGAGGAAGCAATGAGTGCTGAAAGCCAGTTGCCGCAAACAGATGGCGTAATCATCTTGTCTAGCATGATTAATGATGTGGAGGGTGTAAAGAATACTCCTCAGCGCAATTTGGGTAATTCTGTATACAACAAGGGCCGCATCACGGAAAAAGCAATTTATGCTTTGCTTGCTGACATGCGCTTGTGGAGAGCTTGTATGTTGAAACATGCGACAGACAAGGCCAGCGCCGGTTACATCAAGGATTCACTCTTTAACGGAATCAATGTGGTAACCAAAGCCGATTCTATCGTGAAGGCTGACTTGCAGGCTGCCGTAGATTATTCTCAGAAAGTCATCGATTTGATGAATGAGGAGTACAATAAGGAGAATAAGAATCCGATTACCGGTGAGGTTGATCGTGTTTCCGACTATCCTTTGTATCAGCAAAATTCGACCGGTGATGGTAATTTGGATATGCCCTATTCTTATATCTTTGGTACAAGGAATTCGCTAGAAAGTATATTCGAGCTTCAGTACGATGCTACGAATCAGTCGAATAGCGCAATTACAAACTATATTAAGTCTGACGCATTCTCATCAATCAGTACGATGAAGGTCGCTTCTGGTTTGTATGGTTCTATTGGTAGTTTGAATCCTTCAACCGGATTTGGAAAAACCGATATCCGCGCGGCAGAAACGGTTCGTATGACAAAGGGTGAGAGCAATACCTATGTATTGACTAAGGGAATTGCTAATAACGTTTCACTTCAGGATTATACGGATATGTCAGAGGGAGCTGATTATTCAATGCGTTCTCAACTCGATCCTAACTTTATAATTTATCGCCTCTCTGATGTGATGATGATTCAGGCTGAAGCTCTTGTACGCCAGGCCTCTGATAAGGCAACCATGCGTAAGGCCTTCAAACTTGTAGTAGAGTTGTTTAAGCGTAACAATCCTGGAGCCAGCAAGACTTCGACTGATCCTAACTACATTGCGTGGATGACTGACAATTATGTCGATAACCTGTCAGATGCTAATGTGCCAGATCAGGCAACAATGTTGAATTACGTGTATGCTGAGCGTCAGCGTGAGTTCGTGGCCGAAGGAAAGCGTTGGTTCGATTTGGTCCGTATGGCCGAAGCTGATAATTCAACGTCGGGTGCACTCGAGCTGATGGGCGCAACTAAGGCAGTAAGTGCTCAGTTGGCTGAGATGATGTCTTTCTATAATCCTGTTTATTCAGAAGAATTGAAGGCTAACGAGAATTTGGAACAAAATCCTATATGGGTAAACAATTAAAAATCAGCTAAAATGAACAACAAGTTTTCTATAAATAAACTGGTTACCCGATGCTTGGGCAGTTTGCTCTTATTGGGTGTTCTGTTCGGAATGAACAGCTGTAAGGATGAAGTGGACACTTCCAACATGTTCACAGCAACCGAGCAGTCAATCTTTGAGTATATAGATTCTGTGCCGGAATATTCTTCAATGGCTTACATCTTCAGACAGGTAAAACTTGGAGAAAAAACCGATGCATCTCCTTTATCAAGTGTGTTGGCAGCGTATGGTAATTATACCTGCTTCCTTCCGAATGATTCCGCTGTGGCAGAGTACGTAAAAACTTTGCATAAGGATACGACTGATGTACATTATCTTTCTTATGATGAAATGAAGCAGATTGCTTATTCTTGTATTATTGATAATGGTACGTCTACAGCTTATACGTATTCAAATTTCCAGACAGACGGTTCACTTCCTTTGTCCAATTTGGCAGACCGTCAGTTGACAGTAAAGCGTGATACAACTGATAAGGGAATTTACATTAATGGTACTTCAAAATTGACTTCTTGGAATATCAAGACTTCAAATGGTTATATTCATACGGTTAATGCAGTTATTTCTCCCTCAACCAGTTCTGTGTCTGAATTGGTAGCAGAAGCTGGAAATATGCGAGTAATGGCATATTTGCTGGAGTTGACTGGATGGTACACCACCATTGATAATACCGATTATGACCACGAATATGAAGAGACAGACCATGAAGAGTATGAGACTCAGGTAATTTCTTCACAGCCAAACACGAAGTTCGCTATTCCGCAGCGTCGTTATCTGGGATATACTTTGTTTAGCGAAACTGACGATGTCTATGCTCGTGCATTGGGTATCACCATTCCTGATGGAGAATTGTCTGATGATACGAAGAAAGAAATACTTGCTGCACTGAAGGTTAAGGCTGAGAGCGTTTATGGAACTGCAGAAGAAGGTAATTATAAGGCTGCTACAAATGCAATTAACCGTTATGTGGCTTACCACCTTTTGCCCGGACGTTTTGCTTATAACGATTTGGTGCGCCACTATAATGAGTATGGTTATAGCTGGGGTAGTGATGCAGTTAATCCGCAGTTGCAGAATTTCTCAGTAGACGTATGGGATTATTATTGTACTGCAGGTCAGGATCGCTATCTGCTGAAGACACTTCAGGTGCCCAGTGGCGAGCATGAAATTTATTTGAATCGTAAGAGTGAGTATAATGATGAGCGTGACGGCGATTATCAGGAAGTTAGAAATGTTGTACCTGGTCTGTTGATTTCTGCAGACAATGGAGAATACGACAACAATGCGAGCAACGGTATGTATTTCCCCATTAGTACCGGTGACAAGTTGTTGATGTATGACTGGGATGTGAAAAATAGAGTCTTGAACGATCGTCTGCGTATTGATTTGGTTGCTATGTTGCCGGAGCTTATCTCCAACAATTTGCGTGGCAAAAAGTATAAGGGAACATACAACTATGAGGTATTCCCGGTTGGATTCTTTGATAACATCATCGATGAGTCTGAAGAGACAAATGTTACCTATCTGATTAATACCGGATCTGCCGGTTGGCGTGACTATCAGGGTGATGAGTTTCTTTTTGCCGGACTGTTCGACTTTACGCTGAAATTACCCCCTGTACCTGTTGATGGTACGTACGAAATCAGAATGGGTACTTCTAATAACCCGAACCGTGGTATGGCCCAGATTTATTTCGGCGAATATAATAATATGAAACCGACTGGTCTGCCTGTTGATTTGCGTGTAGGTGCAACTCAGGAGTTCCGTAACAGTATCTCATGGGTGGCCGATGCTGATGCAACGGATGAAAACGATATTATTCAGAATGACAAGAATATTCGTAACCAGGGATGGATGAAGGCTCCTTATTACATAACGGTATGTAATGGTAAGGGTGATTCACCTCTTCGTGATGACATCAGTGGTTATAGTACACCTTGTATGAGAAAGATTATCGGAACAGCCGACATGAAAGCAGGCGTACAGTATTACTTACGCTTTAAGACCTGTTTGAATGACCCGACGTCAGAGTTCTTTGTTGACTATTTCGAAATTGTTCCGAAGAGTATTTACAATGGAGTTGATCCGGAAGACATTTGGTAAAATAAAAATCTCGAAAAACGATGAATAATAATAATAAATTAGTGGCTTTAATGCTTGGTGCATTCGTCATGGCAGGATTTAATTCCTGCTCTGACGACCACTTTGACGTAGTGGGAAGTGGATCAAACTCCACATTGTGGCAGACAATTGCATCTACTCAGGAACTGTCCGACTTTAAGGAGATAGTTGAAAAGACTGTCAATATGAGCAATGAGAATGACAGTAAGACGACTACTACTTTCGATCGTCTGTTGGATGGCGAAACGCGTTATACGGTGTGGGCACCTAAAAACGGTACTTATGATGCCGCAAAGTATAAGGCTCTGCTGGAACAGGCCGAGCAATTAAAGACTTCAGATCCTGAAAAAGCGTTAGATTGTAATTATACCGTGCTTAATCAGTTCGTAAAGAACCATGTAGCCAATTTTAATTATGAGGCAAACGTTGGTGAGCAGACTGTGCGCATGAATAATAGTAAGGTGGCTGAGTATAATGCTTCAACCGGAACTTTTAATGGTGTTAAGTTGGATGCGACCTTAGCTTCTTTACCTGCAAAGAACGGTATGTTGCATGTCCTTGACGGTTATTCTCCTTATCGTTACAACATCTTAGACCTGTTTGAAAATACACCCGAACTTTCAGAAGTTTATGATTATATCGCCAGCCAGGATGTAAAAGAGTTTAACGAGAACATGAGTACAGCCGGTGGTACGGACGAAAACGGAAATATCCAATATATTGACTCCGTCTATACTACGACCAATGATCTTCTTACCAGCAGTAACGCATCAATTTCTGCGGAAGACAGTTTATATTTGGTGGTAGTGCCTACCAATGCAGGTTGGAATGATGCCATCAGTAAGGTAAAGTCTCTTTACAAATACAAGAGCAGTTACAAGTACCGTTGGGATGATGAAAACGCAGTTTTCACTCAGACCAAGTCCGATTTGAATGCTGACAGTTTGAGCGAGGCAAGTGCTCGTGCTGCCATTCTGACAAATATGTACTTCAGTGCCGGCCAGTTGGGCGACGATGTATATAATATGGATGATGCTGCAGTTATTCAGCAGATGACAACGGCAGATTCTTTGCTGACCACCACTGACATGGTTGTATACAATACCAATTTGGGTGGTGTGAATCCAATATTTGGAAGTGTTGTACCTGATACGGCAAGTAACGGATATGTATATAAAGTTGACCAGTTCAATTATACGATTGCCGGTTCTTATCAGCCTAAAATCACCATGGAAGGAAGTGATGCCAGTCTGTATTATGCAGCTAACAGCAACATGAACTTGGGTGGTAATATACAGGACAACGTTTTGACCTTGAATACAGATCAAATTGCGGCTGATACGGTTGTTCCCGGAGCATCAGCTTATCTGGGCAAGCAATATTTGCGCGTGGTACGTCGTAATACCAGTGCCGCTTCAATTGACTTGAAGGTCTTTGATTTGCTCAGTGGAAAATATGATGTATACGTGACGATGTTGCCCAGTAAGATTAACATCAACACCAACAGTGGTTCAGAGTGTGAAACTAAAGGAAATATGGTTGCTGCTACATTGATTGATGATGCAGGCGAAACCTTTGCCAGCAGTTCTAATCTTACGTATAGTACAGATACCGTGTCAACATTTAAGTTGTTCAGCGATCTGGAGGTGCCGTATTGCTATACCGACATCCCTGATTTGGAATGGAGTTCAAGTGACAACCGTACGTTCGTGCGTTTGCGTTTGACGATTCCTGCCAAGCGTTCACAGGGCAGTAAGGCTGATAATATGGCTTTGAATATTTATGAGATTCGGTTTGTCCCCAAAGACTAATGATTGAACCCGTTTTATGAAAAATATTATGTATAATTCTATGAATGACAAGATAATGCAGGCAGTGCTACGGGCCGGTCTTTGCGTAGTCATGTTTTCAAGTGCAAGTTTGATGTTTGCACAGAACGAAACCGATGACACTGAAACCGAAACAGCAGTGGCTGCCCCTGCAAAGAAAGCAGCTGCACGTCCTACCGATAATTATGTGAAGAAAGCAATTACCGGTTATGTGTATGACGCCGCTACCAAGGAACCTTTGGCTGGTGCGCAGGTTCAGGCTTTAGCCGATCCGCGTTATGCGGCAATGACTGATGAAGATGGTAGCTATACGATTATGGTACCTGAGTTTGTGAGTGCCTTGTATGTATTCTGTCCGGATTACAACGGTGTGCAGATTGCCATACACGGTGACAAGAACCAGAATGCCAATCTTTATAGTGTAAAGGTTGATAATGCCTATCGCAACGGTACCGACCTTTCCATTGCACATCGTGCTTCAATTCGTAACAGCAGTGCCGTTACAATAGAGAACGATATTGAGAACAAGTTGAACGCTTCTGTCCGTACTATCACTCGTGGTGGAATGATAGGTCAGGGCTCGGCTTTGTTTATCGACGGTCTTAATTCACTTAATGCCAATTCACAGCCACTGGTTGTTGTAGATGGTGTGATTTGGGATATGCAGTATAACCGCGGCACTCTGCATGACGGTTTCGTCAACAGCCTCTTCAATATCATTGACCCTGAAGATATTGATGATGTCGAGGTTATCAAAAACGGAACCTCTCTTTATGGTGCCCGCGGCGCTAATGGCGTATTGGTTATCAAAACAAAGCGCGGTACCAGCCAGGCTACGCGTATTAACGTGCGTATCTATGGCGGTTACGAAATGACTCCGTCTACCATTAAAATGATGAACGGCGAACAGTATCGTAACTACGTAACCGAGTATGCCGGTACAACGCCAACCTTTGAGCAGAATGGTCGTGGTGATTATACAAGTATTCCGTTCCTGAACGATGATAAAAATTCTTTCTTCTACAATCTGTATCATAATAATACTGATTGGAGCAAGGATTTGTATAAGGGAGCATTTACGCAGAACTACCGCGTAAACGTACAGGGTGGTGATGATGTTGCTTTGTACAACCTTTCATTGGGATATACCAAGGGTGATGCCACCGCACAGCAGAATGACTTCAACCGTCTGAACATCCGTTTCAACACGGACATAAACCTCTTTACAAATCTGAAGACGGCGTTGGACATCTCTTATGTTCGTACGGCATACAACATTTATGACAACGGATGGGCAAGTGACTATACCGGTCGTCATATTTCCGCTCCTAATGTATTGGGCTTGATTCAGGCTCCGTCAATCAGCCGCACTGCCCATTATATTGTTTACGAGAATGGTCAGAATATCCTGAAGCCTTCTAATGACATGTCAGGTAAGAATTATACTGACGCCACCAATCCTTTCACGTTTGCTGAAGCATTGGGTGGAAGCGCACTTCCCAACCCGTACTGGATTCTGGAAAATGGTGAAGGTGACAACAAGAACTATCAGGAACAGACTCAGTTCTTGATCAATGTAGCACCTGAGTATAAGATCAATGACAATTGGAAGATTGGCGATCGTTTCAGTTACAGCATCGACCGTACGAACGAGAAATATTACGTTCCTAACAATGGTGTACCTGAAATTTATGTTGAAGGTTTGGGAACTATCCAGAGTATTGTTTCTTCACAGTTTGCCAAGGAAACTACATTGTTCAATGATTTCAACATCAACTGGAACCAGAAGTTTGGCGGTCACAACTTTAACGTAGTTGGCGGTTTCCGTTTCTCTTCTTACACCTACACAATCAGTAGTATCAAGGGTTACGGCAATACCAGTGATAAGATGCCTAACATCAGTGGTGGTTTGCAGTATAAGTCAAGTACCGGTCTGACAGAGAACTGGAAGAACCTGGCTTACTATCTGATGGCTGACTACAACTACAAGAACCGTTATTTCCTGAATGCCGGCGTAACGATGGAAACATCTTCACGTTTCGGTAGCGAGACTAAGGAAGGTATCAAGTTGGCAGGAGTAAAATGGGGCTTGTTCCCCACTGTACAGGCTGCCTGGGTTATGTCAGCTGAACCTTGGTTTACCACAACTGATGCTATCAACTACTTGAAGTTGAATGTTTCATATACTGAAAGCGGTAATGACGATATCGACAGCTATGCCAGCACAAGCTTCTTGAAAAATGTTACTTACCTGCAGAATGCAACGGGCTTGATTATGTCAAATATCGAGAACCCGCGTATTCAGTGGGAGACTACTCGCCGAATCAGTGGTAGCGTTCAGGCTAATTTCCTGAACAACCGTTTGATGATGGGTGTAGAAGTTTATCGTAGCAAAACCGACAATCTGTTGACCAAAAAGACCGTGAGCGATATCACCGGTTTCTCTGATATGTGGTCAAACGACGGTGCTTTGAAGAACATCGGTGCTGAGGTTTCTGTTAACGCAGTTCTCTTGAACAAGAAAGACTGGGTATGGCAGGCAGGATTCAGCGTAGGTCACTATAAGAATACCATTACCGACCTTCCCGAAGGTACTGAGATGAAGCTTTATGCTTTGGATGCAACCGGTAAGGAGACTGGTGATCCTACCATTATCAAGGGTTACACCTCTTCTATCTATGGCGAGAACAATATTCTGACTGCCGTAGGTAAGTCAGCCGGTGTATTCTACGGATACAAGACCGCCGGTGTGTTCTCTACCGACGAGGAAGCACAGTCTGCCGGAAAGTATGGTTATCTGCGTTATCCTACCGGTTTGGCAGATGCCAGCAAGTCTTATCGCAACTTCCAGGCTGGTGATGTTCATTTCATTGACCAGAATGGTGACGGTTGGATTTCAGAGGCTGATATGGTTGAAATCGGTGATCCTAACCCCGATATCTATGGTAACTTCTTTACTTCTTTGACCTGGAAGAACCTTACTTTGGACGTATTGTTCAAGTATTCTTTGGGTAATGACGTATTCAACTATCAGCGTATGCAGCTGGAGAGCGGCAACTCTACCTGGAACCAGACAACTGCAGTTGTTAATCGCTGGACACATTCCGGACAGATTACCAATGTTCCGCGTACCGTTGATCCCAACAGCTCAAGTTGGGTGAACAATGAGCGCTTCTCCGACCGTTGGATTGAAGATGGTTCTTATTTGAAACTGAAGAAAGTACGTTTGAGCTACCGTATTCCTGTTTCTGCTTCTTGGCTGCAGGGTCTTGCCGTATGGGGCGAAGCCAACAACGTATTCACAGTGTCTAAATATTTGGGAGTTGATCCTGAAGTATCTTGCGGAAACAGCGTGCTGTACCAGGGTATTGATGCCGGTTATCTGCCGCAGAGTCGTAACTTCAACCTGGGCGTAACCATTAACTTGTAATCTATGCGAATCATGAAAAAGAATTCAATTATAGGCTTATGCTTAGGCCTGCTCACACTTTCTGCAACGTCTTGTTCTGACATGTTGTCTCCCGACATGTCAGGACGAGCCAACATCGGACTGTTTGGCACTGACACTGTATATTCTTATCTGGGTATTATGAAGAGTATGCAGAATATTGCAGAACGTCAGGTAATTTTGGGAGAATCTCGTGGCGATTTGGTGACTACCACGGAGTATGTTACTGATTCTGTCAACAACGTAGCCATGTTCAATAATCCCAGTAATGGCAGCTGCGCGTTGGTAAACCGTGGTGATTATTACAAAGTCATCAACCAGTGTAACCTCTATTTACACAATGTGGATACGGCTGTGACCAAAAATAATGTGAAGTACATGCAGAAGGAGTATGCACAGGTTGTTACGATGCGTGCCTGGGCTTACATGATGCTTGTACAGAACTATGGCCGTGTTCCGTTTATTACGGAGCCTGTAACCAACTCCAATACCGGTTGGGAAACCAATCCTCCTTTGGGATGGGCTACGGTTGACAATCTGCTTGACCTGCTTGAAGGCAGCAGCAAGGAACTTACCAAGGCTGTGACTATTGAACAGTCAATGGGTCTTCCCAGCTACGGAACGTATAATACGGGTGCCGTTTCGGTTCCTTCACAGTCTTGCATGTTCCCGTCGCAGTTAGTATTGGCTGATCTTTACCTGCTGCGCGGAAAGGATGTGTCAGACTTTGAGAAAGCCGCCCAGTATTATTATGATTATCTGGAGAAGAATAAGACTGACTTTGATCCGGGTGCGCTACGGGCTGTTTATACAGCAAGTTATAATCCGCCTCATGTAACCTTTATGCCGGCAAACAGTGGATACAGTGATGCTTTTAACTCATATGAAAATCAGGATATTATTACCCAGATTCCGTCGGCGGCCAACAGTTCTTTGGGTACAGTGCTGACCAGCGTGCAGAACATATTTGGTTTCTCAACCTCTTCCCGCCAGTCAACATCAACTTCAGTTGGTGATGATGATTCTGAAAGCTATGAGACCTCGGGTAGTATTACGGCATCGGCTGACAATACCTATCGCCAGTTGGCTCCTTCCAATTCATACGTAACCCTGAACAAGGTGCAGACTTACCTGGGTAGTGACTATAAGACTCCGGCTGCTACCGACCGTTATCTGTATTACACCTGCGGCGATGCGCGAATCGAGCAATCGGCTTCAGAGTATCGAATCTTTACAAACAATACGCTGACCCGAAACCGTTTCATCGAAAAGTTCTGTATGAATGAGTCTTTCCACTATGCTTTGCCGATGTATCGTACGTCTGTCGTATTCTTGCGCTTTGCTGAAGCTGTTAACCGTGCCGGTTATCCGGAATATGCATTCTCTATTCTGCGTAATGGTTTGAATCCGGATCATGTGGCCAAGTTGACAACCCGTATTGATACGGTACGTAACGATGCAGGTGAAATCACTGCTCTTAAGCGTGTATATGCCGTTGATTCAATAGCTGATCAGATGTATGCTACTCCGGGTGAGTTGCGTCGTGCGCAGAACGTGCCCTGGTTGGATTTCAGCGACGAAAAGTGGGCACAAACGGGTGGTATTCATGCCCGTGGCGGTAGCGTACTTGACGACAACGACACCATGTATACCTACCAGAAGATGGTGGCTCAGAAGATTGCCGATGAGCAGAGCCGAGTAAATCCGGCCAGTGCCTCAATGGTTAAGAAAATGGCCCAGAAGTTTCGTCAGACTATGGAGGACGAGAATCTGCCTGAAATTACCGAGGATGAGCCGGCAAAAGCCAAAGCTGTCGAGATTAATGCCGTTGAGGACATTATTGTTGACGAGTTAGCTCTGGAAGCTGCTTTTGAGGGTTATCGTTATTATGACCTGATGCGTATTGCCCGTCACAAGAACAACAACAATATCTTGCTGAGCGGATACGACCAGACCGATATGCCAGCTGCATGGAATGCTTCTGACTTCGGTACCCGCTGGATGGCCTGGAAGATTGCCCGTCGCGGTCTGGATTTGACCTCTCCGTACGAGAATCCGTCAGACTTGGGCGATGCTTCGCTCTACAACAAGTTGCTTGACCAGGCTAACTGGTATCTCGCCAACCCGGTATATTAATCGGAAGAGACCGATAAAAAACAGATAGAAAGGTGTGGCCTGCTTCATTGATGAGGTGGGCCGCACTTGTTTTTTGTCCGGAGCGTAATGATATGCCGTAAGACCAGGGGCGTTTTGGTTCGTGCCAGCGTAAGCCTCCTTTTTTCAGCGTGATGAAAGCGGAGTGTGCTTAACGGGGGCATGTGGTCGCGAGAAATATGCTGTCTGCGGCCGTCCCGTTCTGTGCCGGATGATGTGCAATTGAATTTGCGGTTGACCAGACCGAGGGCGAGGCATAGTCCTGTCGGTCGCATGCAAGTTCAGTGAGCAGTAGTTGAACCTCCCGTAAGTGCATAAAACCTGTGGTATAAGTGTTTTTTTGGAGGGGGAGAGGGGAATAGCAGACCGTAATGCCTGATTTTTTCAGTGAGCCACAGACTGCAGGGGGCGTTATGTAACCCGCTGTGTCCACTCTTTTCCTGAAAAAGAAAGCCCCGGCAGTCGGTCTGGCTGCCGGGGCTTAATGGTTGTATATTGTTCAGAGGAATGGATTATATTATTTTCCTTTAGGGAATCAGTACCTTTTTACCGTTTATGATGTAGAGTCCGGCTGGCAGTTGACCGGCCGCTTTTTCTACCGACGTATGGCGCAGCAGCAAGGTGCCGTTGATGGAATAAATGTCAGCCATGCGGGTTGATTGCTGTGGGGTTGATATGGCTGTAATGCTTTGGTTGAACTTCAGGATAAAGTCGAGCAGGTTTTCCAGCATTTTTACCATGATGCCGACTTCGGTATATGAACCGTTAATCAGACTGCGCGATTCGTTGATAGCTGCGTTGAGCGCTTTTCCGGCCTCCGACTGGCGTTGTGCATCGGAAGCTTCGTCGAGCAGCAGGGTGGCTTCGTTGCACTTCTTGTATATTTGCAGGGCGGCCTCCATGTCGTCTGTGCTCTGTTCCAGTTGTTGTTGCAGGATTTTTGTTTCCTGAACCAATAAATTGGCCAGTTTTTTTACGCCTTCGTCATATTGGTCGCGCAATTCTTTTTCTTTGTTTTCGTAGTTTTTCAGCTGTTGTTCGTATTCCGCCTGGGCTTTTTTGTAGCCTTCGTAGTCCTTGTCAGCCCATAGTTGGTTCAGTTTTTTCTCATATTCGGTACGTATCTCAAACTGTTTGTCATAAAGGTCGCTGAGCATGGTCTGCAGCGAGTCTTTTTTTATCTGCCATTTGCTGTTGGTGTTTTTCAGGGTTGCTGTACCCTGGCTGGCCATTTTGTCCAGAAAATTGCGTATGGACGTAACGTTCTGGTATTGTAAACTAAGGTTGTTGATGTCGCGAATGACCGATTGCAAATCGGTGCTGGCCGTGTTGTAAATGGAGTCTCCGCGGCTTTCTGCCGCTTGTCCTGCAGTGCTGAAGCCTACTGCCATCAGCATAACCATCAGCAGGCGCGTAAGGGTAAGGTAGTGTTTCTTCATGGGCAAAAAATTTTGAATGATACATTTCAGTGCTTAAAAGTATAAAATTTAGCGGTAATAAGTGTATTTTCTTCTCTTCTTTTTGAAATGAGATTCTTGGAAGTGTCCTTTTGCTATGGAAATTCCGGATGTAGATGTACTGGGATTCTTTGCGTGGGGGCGGAGGAAAAAAATACATTCCGTTTTTTCCCCTATGAAGTGCCGACTTTTTCAGACAAGGTGCCGGGTAGTTTTCATTAGGTTCGGAGTCCTTTTTGGGGCGAGGGATGTTGCGAGGAAATTGTGAAGTTGCGTGCAGGGCGTTAAGGAAGATACCGTCGTCATTACTGTTTTTTTAGTGTTACAGCGCTTTTCTCCGTGAGGGCGAAGGAAGGGCCGCATGATGCGTTAAAGGCCTTCAGAATAAAAAAAGTCCGCCCCGTCAAGGTTGGGGGCGGACTGGTAGGATATTGTGAGGTTGGTGTGGGCTATAAGTTGCCCAAATCGTCGTAGCAGGTTTGCAGGTAAGCCTTGCCGTAGTTGAGTCGCAGGGATGAGGGTTGTGGGCTTTCGGCGGTAACTTTTTCGCTGCTCAGGTCGAAAATGGTGTGACCGGTGGAATCCACGTAGCAGAATCCTCCCGCCCAGGTGTGCATGGCAAAGGGATAGGTGTAGCTTTTGCTCAGCACGTTGCGGCTGAAGCGGTAGTTGTTGTGCGGCAGGCGGAGCTGTCCCAGCAGGGTGGCGGCCAGGTCGCTCTGGTTGCAGATGGTGTTAATTTGTGCCGGAGCCTTTACGGCACCGCCAATCCACAGCATCGGAATGTGGCTCATGGCAATGTTGTTCTCGTTCATGTCCTGCGGATAGACAATGCCGTGGTCGGGCAGGCAGATGATGAGCAGATTTTTCCACATGGGCGTGCGCTTGAGCTTGTCCACCAACTGGCCCAGACAGTCGTCCAGATAAGCCATAGCGTTGGCTTTTTCGTCGTTGGGAATACGGTGGTAGGGCACCTTCCACGGCTCGTGGCTGGCCAGCGTGAGGAAGCCGATGTGCCAGGGGTGCTGCGTGCTTCGGCGCGAAAGAATCATGTCATACAGCCGGCCGAAGGTGATTCGGTCGGTTACGCCCCATGCGTGTGTGCGGCGCTGCTCGAGTGGGAAGTCGGTGTCGCCATAGGTCTTCTGGTAGCCGGTGGACATGAGGTAGCTGTTCATGTTGGTAAAGTTGATGTCGCCTCCATACAGAAATTCCGTGTCATATCCGGCTTGTTGCAGCGAGGCTGCAATGCCGGGCAGGTGGCGCGTCTTTTCCGGAAGCTTCATCACGCTGGCTGTCGGGAAGGCCGGATAACCGCTCAGTACTGACACCGTGCCGCGGTCGGTACGGAAGGAGTTGGCGTAGCATTGTGTGAAGAAGATTCCCTCGCTGCAAAGCTGGTTGAAGCGCGGCGTAATGTCGGCCCGTGCGCCCAGCGGCCCTACAAACGTGCCGCCGAATCCTTCCATCAGGATGATAATCACGTTGGGGCGCGTGGTGTTGAGCAGTTGCGGAACCTGCGTGTCGGCCGGCTTGGCCAGGTGGGCAAACAGGCTGGCGCGCTGCGTTTCGTCAAAGTAGTTGCACTGTTCGCTGAAGTCCTGCATCTTTCCAGCCGAGTAAAACAGACTGAAGGCCGGATTGACGGCCGCGTGGTTGCAGAAGGCGCGGTCGCTGTAGTAGACCATACCGATGTTGGCCGTGGAGCGGCCCACACCTCCGCGAATCATCAGGAAGAGCATACCGCCAGCCACGACGAGCAGGGCGGTAGTGCCGATGCGCTTGCGGCAGTATCCGAGTTCGGTGTTGGGCCAGGCCCATAGCAGCGCCTTAAACAGGCCAAAGGCTACGGCTATGATGACGACTGCGGCTGTCAGCAGATAGAGTGGCGTGACGCTTTGTGTGACGCCCTGCGGCGAGTCAAGGTAGTTGAACACCGTAGCGTCGAGCTTGAATTCCCAGAAGCTGTAGAGGCACGTGTCGGCCACCAGAATGACAGACAGCAGGACGGCTATGACGGCGGCATAAATGAGATAGAACTTGCGCAGTATTTTTTGCCAGTGAGGAGCCCATACGCTGACGGCCAGCAGCAGCCAGGGAATAGCTGTGAGATAGCCGGTGGTGGCCAGATCGAGCGGCAGGCCGTGCCAGAGAATGGCCGGCACGTCGGCTATCGAGCCAGACTTCAGGTAGGTGTGGTGGTAAGCAATAAAAAACAGTTTTGCCGCCAGGAAAAGCAGCAAAACTGTGATAAATATGCGGAACAGGGTGTAGAATCTTTTACGCATGTCAGTATATTTTTTACGGTGTCGGCAGGTGTCTGCTTTACAGTTGCTGCATGTCGTGCAGCCGTTTGTAGTAGCCTTCCTGCGCCAGCAGGTTTTCGTGTGTACCGCGCTCTACAATGCGCCCTTCGTAGAGTACGCAGATTTCGTCGGCGTTTTTGATGGTAGACAGGCGGTGGGCAATGGCGATGGTGGTGCGCGTCTTCATCAGGCGTTCCAGCGCTTCCTGTACGAGGCGTTCGCTCTCGGTGTCGAGGGCCGAGGTCGCTTCGTCCAGAATCAGAATGTCAGGATTCTTCAGTATGGCACGTGCAATGGAGATGCGCTGGCGCTGTCCGCCCGAGAGGCGGCATCCGCGGTCGCCCACCTTGGTGTTGTATCCCTCTTCGCTCTGCATGATAAAGTCGTGGGCATTGGCGATGCGGGCTGCCTGCTCCACCTGTTCGGGAGTGGCATTTTCCACACCAAAGGAAATGTTGTTATAGAAAGAGTCGTTAAAGAGGATTGCTTCCTGGTTGACATTGCCGATGAGTGAGCGCAGGTCCATAATATTGAGGTCTTTGATGTTGACCCCGTCAATGAGGATTTCGCCGCCTGCTACGTCGTGGAAACGGGGAAGCAGGTCAACCAGGGTTGATTTGCCAGAACCGCTC
>FR903599.1:31952-32829 GCA_000438115.1 Prevotella sp. CAG:617 | reverse complement strand
GATTGATGTCGTGCAGCACGGGGGTGTTGGCGTAGCTGAACGATACGTGGCGGAATTCAATCTGGTTTTTCAGTTCTTTCAGGTGTACCGGGTTGGCCGGCGACTTAATCGGATTCTCTGTGTGCAGAATCTTGTTGATGCGCTGTACGGAGGCCATGCCTTTGGGAATGGCGTAGGAGGCCTTTGAAAAATCTTTCAGCGGCTGGATGATGCTGTAAAGAATCACCATGTAGAAAATAAAAGTCGGGGCGTCGATGTTGGAACTGTGAGAGAAAATCAGCGTACCGCCGTACCATAGTACCAGTACAATCAGGAATGTGCCCAGAAACTCACTGACCGGATGGGCTGATGCCTGACGAATGTTGACGCGGTTGGTGGCTTTCCGGAAGGCTTCAGTACATTCGTTGAAGCGGTTGTTCATTTTCTTTTCGGCGGTAAAAGCCTTGACGATTCGCATGCCGCCCAGTGTTTCCTCCAGTTGCGACATGATGTCGCTCAGACGCTCTTGAGCTTCCAGTGACTGGCGTTTGAGCTTGCGGCCAATCTTACCCATAATCCATCCCATCAGAGGTAGTACGATGATGGTAAATAAGGTCAGTTGCCAGCTGGTGTATATCAGCACACCGAAGTAGCAGATCAGCAGGATGGGGTTCTTGACCAGCATGTCCAGTGAACCCATTATGGAGTTTTCAACTTCGCCAACGTCGCCGCTCATGCGGGCAATGATGTCGCCTTTTTGTTCTTCGGAGAAAAATGAAAGGGGAAGTGAGGTGATTTTATGATAAATGGCCTGACGAAAGTCGCGTACGATTCCCGTACGGATAGGCACCATAATTCCGACCGAAGCAAAGTAGCAACTGGTTTTGAGGAGCGTCGT
>FR903599.1:17864-31944 GCA_000438115.1 Prevotella sp. CAG:617 | reverse complement strand
TGAGGAGCGTCGTGACAATGAGGAAAAGACCGATGAGCAGCAGGGTGACAGAGGCGCCGTAATGGCTCATCAACTCGGTGGTGTAGTAATAGAGATTATTGACCGTAATGTCTTTGATGCTGATACCGGGTGTGTTCCATGCCATGAAACTGTATTTATGCTTGTCGATGCCAAAGAGCAGTTGCAGCATGGGAATCAGCGAGATAAAGGAAAAAACGTTGAGTACGGCTGAAAGCAGGTTGAATACCAATGCGCCTACCATGTATTTTTTGTAGGGCAGAATGTATTGTTTGATGGTACGTAGAAACTCTCTCATGATAGTGTCTGAGGGGATTGGTGTAAAGTAAAAAAGAATTATTTTCGTCCGAAGTCGGCGGGAATTTCTCCCCATGCTTGGGTATCCCACTTCAGTATATGAGTGGTGTAGGAGTTGTCGTGCAGCCAGCGTTCGGCGCGTTCAATAAGCTGGTGTACGGTTTCCGTACTTTTGTTGCGCACCAGCTTGGTCTTGCATTTCTTTCCTTTTACCCACAGTTGGGCGTTGCGCGAGTCGCTGTAAATGACCATGTCGTCACGCTGTTGCTGCTTGAGCAGGGCCAGGGCATGCACGATAGCCAGAAACTCACCAATGTTGTTGGTACCTTTTATCGGACCATAGTGAAAGACCTCCTCACCCGTTTCCAGATTGACACCGCGGTATTCCATTTTTCCCGGATTGCCGGAGCAGGCTGCGTCTACAGCCAGAGCCTTGGCTTTGACTTCAGGAGGGAGGGGGAGTACGGTGTCATGACGATAGTCGGGGGGATTGGTGGGCATGTCCGACTTGGGGCGTACCGCAGGCTGTTTCCTGCGGGTGGGCAGAGGCGGAGGTTCCTGCGCAAAGGCTTGACGGGCTTCAGCCTCGGTCGGAAAAGATTTGAAGCGCGCAGCGGCAAATCCTTTGACTTGTCGCTCGCACTCCATCCAAGAGGTGTAGATGCCGGGCTTTCGGCCCTTCCACACTACATAGTATTTGGTTTGTTTAGCCACAGTTCGCTTACATTCGTTCCGGCATTTCGATACCCAGCAGTCCCATGCCCAGGCGAATAACCTTGGCTACGTTAGCTGAGAGGACGAGGCGGAAGAGCTTCTTCTTTTCGTCGGTTTCTTTCAGAATGCTGAAATCGTGGTAGAACTGGTTATATTCTTTTACCAGATCGTAACAGTAGTTGGCAATGGTGCTTGGGCTATAGTCTGTGCCAGCTTGTTTTACGACAGCTGCAAAGTCGGCGATATGCTGTACGATTTCTTCTTCTTTCAGACTCAGTTCAATGTCGTTCGGGAGTTCTTCAGGTACTGTAACGCCTGCTTCGGCGGCTTTGCGTAATACGCTGCGGATTCGGGCGTAGGTATATTGGATGAACGGACCCGTGTTGCCATTGAAGTCAATACTTTCGGCCGGGTTAAACAACATGTTCTTGCGGGCATCCACTTTGAGCAGGAAATACTTCAGGGCACCCATGCCGACGATACGGGCAATTTCGTTTTTCTCCTCTTCGCTCATGTCGGTGAATTTGCCCATCTCGTCGCTGGTCTGGCGGGCCTGCGATACCATTTCGGCTATCAGGTCGTCAGCATCAACCACGGTGCCTTCGCGGCTCTTCATCTTTCCGTTCGGGAGTTCTACCATACCGTAAGAGAAGTGCACGAGGCTCTTGCCCCATTCAAAGCCCAGACGGTCAAGCAGAATGGAGAGCACCTGAAAATGGTAGTTCTGTTCGTTGCCGACTACATAAATCATTTTGTTGATGGGGTAGTCCTGGAAACGCAGTTTGGCTGTACCGATGTCCTGAGTCATGTACACACTGGTACCGTCGGCACGGAGCAGAAGCTTTTCGTCCAGTCCGTCCTTGGTCAGGTCAGCCCAAACGGAGCCGTCTTCTTTTTTGAAGAACAGATTGTTTTCCAATCCTTTCAGTACAACTTTTTTTCCTTCCAGATAAGTGTCGCTTTCGTAGTATATCTTATCGAAGCTGACGCCCAGATTCTTGTAGGTCTCGTCGAAACCGGCATAAACCCATTCATTCATTCTTTTCCACAGGCCACGTACTTCGGGGTCGCCCTGCTCCCATTTAACCAGCATTTTGTGTGCCTCGACAATCAGCGGAGCCTCGCGTTCGGCACGCTGTTTGGCTGTTTCCTCATCCAGTCCCTCAGCCTGGAATTTGGCTGTCAGTTCGGCCACCTGTTCGCGGTAGTGTTTGTCAAAGGCCACGTAGTAGTCACCAATCAGGTGATCACCTTTCTTTCCCGAGGTTTCAGGCGTTTCGCCGTTTCCGTATTTCAGCCAGGCCAACATGGATTTGCAGATGTGGATACCGCGGTCGTTGACGATATTGGTCTTGACCACTTTGTTTCCGTTGGCAGCAATTACATTTGCCAGAGCCCATCCCAGCAGGTTGTTTCTGACGTGACCCAGATGGAGGGGCTTGTTGGTGTTGGGTGAGGAGTATTCAATCATCACCAGCGGTGACTCTTCTGTAGGAGCTACAATACCGTATTGTGCATCGTGATGAATGTCGAGCAATAACCCAATCCAGCTGCTTGAGGATATGGTGAGGTTCAGGAATCCGTTGACAGCATTGTATTTTTCGATAAGCGGAGAGTTTGCGGCCAGATATTCTCCAATTTCGCGGGCTGTGTCTTCCGGCTTTTTGCGTGAAATGCGCAACAGGGGAAACACGACCAGCGTCAGGTGGCCTTCAAATTCCTTTTTTGTCTTTTGCAGCTGGATCTGGTTTTCAGCAGCTTCTTGTCCGTAGAGTGTCTTAATGGCAGAGGCTACGGCTGCGGTAAGTTGTTGTTCTATTTTCATCTTTGCTGAATCGTATTTTCGAAATTATAAAAGTGGTACAAAGTTACGATTTTCTTTGCAGTTATGAAGCTATTTGAAAACGGAATCCGCGTATTGAGATGATTATTATGACTTTTTTGTACCTATGAAAACAGCCGGCTCGCCTGGGGCGGGTCGGCTGTATATTGGGCTGACGCTGCGGCCATCGTGTGGTTGTGTGACGGCCGGATGTCATGCTGAATTACTTCTGGAGATATTCAGTTACGTTTTTCTCGATGCGTGCTGCTACGTCCTCAGCGCCGGCTTTGTTGAATGTTTCGCCGGTGATGTGTTCGTAAAGTTCAACGTAACGGTTTGTGATGCTTTCTACGATTTCGTCGGTCATTTCCGGTACCTGCTGGCCTTCTTTTCCCTGGAATCCGTTCTCCATCAGCCATTCGCGTACAAATTCTTTGGAGAGTTGTTTCTGCGGTTCGCCTTTTTCAAAGCGCTCTTCGTAGCCTTCGCTGTAGAAGTAACGGCTGGAATCGGGAGTATGGATTTCGTCCATCAGATAAATCTTTCCGTCGTGCTTGCCGAATTCATATTTCGTATCCACCAGAATCAGACCGCGCTGGGCTGCAATTTCCGTACCTCTCTTAAAGAGGGCCAGGGTATATTTTTCCAGAATCTCATATTCTTCCGGAGTAGCCAGGCCGCGGGCCAGGATTTCTTCCTTGGAGATGTCGGCGTCGTGTTCGCCGATTTCGGCCTTGGTGGTCGGAGTGATGATAGGCTCGGGGAAGCGCTCGTTCTCGCGCATGCCTTCAGGCAGTTTTACGCCGCATATTTCGCGTACACCGCTTTTGTAAGCGCGCCAGGCGCTGCCGCATAGATAACCGCGTACAATCATTTCAAGTGGGAAACCCTCACACATGACGCCTACGGTTACCATGGGGTCGGGAGTTGCCAGTTTCCAGTTGGGGCAAATATCCTGTGTGGCATCCAGAAATTTGGCTGCTATTTGGTTAAGCACCTGTCCTTTAAAGGGAATGCCTTTGGGCAGAATGACGTCGAAAGCTGAAATACGGTCGGTGGCTACCATAACCAGGCGGTCGCCAATGTGATATACGTCACGTACTTTGCCGTGATATACACTTTGCTGTCCGGGAAAGTGGAAATCGGTTTTTGTCAATGCTTTCATTACTAAAATGTTTTTATGGTTTTTATGCTTTTGTCTTTTCTGTGGGATTCTTTTCGGCCTGTCTTTGCAGTGCGGCTTCGCGTTGTTTCTTTTCGTCGCGTTCGTAGGCTTCAACGATTCGGACTACCAGTTTGTGGCGTACAATGTCACTTTTGTTCATTTCGATGATGCGTACGCCCTTCACGTTGTGTAGGATTCGTACGGCTTCAACCAGTCCGCTGCGCTGAGTTGACGGCAAGTCAATTTGGGTACGGTCGCCCGTAACAATCATTTTTGTATTGTTGCCCATGCGCGTCAGAAACATTTTGATTTGGGCCGTAGTCGTGTTTTGCGCTTCGTCCAGTATGACCACCGCATCGTTCAGTGTGCGGCCGCGCATGAAAGCCAGCGGGGCAATCTGGATGATGTTTGTGTTCATATATTCCTGCAGTTTGGCAGGAGGAATCATTTCTTCCAGCGCATCGTAGAGAGGCTGCAAATAAGGGTCAATCTTTTCCTTCATGTCGCCGGGCAGGAAACCGAGTTTCTCGCCGGCTTCTACGGCAGGACGGCTAAGAATGATTTTTCGTACTTCCTTATTTTTCAGGGATCTTACGGCCAGGGCTATGCTGGTGTAGGTTTTGCCCGACCCTGCCGGACCGATGGCAAACAGCAGGTCCGACTGGTTGAAGGCCTCTACCAGTTTGCGCTGGTTTTCGCTGCGTGCCGTAATGGGTTTCCCCGTGGTGCTGTATACGATAACGTCTTCGGATGTTTCGGTTCCGGGCAGCGTGTGCTTATGGCGTATGACGTTGAGTATGTCCTCTTCGTTCAGCTGATTATAGCGTACGACGTGCTGCTCCAGGGCGTGCACATAATCCTCGAAATCGGCAATGTCTTCTTCCGACCCGATGATTTTCATGACGTTGTCACGGGCCACAATGCGCAACTTGGGACAAAGGGCCTTCAGCATCCGTAGGTTGGCATTGTTGATTCCATAAAATATTACGGGATCGGCATCCTCAAGTATGAGGTGTTTCTCTATCATCCTTTGTTTTTTCTGCAAAAATACACAGAACTCGTGACATTTCGGCATTATTTGCAGAAATATAAAAGAGATTTGTGCTTTTCCGTAATTGGCTTGCCACGTGGTGCGGAGGGGCGTTTCGGATGAAAAACGGTTCGCATTTTTTAGCACCAATTCCGTGGAAGTATGTTTCCGCATGTCAACTATTTTGTGTACTTTTGTTTGCCAAATGAGGGTAAGGTCCGTTGGGGGAGCCGCTCTTGTTCGGATTTATGCGAGGACCTGTCTGGTTGAATAAACATGGAATATTTGAATAAGCAAAAGCGAATAGGCAAAAGATATTTTCTGTATGGATTTGTGGCCATGGTGATGGTGCTGTCCATATCCAAATGGGTGTATAACAAATATTTTGCTACGGTTGAGGAAAAGAATCCTCCTGCCATTACGGTGCGGGAGCTTGATTCCATTGACGTGCAGCGTATTCGGATGGATTCAATGCTCAGTCTGCCCCGAAAGGCCTTGAAGCTGACCGATGCTCACGGAAAACCGGTCAAGAATCGCATTTACAGTGTGCCCGACTTCGGGAAGACTTTTCCCGACCTGAATGACTTGCAGCTGACCACGGCCGAGCGTCTCGGCGTGCCCCCCGTGCCCAACCGTGCGGCAGCCAATCACAACAAAAAACATCTGGTTTACATAGCCGATAATCCGTTCTATCATGTGCAGCCGCTTTATCAGTCTATCCCTTATCTGATTCCGTCGGCCGCCCATCTGCTTGAATACGTGGCCCGCAACTTTATTGATTCGCTGGCTTCAAAGGGGTTGCCTTTTCATAAAATCATAATAACCTCGGTGCTCCGTACGGAGGAGGACGTAGCCAAGCTGCGTAATTTCAATCAGAATGCTTCCTCGCAGAGCTGCCACCGCTACGGCACCACTTTTGACATCAGTTACAACCGGTATGTGACGGTGGAAGACCCCGACGGTCCTTCCCGTCGCAAGGTGCGCAATGATTCGCTCAAGTGGGTGCTTTCGGAAGTGTTGCGCGACTTGCGCGAGCAGGGAGCCTGTTACGTAAAGTACGAAGTGCATCAGGGATGCTATCACGTGACGGTCAGATAACGCGCACCCCACATCAGTACAGAGAGTTTATATGCCTAAAAATCTAAGTATCAGCGATCCCGTTTACGGCTTTATTTTCATGCCCTACGGTCTGCTTACGGATGTGGTGGCCCATCCGTTTTTCCAGCGGTTGCGCGGTATCCGTCAGCTGGGGCTTTCGGGGCTGGTATATCCCGGCGCGCAGCATACGCGTTTCCAGCACTCGCTGGGGGCTTATCATCTGATGCATGAGGCGCTGGCCAACCTGCAGTTTAAGGGAGCCTTTCTGTTTGATACGGAAGTAGAGGCGGCTGAGGCTGCCATTCTGCTGCATGACATTGGTCACGGTCCGTTTTCGCATGTATTGGAAAACGTTTTGGTACCGGAACTTTCACACGAGGATATTTCACTCATGATGATGCAGCAGATGAACCGCGAAATGAACGGGCAGCTGAGTCTGGCCATCAAGATCTTTTCCGACGATTATCCCAAACCTTTTCTGCACGAGCTGATTTGCAGTCAGCTCGACGCCGACCGGCTTGACTACCTGAGCCGCGACGCCTTTTTTACCGGTGTGCGTGAAGGCAACATCGGTACGGAGCGCATCATACGTATGCTCAACTTGAAGGATAATCATCTGGTGGTGGAGTCGAAGGGGCTTTATACCATTGAAAACTATCTGCTCTCGCGCCGCCTGATGTACTGGCAGGTGTATTTGCACAAAACGGCCCTGGCGGCCGAGCAGGTGTTGCGTGCCGCTTTCAGGCGTGCCAAATGGCTGGCTGCACAGGGCGTGGAGTTGTTTGCCACTCCGGCTCTGCGTTATTTTCTTTATCAGCACGTAACGGCCGATTGCTTCCGTCAGGACGGACAGAGCCTGCATCAGTATGCCATGTTGGACGATACCGACGTGTATGCCGCCCTGAAAAATTGGGTTGAGGCCGACGACGTGGTGCTGTCAACGCTGGCCCGTAATTTCGTAAGCCGGAATCTGTTTAAGGCCGAGATGGCAGATAATCAGCAGCAGGCTGCCGAAATGCAGACTTACTGGCAGCATGAAGTGGCCCGCCGGCTGCATATCAGTCGGGAGGATGCGGCTTATCTGGTAGGAAGCAAGGTGGTGGAAAAGGAAATGTATTCGGTCACTTCTGAAGGCATCAGGATGATGTCGGCAGACGGCAGTACGTGTGATGTGACGGATGTGTCGCAGATCGTGAATGTAGAAAACCGCGAGGTGAGCGACCGTAAGGTCTACGTTTTCCACCATCGCTTGTAGCTTCGTCCGGCATGCTTCTTTTTTGTTCAGAATGCAGGGGCGGCACCTTAATGAAAAAATCCGGGACTTTAGTTTTTTTATGCGGGAGGTAGTTTTTCCTTTCCGGCATCTTTTTTCCCACAGGTTTTGTCCGATTCCGTTTTCCGGTATGTCGTGAAGATGAAAACGGCTCTTAGAATTTTTTTGGGGGGGGAAGCTTTGGTCTGTCTTTTTCGGGGGAAGGCATGTGCAAAGGATGTCGCATGAACACACTCCGGCGGCATCGCTGCTTTTGGTGCAGTAATGCCGCCGGAACATGTTCTTGCGGAGTGAGGTTATTCACGAGGGGTGAGTTTGTATTCACCGGCTTCCTCGGTGACGATTTGCTGCAGTTGCTCCAGGGGTAGCTCGCCGTGGCTGAAGCTGACTGTAGCCACAGGCGGGTCGAGCGTAACCGTGGCACTGACGCCGTCGATTTTGTTAAGTGCTTTTTCTACGTGGGCACGGCAGTGCATGCACATCATGCCGGATACATTGAATTCTTTTTTCATGTGAGTCTGTTTTATGGTTGAGGTTGACATCATTTCATTTCCCGTTTTTTTGCGTTTCAGACGCAGGCTGTTGGCTACCACGCTGACACTGCTGAGCGCCATGGCAGCACCGCCTATGGCAGGATTGAGCAGGAAACCGTTGACTGGGTAGAGCACGCCGGCCGCAATGGGCACACTGACAAGGTTGTAGAAAAAGGCCCAAAACAGGTTTTGACGGATTGTGCGCACCGTGAGGTGCGAAAGACGGATGAGTTCCGGTATTTTTTCGAGGTCGGAGGACAGGATGGTTACCATGGCCGTATCCATGGCAATGTCGCTGCCGTGACCCATGGCAATGCTCAGGTCGGCGGCGGCCAGGGCTGCGCTGTCGTTGATGCCGTCGCCAATCATGGCCACGCGACGCCCTTCAGCCTGGAGCTGGCGAATAAAGTCAGCTTTGTCTTTGGGCAGGAGTCCGGCTTTTACGTGGCTTATGCCCGTTTCCCGGGCAATGGCATGAGCCGTTTCCGGTTGGTCGCCGGTCAGCATCCATGCTTCCAGCCCCATTTGTTGCAGTTGCTTGAGTGCCGCCGGTGTGGTGGGTTTTATGGGGTCGGCAATGGAAAATACGGCCAACAGCCGTTGTGACGAAGCAAAGTAGATGACGGTTTTTCCGTTTACGCTCCATTTTTCGGCTTGCTGCCAGATGGTGTCCGGAACGGTCACACCGTTTTCACGGAGCAGGGCCGCGTTGCCGGCGTAGTACGTACCATTGTCAAACTGAGCCGTAATGCCGCGTCCGGGAATTGAGCGGAAATGGTCGGGCGTCATGTCGGGCAGGTTGAGCGGCTTGAGGTGTTGGATAAGAGCGGCTGCCAGCGGATGTTCGGACCTGCTCTCCATTCCATACAGCAGGGCCTGTTCCGCTGATGAGGGCGATGCGGTCCATACTTGTTCCGTTACTTCAGGTTGTCCCTTGGTGAGCGTACCGGTTTTGTCGAATACGAGGGTGTCTATTTTCCGTGCCGTTTCCAGGCTTTCGGCATGTTTGACCAGAATGCCGCTGGAAGCCCCTTTCCCAATTCCTACCATGATGGCCGTGGGAGTTGCCAGTCCCAAGGCGCAGGGGCAGGCTATGATGAGTACCGTAATCATGGCTACCACGCCGTGGGTGAATCCGGCCTGTGGCGCCCATATCCACCAGCCCAGCAGTGTAATGACGGACAGGGTGATGATGGTGGGGACAAACACGCCGGCCACCTTGTCGGCCAGCTGCTGTACGGGCGGCTTGCTGCCTTGGGCTTCCTGTACCATGCGGATGATTTGCGAAAGCATCGTTTGTTTGCCGGTTTGGGTGGCGCGGAAGCAAAAGGCGCCTTGTTGGTTGATGGTTCCGGCGTAGACTCTGCAGCCCGAAGTTTTGCTCTTGGGCATGTATTCACCACTTAGCATGCTTTCGTCTACGTAGGAGGTTCCTTCAGTTACAATGCCGTCGGCGGCTATTCGTTCGCCCGGACGAACGCGGATAATGTCGTCGGCCTGCACTTGATTGATGGAAATGATTTGGTCGCCTTCAGCGCCGATGCGCGTGACGGTTTGCGGCTGCAGGTTCATGAGCTTGCGTATGGCTGTCGAGGTTTGTTGCTTGGCTTTGTTTTCAAGCAGGCGCCCCAGTAGGATAAAGGCAATAATCATGGCCGACGATTCAAAGTAGAGGTGAGGCTCAATGCCGCGCTGCCGCCAGAATTCGGGGAAAAGCAGGTTGAAAAGACTGAAAAGGTAGGCTACCGAGGTGCTGGTGGCCACCAGAGTATCCATGTTCGATGTGTGCTGACGGAGTTGCTTCCATGCATTGGTAAAGAAACCGCGGCCCAATCCGAAGACAACCGGTGTGGAAAGCAGGCACACCAGGATTCTTGCAGTCAGCGAGCGGTCGGTCCAATGGCCGGCAATCATGATGATTACAGCAAAAGCCATGGCCAGTATGGCCCGTTGTTTTAGCTTTTCGTACTGGCGCCGACGGATTTCGTCGGCCTGTGTCATGGCTTTTTCCCGGTCGGTCTCTATCAGCAGGTCATAACCGGCGTCCCGTACGGCCTGTTGCAACACCTGTGCTGAGCACAACTGTGCATCAAACGTGACGTAAGCCATGGCCGAGGCGTAGTTGACTTGTGATTCGGTAACACCTGCAACCTTTTGCAGGGTTTTGTTGACACGGGTGGCGCAGGCGGCGCAACTCATGCCGACAACTGGAAAAATCTGTTGTATTGTTGACATACGTAAAGGGAATGTTTCTTTGCAGGCAAAGGTACATTACTTTCTCCTTACGTCTTTTACATAATTATGGATAAGATTTATCGGATTTTGTCCAGCGGACGCAGAGGATGGTGGTTCAATTGTTTGAATGCTGAAGGCGACATGCCGGTGGCATGTTTGAACTGGGCACTCAGGTGGGCCACGCTGGAGTAGTTCATCAGGTCGGCAATCTGACTGATACTCAGCTCGTCGTAAATGAGCAGTTCCTTGATGCGCTCTATTTTCTGGGCTATGCAATAACGTTCAATGGTGACACCATTGGCTTCGGAGAACAATTTGCTCAGAAAGCTGTAATCGTAGTGGCATTTCTCACAAATAAAACTGGATAGCTTCGGCTTTTCGGCTTGCGGCGTGTAGTAGTGAACGTATTCAATGACGGCAGTCCGTATTTGCTCAATGATTTGTTGGCGTTTGTCATCAAGCAGTTCAAATCCGTATTCTTCAAGGATTTTAAGCAATGCTTCCCGTTGTTCTGGCAACAAAGGGGCCGATAGTGTGACTGTACCCAATTCTACGCGCTGCGGATTAATGCCGAGTTCGCTCAGTATTTGTTCTACGGCCATAATGCATCGTCTGCATACCATATTTTTAATATGTATCGGGTAACTTTTCATAAAGGAGAACGGTGAAAAAAATGCGTCGGCAGAGGCTCTTGGCATACCGGCGCGTGAATATGAACTGTTTCTTAACTTTAAAGTATCGCAGGATAACGAAAGGTTAAATCAGACCGCCTGCACCTTCCACTGTACCGCCGCTTTTTCTCTTTTTGGGCTTTTTGTTGGCCTTTTCCTGTGTGGGCGGTGTAGATTCGTCGGGTGAAGTTACTTCTTTTTGTTTTCCCGCCTGGGCAGGAACGCTTTCTTCATTGTTATTGGTCGGTTGTGTACCGTTAGGGGTTTCAGAACCGTCTTCCTGCAGCAGTCCTTCATCCAAATTCTCGAAGTCGACAACAGACGTTGAGTCTACGGCAGCTGTGTCGGTTTCTACTTTTGGAGTGGAGTAGGAACAGTTGTATAAGTCGCTGCTGATGTCTTCTTTGGCCGGTCCGAAGCGGTGACCGTATTTCTGACGCAGTTGAGGATTCTTCATGACGGCTTCCATAAAGTAGCCGAAGATGGGGAGCGCTGTACGGCTTCCTTGTCCTAAAGCGCCGGTGCGGAAGTGAATGCTGCGATATTCGCCACCCACCCAGGCACCTCCGACCAGATTAGGCGTAACACCTACAAACCAGGCGTCGGAATGATTATTTGAGGTTCCGGTTTTACCACCATAATCAAGCTCTCTGCTGAATTGTCCGATGTATCCGTTCAGCGAAAGTGACGTACCGCCGCCGTCGTGAGTTCCGGCCATAAGCATTTGTTGCATGAAGAAGGCCGTGCGGTAGGGGATGGCCTGCCGTGATTCGTTGGAAGCTTCGTAAATGGTGTTTCCGTCTCTGTCAACAACTTTTGTTACCAGTACGGGGTCAACGTGAACGCCATCGTTAGCAACAGTGCCATAGGCGTTGACCAATTCTAGCAGGTTAACGTCGCTTGAACCCAATGCCAGAGAGGGAGTGTCGTCAAGCGGAGATTTGATACCCATGGACTGAGCCACCTGAATCACATTGCTGATACCTACTTCCTGCCCTAATTTTACGGCAATGGTGTTGATACTGCGGGCAAAGGCCGCGCGCAGCGGAATGGAGTCGCCTGAGAAACGGCCGTTGGCGTTCGAGGGTTGCCATACGGTAGTTTCGTGTTTGACGGGGTCGTACACATTCATGCGGATGTAGCTGTCGCGTCGGCGGTCGCAGGGGGTAAGTCCCTGATTCATTGCTGCAGCGTAAACAAAGAGTTTGAAGGTTGAACCCGGCTGGCGCATGGCCGTGACTTTGTCGTATTTCCAGCTTTTGAAATCAATATCACCAACCCATGCTTTTACCTCTCCGTTTTGTGGTTCCATGGCCACAAAGCCCGTGTGCATGAATTTTACCATATAGCGGATGGAGTCCATGGACGACATAACCATTTCCTTGGGGCCGTCGTAGTCAAATACCGTAACGGGATGAGGCAGGTTCATGTAGTAGTCTACGGAGTCGGGCGAATCTACAAAACGGTTGGCCAGTTTTTTGTAAGTGTCAGAGTTTGTAGCCAGTTTTTCGATGAAGTTAGGGATTACGTTGCCGTTTTCATCTACCCAAGGTTCGCGCTTTCCCCAATGGTTCTTGAAGTTGCGCTGAACGATCTTCATCTGTTTGTTGACGGCTTGCTCTGCTGCTTTTTGCATGCGCGTATCCAGTGTGGTATAGATTTTCAGACCATCGGAATAGGGATCGACTTCGGGAAGTTTCTCTTTAAGTTCATTGACCACGGCCTGACGGAAGTATGGAGCAATTCCGTCATATACGTTTTCAACTTTAAAATCAAGGTCAATGGGAAGTTGTTGCAGCGAGTCGCATTCGGCTTTCGTGATGTGTTTGTGGGTATAGAGATTATTGAGCACTACGTCACGGCGGCGCTTGCTGTTTTTGGGATTGATCTTGGGATTGTAGGCTGAAGTAGCCTTGAGCAGTCCTACCAAAACGGCCGACTGTTCAACTTTTAGCTCTTTGGGCGTGGTGTTGAAATAGGTGCGTGCTGCGGTTTTGATTCCGTAGGCATTTGACCCGAAGTCGACGGTATTGGCATACATGGTCAGGATTTCCTTCTTGTCGTAGAACATTTCCAAGGCTGTTGCCAATATCATTTCCTTGCTTTTCATTACAAGAATCTTGACACCGGGAATGTAGCCCAACAGGCCGGTTGAATATTCCGTTCGCACGCGGAACATGTTTTTGACCAGCTGTTGTGTGATGGTCGAGGCACCGCGGGCATGGCCGTGGGTAGCATCCTTTAGTGCTGCAAAAATGCCGCGGTAGTCAATGCCGTGATGCTGATAGAAACGTTCGTCTTCTGTGGAGATGAGCGTCTTGAAAAACATGGGACTGATGGAGTCGTAGGGGACCGGTTGGCGGTTTTCGTTAAAGTATTTTCCAATCAGTACGCCATCGGCACTGTATACTTCAGAGGCAGCTGCCGTTTTGGGATTCATGATGGAGTGGATGGACGGAGAGCGTCCGAACAGCCAGAAAAGGTTGACGCTGACTGCAAAAATGTAGAAAATAACGAAGGCCAGGAACGACAGGACGGTGGCAATCAGTTTCTTGTACCACGGCTGGCCTATAAAGCATGATTTATACCAATGCCATACGGCAGCAAGTTTGTTTTTGATAAATCTGCAGGCTGCAATAAGTTTTGCAACAAAACCGTTTTTGTTTTTGCTCATATAATTTTTCGAACTGTATGTGTGGTGCAAAAGTAGTAATTTACGCTTTTGCAGACAGATTAGAAGTGATAAATTTTCTTATTTCAGCTTCGTCTTCCGGCATAAACCAGTGTATGTCGCTGTTACGGCGCATCCACGTCATTTGTTTGCGGGAATATATGCGGGTGTTTTGCTTGATTTTTTCAATGGCAAAATCAAGGCTCCATTCGCCTGAAAAGTATTTGAATAGTTCTTTGTAGCCAACGGTGTTGAGCGAGTTCAGGTGTTGTAGCGGAATTAGTTTTTGTGCTTCGTCAAGCAGCCCCTCGTCCATCATCTGGTCAACGCGGCGGTTTATCCGCTCGTAAAGTGACTGCCGTTCGCGCTGAAGTCCCAAACGCAGTATGCTGAAAGGGCGCGGCTTGGGTTGCTGCTTTCGGAAAGAGGTGTAGGTCTTTCCGCTCATGTAGCAGATTTCGAGCGCATGTACCACGCGCTTGCTGTTTCGCAGATCGCAGATGTGGTAGTATTCGGGGTCGAGCAGCTTCAGCTCCCGGCAGAGCGGTTCGAG
>FR903599.1:0-17853 GCA_000438115.1 Prevotella sp. CAG:617 | reverse complement strand
GCAGAGCGGTTCGAGACCTTCGCGCTCAAGACGGGCTTTCAGAAAGCTGCGCGTCTCTTCATCAACGGTGGGGATGTCGTCAATACCGTTGCACACGGCATCAATGTAGAGCATTGAGCCGCCTGAAAGAACGAGTGTGTCGTGGTTGCTGAACAATTCCTGACAGAGAGCCAGTACTTCCTGTTCATACTTGGCGGCACTCCAGTATTGTTCAACGGAGAGGGTGCCTACAAAATAGTGGCGTACGCGGGCCTGCTCCTGTGCCGTCGGTGCAGCGGTGCCGATAGGAATTTCGCGATAAATTTGGCGGGAGTCGGCATTGATGATGGGGCTGCCCAGCATTTCGGCAAGACCGAGGCTGAGCTCAGTCTTGCCGACAGCCGTGGGGCCTTGAATAACGATGAGTGTTTTCATCAATATTTTTTACTGGTAAGGATTTCCTTCGCTGATTTCGTAGCCTTCAGGGTCGAATTCATCGTTTTCGAAGTCGTCGCTACCATAAAAGTCTTCGTTCTCAAAATCGTCAATATTACCTTTTTTCGTGTTTGCCGGCATGTCGGTATCTTCAATGCTGGCAATTTGTACGGGGGCTTGTCCTGCGGAGCGGACTACGACGGCATTATCCAGATTCTTTCCGGGTATGAACTCCTTGACGTCCAGATAGAACACGCGTTCGTTGAAGGGGTCAAACACAAATTCCAGCTTCTGTTCCTCATCTTCAATAAACTCGCTGAGCTTCACTTTGTCCATGGTGTAAATGTCAACGTCGCTGGCTTCCGAACCCATGTCTTCGCGGGTGATTTGCTGTTTGCGTTCCCACTCTTCATCACAAATGTAAAACGACGTCATCTGGTCGTCCGGATAATTGCATGAGTCCAGTATGGCTTTATTCAGGTCCAGAAAAGTGGCTTCACTGTCAATTTCAATTTCTCTGACAAATCCGTCAGTCTCGTCGGATATGAATTTTATTCTGTAAATCATTTCAATGTGCTTTAGTGTGCTTTTTCTTCTTTTTTACGGTGTACAAATGTACGATATTTTTTTGACGTGCCGAATGTTTGTTTACAAATTAAGCGTAAGGATTGAATATGTCGCTCCGAGGTCGATTCCGGCTTGTGGGCCCGATTGTGAGTCTCGTGGTTCAGCGTAAAAAAGAAAAAAGGAGGGACGGCAGAAATAAAGTCGGAACTTATATATTTTTAGGAGGCTTGAAAAAATAAAGGATTCCCGGTTTGTTTTAAATCGGCCGGCCTGTTTTTCCCTATAAGGAAACGGAATGGAATTACTTCTGTAATAAAAAAAGAGTCGCTTCCTTTGGCGGGAAGCAACTCTTTGGTATATGTGAGTATAAAAAAGTGAGAGACGATGGAGGTTGGTTATTTGATAATTCCACGTGCCGACTGTTCCACAAAATTGAGGATATACTCAATTTCGGGGCTCATGGGGATTTGCTGCCGAATCTCTTCCAGACATTCACTTCTGAGCTTACCGCGCTGGTAAAGCAGACGGTATGTGTTGTGGATGTTGTCGATGATTTCCTGGCTGAATCCGTTGCGCTTCAGACCTACAATGTTCAGGCCGCAATAGGCTATGGGCTCGCGGGCGGCCATGATATAAGGCGGAATGTCCTGCGCGGTGCGTGATCCGCCACTGATCATGACGTAGCTGCCAATGTGACAAAACTGGTGAACCAATACGCACGCACTGACAATGGCGTTGTCATCAACAATTACTTCACCGGCAAATTTTGTAGTGTTTCCGATGATGCAGCGGTTGCCCATTTGTACGTCGTGGGCCACGTGTGCAGCTTCCATGAGCAGGTTGTAGCTGCCTATTACGGTGCGTCCCTTGGCGGCCGTACCGCGGTTGATGGTTACGTTTTCGCGTATCAGGTTATGGTTTCCGATTTCTGCTGTCGTTTCTTCGCCTCTGAATTTCAGGTCCTGAGGTACGGCACCGATAACGGCACCGGGAAAAACGGTGTTGCCGTCGCCCATGCGCGTACCGCTGAGTATGGTTACGCTGTTCATGATTTTGTTGTCATTGCCGATGACAACATTCTTGTCAATGTAACAGAACGGACCAATTTCGCAATTCTCTCCGATGACGGCTTCCGGATGGACGTAGGCTAAAGGGCTAATATTACTCATGCCTGTTTATTTGTTTTTTACGATTTGTGCGGTAAACGTCGCTTCACTTACTACTTTTTCTCCCACAAAGGCAAATCCTTTCATTGACGAAATGCCGTGGCGCAGGGGAGCCAGCAATTCAACCCGGAAAATAAGGGTATCGCCAGGCACAACCTTGCAGCGGAATTTTACATCGTCTATTTTCAGGAAATAGGTGCTCCAGCGTTCTGGCTCTTCAACCGAATTCAGCACCAGCAGTCCGCCGGCCTGGGCCATGGCTTCAATTTGCAGTACGCCCGGCATTACCGGTTCCTGTGGGAAATGACCCTGGAAGAAAGGCTCGTTGCTGGTCACGCTTTTCACGGCTACGATGTAGTTGGCTCCGATTGAAATGACTTTATCAACAAGCTGCATGGGGTAACGGTGAGGGAGCAGTTCGCGAATGCGGTTGACATCCATCAGCGGAGCCTCGTTGCAGTTGTAGTCGGGAGCCTGTATCTCGTGAGCACGGATTTCGCGGCGCATCTGGCGGGCAAACTTGTTGTTGATGGTGTGTCCCGGTCGGGTAGCGATGATACGTCCCTTGATGGGGCGGCCAATCAGTGCCATATCACCAATAATGTCAAGCAGTTTGTGCCGTGCCGGTTCGTTGCGCCAAACCAAGGGCTTGTCGTTGATGTATCCCAGCTTGGTTGCGTCTTTATGCTCTACGCCCATGTAGTCGGCCAGACGGTCAAGATTTTCCTGCGAAATTTCGCGCTCGTAAATCACGATGGCATTGTCCAGGTCGCCGCCTTTAATGAGACCGACTTTGAGGAGTGGCTCGATTTCGCGTACAAACACGAAAGTGCGGGCCGAAGCAATTTCGGTGGGGAATTTGGACATGTCATCCAGTGTGGCAAACTGGCTGCTGAGATATTGTGAGTCAAAAGAAATCATTGTGGTGATGGAAAACTCTTCATCCGGAAGAATAATAATGGATGAATCGGTTTTTTCATCACGAACTTCAATTTTCTTTTTAATGACGTAAAAATCTTTGGGGGAATTTTGCTCAACAATACCGACCTTCTCAATATTTTTTACGTATTGTATTGAACTGCCGTCAAGAATCGGAAATTCCGGACCATTTACCGTAATCAGGCAGTTGTCGACTCCCAGTGCATAAAGGGCGGCCATGCCGTGTTCAATGGTTCCGCATTTTACATCACCTTTTGCCAGCACCGTACCGCGTGAGGTTTCCACTACATTTTCGGCGATGGCTTCAATGATAGGTTGGCCTTCCAGGTCGATTCGTTGTATTTTGTAGCCATGATTCTCAGGGGCAGGATTAAATGTTACGGTCAGATTCAGTCCGGTATGCAATCCTTTTCCAAACAGTGAAAAACTGCCTCCTAAAGTCCTTTGCTTCAACATATTGTTTACTTGATTTTTGATTTTAATTCTTCTATTTCAGCTTTTAGCTGATGGAATTCGGCGAGCATTTCAGGGAGTTTCTTGTATGCTACGCTGGATCGGGCAAAGGTCAGGGCGTCAATGGCCGGTGTTCCTAAAACACGCGAATTGCTCGGTACTCCCTTAGGCAGGCCGCTTTGTGCGCCGGCATAGACTTTGTCGCCAATGCTGATGTGCCCGTTTATGCCAACCTGTCCGCCAAACATACACCACTTTCCGATTTTCGTGGATCCCGCTACGCCAACTTGGGCTGACATAACGGTGTTTTCTCCAACTTCACAGTTATGGGCAACCTGTACCAGGTTGTCAAGTTTTACACCTTTGCGAATGTAGGTTGAACCCATCGTAGAGCGGTCTACACAAGCATTGGCGCCTATTTCAACATCATCTTCAATGGTGACGATTCCGATTTGCGGAATCTTGTCGTAGCCATGTTCCGTAGGGGCAAAGCCGAAACCGTCGGCACCGATTGAACAGCCGGAGTGAAGGGTGACGCGATTGCCTATTTTGCAGTCGTGGTATACTGATACGTTAGGATAAAACAGGCAGTCATCACCTAATGTGGCGTTTTCTTCAATAACCACGTTGGCATAAATCTGGCATCCGTTTCCTATTTTTACATTTTTGCCGATGTAGGCATGGGGGCCTACGTAGCAGTTCTCACCTATTGTGGCGCTTGGCTCAATCGTGGCGCTGGGATGAATTCCTGTACGCTTGGGTTTGTATTGCTCATACATGGAAAGCAGTTTTGCAATCGCATCGTAAGCGTCGTCCACATAAATCAGGGTGGTCTTTACTTCGTGTTGTGGCTGGAATCCCTTGTTGACTAAAACAATTGTGGATTTTGTTTCGTACAGATATTGTTCATAGTGAGGGTTGGCCAGAAAAGAAAGAGCTCCTTCTTTCCCTTCTTCTATTTTTGCAAATGTATGTACGGCAGCTTGGGCATTTCCTACAATCTTACCTTGTAGAAAAGCGGCAATCTGCTCTGCAGTAAATTCCATTTTATTTTCTTTTTGTTTTTTATACGGCAAATATCGTAAAAATAAATGAGATTATGGACTACAATGCCAAAAAATCTATTAACATTTTTGTTGTGCTCTTTTCTTGCCGTTTTTTCTGTTTTTTTACTTCCCGAATACCTATAAAAGGTCAAAATAGATTTTTAAATGTCCTAAAATTCGCTTGTAAAGTGGAAGCGGATGTGTTTAAAATCATTTTGGGCCATTTGCAGCACGTAATTACTGTCGGCCAGGAAAACGTCCCGCCCTTCACGGTCTTTTGCCATGTATTGGTATTTTCTTTTTTTGAAGTTTTCAAGTTCGGCCGGATCGTCACTTTCTATCCAGCAGGCCTTGTACAGGCTTACGGGTTCCCAGCGGCATTTTGCGTTGTATTCGTTTTCCAGACGATATTGGATGACTTCAAATTGCAGTTGGCCTACGGTTCCTATAATTTTTCGGTTGTTGAATTGATTGACAAAGAGCTGTGCAACTCCTTCATCCATTAACTGCTCGATACCTTTGTTGAGCTGTTTGGTCTTCATGGGGTCGGCATTCTCGATGTATTTGAACATTTCCGGGGAAAAGCTGGGGAGTCCGCGGAAGTGCAGCAGTTCACCTTCAGTCAGCGTATCACCGATTTTGAAGATTCCGTTGTCAGGCAGTCCTACAATGTCGCCCGGATAGGCTTCATCCACGGTGCTTTTCCGTTGGGCCATGAATTGCATGGGCGAACTGAAACGTACGGTTTTGTTGAGTCGTACATGTTGGTAGGGGGCGTTGCGCTGGAATTTTCCGCTGCATACTTTGCAGAACGCGATACACGATCTGTGGTTGGGGTCGATATTGGCCGTGATTTTGAAGATGAATCCTGTGAATTTTTTTTCTTCGGGCGTAACGGTGCGTTCTTCAGCCTGAGTGGGGCGTGGGCTGGGAGCGATGCGCACGAAACAGTCGAGCAGTTCTTTCACACCGAAGTTGTTCAGGGCTGAACCAAAAAAGACGGGAGCCACCTCAGCAGCCAGATAATCATCTGTCTTGAACTCGGGGTAAACGCCGTCTACCAGTTCTAAATCTTCACGCAGTTTGGCTGCGTCAGTCTCGCCGACATGGGCTTCAAGCTCCGGCGTGTTAGCGTCAATTTCAATGACTTCCGTGAGTTTTTGCTTGTCGGGTGTAAAGAGGTGCAGACTTTCTTCGTAGATGTTGTATACACCTTTAAACCTTTGTCCCTGATTGATGGGCCAGGAAAGTGGACGTACTTTGATTTGCAGTTCGGATTCCAATTCATCCAGCAAATCAAATGGATCCTTTCCCTCACGGTCCATCTTATTGATGAAAATAATGACCGGAGTTTTCCGCATGCGGCATACGGTCATGAGTTTTCGGGTCTGTGCTTCTACACCTTTTGCGCTGTCAACTACAATAATGGCTGAATCTACGGCCGTTAGCGTACGGAATGTATCTTCGGCAAAGTCCTGGTGTCCGGGGGTGTCAAGAATGTTTACTTTGTAGCCATCATAATCGAATTCCATGACCGAGGTTGTGACGGAAATACCACGTTGTTTTTCTATTTCCATCCAGTCGCTGGTTGCAGTCTTTTTGATTTTGTTGTTTTTTACCGCACCGGCCACTTGTATCTGTCCGCCAAAGAGCAGCAACTTTTCGGTTAGGGTGGTTTTTCCCGCATCAGGGTGGGAGATGATGGCAAAAGTTCTTCTTCTTTCTATTTCGTTCATGGGTGCAGAGGAGCTTAGAATTTTTTGATACAATTTTTCAGGCTGTCTTCCCACCAGGGGATGTCAATACCTAATACTTGTTTGATTTTCGTCTTGTCCAGTACTGAATAATGCGGACGTTGAGCTGCAGTAGGATAATCTTCGGTGTGCAGAGGCCTGATATGACAATCTTCATCATCAATACCGGCAGCACGATGAATGGCTTTGGCAAAATCGTACCATGAGGTTACGCCTTCGTTGGTATAATGATAGATACCCGGTACAATGCCGTTGGTCAGGATTCCGTAAATTACTTTAGCCAAGTCGTGGGCATAGGTAGGAGTTCCGATTTGGTCAGCCACAACTCCGATTTCGTCGCGCTCTTTGCCTAACTTTATCATGGTTTTGACGAAGTTGTTCCCAAAATTGGAGTATAGCCAGGCTGTACGTATAATCATGGATCCGGGGCAGAGCCGAACCACATTTTCTTCTCCTTGTAATTTAGTTCGTCCGTATACGGAATTAGGGCATGTGGGATTGTCTTCTTTATATGGTATGCTGCTGGTGCCGTCAAATACATAGTCGGTAGATATTTGTATCATATTGCCACCTCGCTCAGCCACTGACTCAGCCAAGTATCCGGGTGCCGTAGCATTGAGCAATTCGCAGCATGCTTCTTCCGATTCAGCTTTGTCAACCGCAGTAAAGGCTGCACAATTTACAATGCAGTCTATTTCATGCTGTTCAATATATTTCCTGACAGCTTGCCGGTCAGTAATGTCTAGTTCGTCCCGATCAGTAAAGAACAAGGTCATCTCGTCTTCATATCGGTCTGCCAGCAGGCGCATTTCATTACCCAACTGGCCGTTACTGCCGGTAATTAATATATGGTTCATCTTTATATGTGAGGTTGATTAAAATTCAATAGGTTCGTTTTCGTTTTTTAGGTAATAGTCAGACAGCATTCCTAAGAAGGTCGAAATATCTTTGGTCGCTTTTTCTGTTTCAGGGCTTACGTCTTTCTTTTGCAGGCGTAGCATCATCACTCCATACAAAGCATCGAAGCAGGTTTGTAATTCTGTTTCTTCTTTGGCATTTTTGCTACGAAGTTCTACGATGTATGGCAGTATCTTATAATAAGTAGATCTGTAGTATGGAAATTTAGTAGATTGCAGCAACTGCAGGTGTAGTTCGTTAAGTTGCTGCATGCATATTTTGTTTATTTGCAGATGTCCTGTTTCCTTCAAACCTTCTTCCTGCATCATGCGGCATAAATTCTCATACCAAGTCTCCATTTGTTGGCGTGTGTTATTGTCAACATTGAATTGTTGCAGGTAATGCTGTTTTAGTTCATCAATGTCACAATGATAGGCACGGATAATATCTTCTACTTGCCACATATAAAGCAAATATTCAGCGCGGTTTTTCTTTTTTAATTGATTGGCAATCAGCATATTTCTTATCAGCGTAATAAAAGGTTTGATGAATGGGATTTGCATTTGCCTATGGCTCATGCTCCCATGGGCTATAACAACTTAAAAACGCGTTAGTAAACATGAAGCCTGAAGAGGGTCATGATTGAACCGGCGATAGCCACAACCAGCACAATGGCTCCTATTGTGTGATTCATGCGGCGTATTCCCTTGCTTCCAAAACTGTTGCTCATCTTGTTGACAATGTAAGTAAGTCCTGTCCACCAGAGCATTGCGCCCAATAGTATGGCGATGTAGCCGAATGTCTGATTAATGGGGTGCTCGGGTACGACGAAAGCAAACCGTGCAAAGAGGGCTATGAATAGAAATATGATGAGCGGGTTGGAAAAGGTGATTAAAAATGAAGTCACAAAATTGTGGACAAGTGTTCCCTTGTTGTTGGATACCGGACGGTTGCTTACGTGAGGGTCACTCCTGAACATGAAAACTCCAAAGAGGAATAACATTGCGCTACCTCCTAGCTGAAGCCAAAACAGATTGCGCTCATTCTCGATGAAATCCATGACAAATGACATGCCGAAACCGGTCATCAGCGCATACAGCAAGTCGCTTAATGCTGCACCTGCACCTGTAACCAAACCGTAAATGCGTCCTTTTTGCATAGTGCGGCGGATACATAACAAGCCTACCGGCCCCATAGGGGCGGAGGCTACTATTCCAATCAAAAGCCCTTTCACGAAGAGCTCAAATGTACTAACCGGTAATTCTGCCCAAGAATTCATTTCGACTGCAAAATTGGCAATTTTTTACGACAGGGGAAAATGTTATGTAGAAAAAGTTGGGATAAAAGGCTTTGAGATGCTTTAAGATTTGGATTTCTCGGGTAAAAAAAGAACTGGCAGTTTCTGTGTATGACAAAAAAAAACTATATTTGTCCTTTGGAAAAATGTGTAACTTATAATTTTAAATCTAACTCATCGAAATGGAACAGGATGTAGAAAAGCAATATGTTATTGGATTGGACATGGGTGGTACTAACTCAGTCTTTGGAATTGTTGACCAGCGAGGAACTATCAAAACGCAGGTCGTAGTGGCTACAAAGGCTTATCCCGACGTGAATGATTATGTCAAGGCTTCGGTCGAAGCCTTGCAGCCTGCACTGGAAATGGTGGGAGGAATCGAAAATGTCAGAGGGCTTGGAATTGGTGCCCCGAATGCCAACTTCTATTCAGGATGTATTGAGAACGCCGCCAATTTGGTATGGCGGGGAGTAGTTCCCATCGCCGATCTTTTCAGTAAGGCGTTAGGCGTTCCTACGGCCGTTACGAATGATGCCAATGCTGCAGCAATGGGTGAAATGACTTACGGTGTGGCGCGAGGCATGAAAAATTTCATAATGATTACGTTGGGTACGGGCGTAGGCAGCGGAATTGTGGTCAATGGTGATGTGGTATATGGCAGTGACGGATTTGCCGGCGAGTTGGGGCATGTCATTATCGATTATTCGCCCGAGGCGCGTCAGTGCGGATGTGGGCGCAAAGGTTGTCTGGAAACTTATTGTTCAGCAACGGGAGTGGCCCGAACAGCCCGTTATTTGTTGTCTACAACAGACCGTCCCAGTTTGCTTCGCGAATTGGATCCTGAGAAGATAACTTCGTTTGATATTTTTCAGGCTGCCGAGAAGGGAGACGAAATCGCCATTGAAATTTTTAATTACACGGGAGATATTCTGGGCAAGGCATGTGCGAATTTCGCTACATTCAATACGCCGGAAGCATTCGTGTTCTTCGGAGGCTTGACGAAGGCTGGCGAATATTTGATGAAGCCCTTGCGTGAGTCGTATGACAAGCATATCCTGAAGACATTCCACAATAACGCGCGTTTGTTGATTTCCAGCCTGAACGGTAGTGAGGCTGCCGTATTGGGAGCCAGTGCCATGGGATGGAATGCCTAAGGTGGCAATAACCGCGAAAGCGCTTGTTGCGTTTTATCCTCAGGGATAACCATATAAGCAGAGACCGGAAATAGCGTATTTAGACATGAATAAATACGCTATTTCCGGTCTCTGCTTATATTTTTTTGCGGCTATTTGATTTGGATGATATCATCCAGATTGGACAGTTCGTTTTTGAAAGGCTGAATGTTGGTAAGGACGTTTGAAGAAGATTTCCCGTTGTCTTGTATGGCCATTTTTACCTTGTTGGTTCCGAACCGGTTGTTGATGGTGTCAATAGCCGACATAAGACGTCGGCTTTTGTTGATATCATGTTGTTGTGAAAAGAAGAGATCTTGTTCAACGGCTTTGTTGTCAGTGATGTCCTGCAAGATAATGCCCATTTTCTTGTAAGCATAGTGTGGCTTGAATATTTGTTCCAATCCGTGCAGGGCAGCGCGCAGAATCAGTCGGGTGTCGTCTGTGCTGATGGGCAGTTCTACGTTTATGCTGTTGGCGTATTGAGGCAAATCGGGGCGGTGCCGATTGGTGCGCAAGAGCACGGTAAGTGTGTGGCAAACGCTGTGCTGGTCGCGTAGTTTGCGGGCTGCTGCTGAGGCATAGTTGCTCAGGTAGTTGCGCAGCTGTTCCAGGTCGCTGATATGCCGGTCGAAAGTACGGCTGTGCATGATGCTGCGCTGTTGCGGCAGTTTGTCTATATTGATGCTGCGTATGCCTTTCAGTTCTTTCCAGGTGTTTACCCCACTGCTCGTGAACAAACGTTGTATGAACGATTCCTTTTTCTGTACAAAGTCGAAAGCCGTCTGTATTCCGTGGTATTGCAGCTTTTCGATACTGCGTCGCCCGATGCCCCATATTTCTTTGGCCGGCAGTATGCGAAGGGCAGCCTCGCGCTTTTGAGGGCTGATTATGCATGTTCCCCGGTAGGCCGGATAATGTTTGGCAAACCATGTGGCCGTTTTGGCCAGCGTGTAGGTTTCTGCGGCGCCGCAGCTTACGGGTATGCCCAGTCCCTGTGTGATGGCTTTTCTGACCTGGCTGATGTAGTATGTCAGTTCCGTTTCATCGTCAAGGGGCATTTCGCCGAAAAATTCGTCGATACTGTATTGGGTAAAGTGTTGCAGGATGTCTTGTTCAACCACAACTTGCATGATTCTTTTGGAGATGGAACTGTATTTTTCCAGATTGGCTTGAAAAACGGAAACCTGGTGGCGTTCCAGTATCTGCCGTACTTGAAACAGCGGGTTGCCGCGTTTGAGTCCCAGTTGCTTGGCGTGCTGGTTAAGGGCCAGAATGATTCCTCCTCCGGCATCGTTGCCGTTGGCTACAACTACCGGCCTGTCCTTCAGGTCCGGGCGGAAAAGCAGTTCGCAGCTGGCGTAAAAGTTATTGCAGTCAAAATGGATAATCATGCCGAAAAGGAAAAAATAGCTTATGCTTTTTTCTTGATGACCCATGTTACCACGCCCCATACCATGAAATTCTTGTCCTGTGTGACGTGTATGGGCTTATATTGCCGGTTGCCCGGCATGAGATAGAGTTCACCGTGGCTTATTTTCAATCGCTTCACGGCAAATTCACCGTCAATGCAGCATACGGTCAGGTGCATTTCGTCGGGAGTCAGACTGCGGTCAATGACCAGCAGGTCGCCTTCGTCAATTCCCTCGTCAATCATACTGTCGCCTGCCACACGCGCCAGAAACGTGGTGGCCGGGTGCCGGATGAGTTCGTGGTTCAGGTCGATGGAATGTTTCAGGCAGAAGTCGTCTACGGGTGACGGAAAACCGGCATGTACCTTATCTTCAAACAACATGACACGCAGGGGTGAGTTTGTTTCAGCGGCATACAGTTCCAAGTTTTTTTTCTTTTGCATGGTAATGGGTTATAGTTTGCGCGGGTGGCACGAAGTTACGAAAAAAAGCGGATATGCAAGAGTCCTTTTTTCGTAGAAATATGCGTGTGGCATGCCGGTGTGGGGTATAAAAAAAGGGATACCGCCGTATCCCAACCTTGTTAACCTTAAAATCTAATACTATGAAAAACACGATGCAAAATTACGGATAAGTTTTGAATAACCAAATACTTAGGTCCTGTTTTTGCGGCCGTATAACAAAGTTTATGGAAAATGGCACGTATTCATTGAATTTTGTTAAAACAGGGCTTCATGTTGTCCTTGATTCTGTTCTGAAAGGTTGGGGCCTTTTTATGGGTGGGATGAGGATAATTTTTTCCACGCCTTTCGGATTTTCCGGTTGGGGGTAACGGAGCGGAACACATGTCTGATGCATCCTGTGCTGTCGGTCAGATAGAGGCGCGGAATATAGCGAATGGCAAATTGCCGGTAAATTTGTCGTCCTGCCTGAGGGGCATAGGGGATGCTGAGGTTATTGGCCTGCCAAAAGTGGCGGATTGAGCTGTCGGGCTCTTCACGACTGATGGCCAACATACGCAGCGGAATGGACTGATGCAACTTTTCCAGCCGGGGCAGCTCCTTCCGGCAGGTGGCGCAGTGCGTGTTGAAGAATATGAGCAAGGCGGGACGGCCGCAAAGGCTGTCGGTCGTAATTGTCCGTCCGTCAGACATCTGTATGCTGAAGTTCGGGAGCCGGTCGCCCGGTCGGACAACGTCGGTGGTGCTTTCCAGACTCCGGGCACATGAGCTCAGCAATATCGTACAAAGTGCAAAAACAGAGGCGATACCTTTCATGCGTATTTGTTCTTTTTGCTTCCAAAAGTACGAATAAGTGAGTAAAAAAACTGGCAGAACCGACGAAAAAAAGTATCTTTGCTGAAAGAACAGAATATGTAAATCCATAAGTATATGAAAGAACTTGCATTGAAGTATGGGTGTAATCCCAATCAGAAGCCGTCTCGTATTTATATGGAAAGCGGCGAACTGCCCATAGACGTGTTGAACGGTCGTCCGGGTTATATTAATTTTCTGGACGCACTGAATGGCTGGCAGTTGGTAAAGGAGCTGAAAAAGGCTACAGGAATGCCCGCTGCAACTTCATTTAAGCATGTTTCGCCTGCGGGAGCAGCCATCGGCCTGCCTTTGAGTGATACGTTGCGTAAAATTTATTTTGTGGACGACATTACTGAACCTCTTACGCCCATTGCCTGTGCTTATGCCCGAGCCCGTGGAGCCGACCGCATGTCTTCATACGGTGATTTTATAGCCCTCAGTGATGTTTGTGACAAGGCTACGGCCCTGCTCATCAAACGTGAAGTCAGTGACGGTGTGATTGCACCGGGCTTTACGGACGAGGCACTTGAAATTCTGCGTGCCAAGAGAAAGGGAACGTATAACGTTCTGAAAATTGACGAGAATTATGTTCCGGCTCCCATTGAGCACAAGCAGGTGTTTGGCATTACGTTTGAGCAGGGACGTAACGAGGTTGATTTGGCTGACGATCATTTGTTCGACAATATTCCCACGGCCAACAAGGAATTTACGGATGAGGCAAAGCGTGACTTGAAGATTGCGCTTATTACGTTGAAATATACGCAAAGTAATTCCGTATGCTACGTAAAGGACGGTCAGGCCATTGGTATCGGTGCGGGACAGCAGAGCCGTATCCACTGTACGCGTCTTGCCGGAAACAAGGCCGACATCTGGTGGTTGCGCCAGCATCCCAAAGTTATGAATCTGCCTTGGGTTGAAAAGATTCGTCGTGCCGACCGCGACAACACCATCGATATTTATATTTCTGAAGACCATGACGATGTGCTCAAGGACGGCGAGTGGCAGAAATTCTTTACCCGTCAGCCCGAAGTGCTGACCCCGGAGGAGAAAAAGGCATGGATTGCGCAGAACACCAAGGTGGCTTTAGGCTCGGATGCTTTCTTCCCGTTTGGCGACAATATTGAACGTGCCCATAAAAGTGGTGTGGAATATGTAGCCCAGGCCGGAGGCAGTGTGCGTGACGACCATGTAATTGAAACCTGTGACAAGTATGGCATAGCCATGGCCTTTACAGGAATACGTTTGTTCCACCATTAATGTGAAACCGAATGCGTAAGGCTGGCGACGAAGAGATCCAGAAAGCCCTGACGGGAGGTATTGTTTTTAAAAAGGTTTCCGAGCGTCCTGAATCAAGTGGCGTGAAGACAAAGGCCAAGAAGAAACAGTACATTACGGGGGCGCATGGGTCGGCTGCGGCAAAAAAGAAAGAACGCATCCGTAAAAATAGAGCCAACCGCCATCGCGGAAAGTCGTGAGGCGGAGGTGAATGTATTTCACGAATCAGCAATAGAGAAGGATGAAAAGGGATTGGGGCCGATAGATGAGGACTCCAATCCCTTTTGACCTTTTTGCAGATTGAAAACTGTATTTTTGTGACGGCTGAACTGTTATGAAATCGGGCACATTGTTAGAGTTATAAAAAAAGGCATTTTATTCAAAACAGATGCCGGCTTGTTGAATTAAGTTCCTGGCTAAAATAAAAAGGGTCCGACCCGTTTTAGGATACATCCGACGTAGGGCCGAATGAAGCGAGAAGCCGGTTGGGAGGGAAGCGTATAATGACCCTAATTTCCTTGTATTGTGTGCAATGGATAAGACTTTCAATGCCCGTGCAGGCGGATGTAAGTGTTTCGGCAGCACGCAACTTGAGGATTCTGTCGGGATATGAATTTGATTGGCGGAAAAATGAGCAGGGCGTCTTTTTCTTGAAAGCTAGACTTTACTGAATAATGGATGGATGTTAAAAAATTTTTTTATTTGAATGTCATAAGGACTAAAATGGACTAATTTCTTCGCGTTGTTTTTTTCAACTTTGTAAGATATGAAGAAGGCAAAGACTACTTGGCAGAATAATGAGGTGCGCAAGTTGTGTGAGTTGATTGAGCTGACGGTGGGGCGTAAGATGATGACTCCAAAGGATTTTGAATTCCTGTCAAATACAATCATGCAGCGTTTGCACATGAGCGTAAGTCCCACCACATTAAAAAGGTTATGGGGGTATGTACGTGAAAACGTATGTACGCGCTTTACTACGCTTTCTATTTTGTCACGTTTTGTAGGGTATCATGATTGGGATCATCTGTGCTCCGCCTTGTTTGCGTCGGGTGAAGAGCCCGACGAGCAGTTGATTATGACGCGCTGCGTATGCAGCCAGCAGTTGCGCACTGGCCAGATGCTTGAAATTTCATGGGGAAACAGTTGTTGTGTGGTGCGCTATCTGGGAGATTACATGTACGAGGTCATTCGTTCTTCCAACACAATTTTGATGCCGGCCGATACGTTCCAGTGTTCCTATTTCTTTAGCAATGCCCCAGTTTATGTATATCATTTGGTACACGAAAACAATGTAACAGCCGGATATGTGGCAGGGCGAAGAGGCGGTGTGCAAATCCGTATTCTCGAATAAGCGGCAATCGTTCTCTCTCTCTTCTATACGTGCATCATTCACTTTTTATACTGCCTGACTTGTAAACGGTGATTTTAATCGGACGCAGGCTTCTTTTGGTAAAATCAAAAAATTTGTTAGGGTCATAATATTTGCCGTTGATGCGTACTTCAAAGTGGCAATGCTCGGTTGTAGCCCGCCCTGTACGTCCTGTTAAGGCAATCACCTGTCCGCATTTGACTTTATCGCCTGCTTTCACCAGATTTTTTGAGTTGTGGCTGTAAAGCGTTTCCAGTCCGTTGCTGTGGCGAATGACAATGACATTGCCATATCCGTAATATTTTCCGGAAAATCTGACAATACCGTCAAACACCGACAGAATATTGTCATTGGCTTTTGTTTTCAAATCAATGCCACTGTGTCGGCGGCCTCCACCAAACTGACTGATGACTTTGGCTTCAGGAAGTGGAAAACTCCATTGCTTTTCAGTATATTTACGAAAGTCAAGGGTAATACTGCTCTTGTTGTTGAAAAGGTCCTGAGTAGGAGCGCTGACCACACGCTGCTCATATGAAGTGAATTCTTTGTCCAATTCAATATTAATGTCGGGAAGGTCTTCACTTTCAGCCGCACTGCTTTCTGTCAGTGTCTTGATTTTTACGCTCTTTCCGGCATTGGTGAAAAGCAATGTCTTTTTATGCAATTTGTGTGTGTGGAGTGACAGTATTGTCTCTATGTTGATGACACAGCCGTTGACCATCATTTCCACGCAGCACTCTCCGCTTTCGCCCACAATGCCGATGGTTTGTCCGGCCTTTACGTTTTGACCCACTTTTACGGTTGCTCCTCTCAGGTCGTAGTATACCGTTTCAAGTCCGTTCCGGTGACGGATGACAATGGTGCGTCCATATCCTTGTACGTGGCGGGAAAGACGTACAGTTCCGTTGAACATGGATTTTACGGCGTCTCCTTCCTGCGTTTTGATAAGCATGCCATAGGGAGCCTTTTTCTGTGCTTTTCCGACGGGGAGCGGAAAACTGTATTCTTCCGGCTTCATGTTGCCGAAGTTTACGGAAAACGATTGTGATTTTGCGAAAAGTCCGGGGGTGGCAATGCTGATTTGCTGGGTTTCGGCAGGAGTGAATATGTTGTCGGCCAGAACCATGAACGTGCCGCTGAAAAACAGGATGAAGGCCAGTATGAGAGAAGATGTTTTTTGCATGGTGTGGTTTTAGGTAATTAGGGGTGTAAAATGATGCCGGTGAATATGCGTCCGGATGCTATGCCCAGGCGACGTGCCGAAAAGTATTCTTCGCAGTGTCGGTAAGTGCAGATTCCGCTTACTTGGATATGATTTATCCTCAGCCCGCAGTTTTCCAGTTGCAAATAGTTGGCAGCCCATAGGTCAATATGCCATTTTTCTTGTTTCCTTGCAATTTCAGACATCGGGAATCCGGCTTCACGAAAGGCATCGTAAACTTCATCACCTACCTCAAAGGCTTCCTGCGATATGCCTGGCCCGATAACGGCTTCCAGCAGCTCGGGGCGAGTGCCGTAGTCAAGAGTCATTTGTCGGATTGATTTTTCGGCAATACGCATAACCGTTCCGCGCCATCCGGCATGAACGGCTGCAGCGGCGTGGTGTTCCGGGTCATAAAGCAGTATGGGGATGCAGTCGGCTGTTGAAACCCCGATACATACGTCGTGCAAGTCGGTACTTACGGCGTCAATGCCTTCGAGTGCCGCCTCGCGTTCCTCGGAACTGAGGTTGAAAAAATCCGGGTCGATTCGTTGCATTTTATCCTTGTGGGTTTGATGCGGCATAATCAGCCTGTTGGGCTCAATGTGCAGCTTTTCAGCCAGCAGATGGCGGTTGACGGCTATGTCTTCAGACCGGTCGCCGCAATAGCCGTTGATGTTCATTTCGGCATAGGCTCCCGAGCTGACGCCACCCTGACGTTGTGTACTGAAAGCTGTAACTCGGGGTGACGAAAAGGCGTAGCTTAACAGTTGAGGTTCAGCATCAGTCTTTTTCGTCGTCATAGTCTTCATAGTCTACAAAGTCGTCGTCGGATGTGTCGTCGGTTTCTTCAATAAAGTCGTCTTCCCAGTCGGCAAAGTCGGTTGAGAGTTTTTCGGCATCGCGGTTGCGGTGTACAATGGAGCCGCCTTCGCTGATGGCTTGCAGCTTGTTGCTTTCGCTGTTCAGCTCTTCCCATAATTTATCTTTCAGTTCGGTTAATCCGTAACCGGTAACGGCTGAAATGAATACGACCGGAAGGTCCTCAGGAAGCTCTGCTTTCAGCATTTCGATGAGCTCTTCGTCGAGCAGGTCACATTTGGTTATGGCCAAGATGCGGTGTTTTTGGAGCAGGCCGGGATTGAATTTACGGAGTTCTTCGAGTAGAATCTCATATTCCTTGCGAATGTTGTCGGTGTCGCCCGGAACCATGAACAGCAGAAGCGAGTTGCGCTCAATATGGCGCAGAAAACGCAGGCCAAGACCACGCCCCTCGCTGGCTCCTTCGATGATGCCGGGAATATCGGCCATGACAAACGACTGGTTGTCGCGGTAGGACACAATGCCCAGGCTGGGCTCGAGGGTAGTAAACGGGTAGTTGGCAATTTTTGGGCGGGCTGAGGACAAGGAGGAGAGCAGGGTTGATTTTCCTGCGTTCGGGAATCCTACCAGTCCTACATCGGCCAGAAGTTTCAACTCCAGTACGATGGTCATTTCCTGCATGGGTTCGCCGGGTTGGGCAAAGCGGGGGGCCTGATTGGTGGCTGAGCGGAACTGGTAGTTGCCCAAACCGCC
>FR903598.1:477-768 GCA_000438115.1 Prevotella sp. CAG:617 | reverse complement strand
ATACCTGATTATGCGCACATTAAATGACAGAAATAATACGACACAATGCAATCAGACAGTTTGCTGTATTAGACGTTTCAAACAAATGGAGCGATACCTACAAGCAATCTGTTGTACAGACATTGGCAGGTAGTCATATCCCGTTTGTTTTTGTCTTTTGTCTGAACAGGATATCATTGCTTCTGCTCAACATTGACAGAAAGACATTGTGTTACTATATCTCCAAATGTGGGATAATTGCCTTTGCATTCTACAAACTTAGGGAGAACGATGAAGCGATATGTGAACATT
>FR903598.1:0-456 GCA_000438115.1 Prevotella sp. CAG:617 | reverse complement strand
GAACATTGGACGTTGAAAGACAAGGAATTGCCCTATCATATAAGGAAGAATCCTTTTGTCCTTATAAGTAGTCAGGAACAAGGAACAGAACTTTATATGCCTTATATTGAAACAGCAAACATGATTATTGCTGATAATCTTGAGGCTATGATACAGAATTTGCATACAAGTGCATATGAAATTCTTAAGTTGGCTGATGAGGGTGTAGGAATCACGCCTTGGTATTATCGCCAAAGACTTTATAAAAACTTATTCGGATTATCAATAGAAACAAAACGGCAATAAATATGGATATGGAAAAAAGCAATACGATAGTAAACGGAATAAAACTGCAAGACGGGCGTATCATACAAGGCTATCCCATACAGCAGGATGCAGTGATGGAAGGGGCTAAGGAAACTCCCGTATTAGACAAAACAGGTGTATATTTCAGCATTAAAAAGAAACCTGCAAAGC
>FR903597.1:51810-56549 GCA_000438115.1 Prevotella sp. CAG:617 | reverse complement strand
CCGACCTAAAAAAAGAAAAGCCGGACTGGCGAGAGTAAAGTTTGCAAGCACTTACGAAAAATAAAGATTACAACGCCGGTAAAAAAGCGGATACATATATGTGCTAAAGCGTAAAGAACACGAACACGACTGATAATCCATTAAAAAGAAACGGGCGTCCGCATACACTTGTGTGAATATGGGACGCCCGTAAAAAAAATGCTTTAACTGCTCCGGCCAAAGACGACTGGCAGCCGGATGATACGGTTTTCGGCCTTTACTGAGCTACCTGGCGAGCTTTAAAGTCGGTAATGGTGGCTTTAAAATTACCGGATTGCTTCAAAGGGAAGAAAAGCGTACTGATGAATTTATGCGAAGACTTTCCTTTATCGTCAAACCAGAAGGTGCGGGTGGTCAAGTTATCCACCAACTTATCGTTGACATAAAGACGAGTGGCGGTATTGGTACCTTCGACACGGATTCGGGCCGTAGTATTGGGTTCGAGACGATAACGGAACTTATAGAGATAGCCATCGCGAGCGAAGCCGAGCATACCGGATACGGGATCGGACAGATAGAATGTGGTATAGTCGCTGGAAAGCAATACTGTACCCGGAGTTTCGTAAGCATCGGACGCCTGTACGGTGAACTCCACGGCATAGTTGTAACCTATACCCTGCTTGCTGAATGTTTTATTGGGTTGAAGCTGAGCGAACTGCTCTACCACGCCATTATCACCAACGGCATAATAATAGCCCAACTCATTAACGCCCGGAGCTTCGGACAGCTGGCGGCGCTCCTGGTTGAATGTTTCAAAAGGAACCGTTGTAGAAGCAGCCGTCCACATTTTTGTAGAAAGGGTTTGCATTGCCGGCATAATACGATGATGAACATCACTTACGGAAATGCCGTTGCCTACATGATCGTTCCACACGGCAAACATACCCCCTTCGATATTGGGGTTACCTTCCTCAAAACGCTCACCACCCACGTTGGCCGGTATCCAGTTTTTATAAAGAGATTCAATATTGAGATAATCATAATAATATCCGGCAATGGGCACTATGTAAACATAACCGTCGGGAATGCTGACAATGTGGTATCCCTGCTTAATCATTTCCTTGGGTTGCGCATAGCCATTGTACCAGCAATTCATCAAGACGTCCTTGCTCTTGACGGGAGTTGTTCCGTTGGCATGGGTGAGGGCTCCCCAAACACAGGCCTGCTTGCCGTACTTCTCGACCAGACGGATACAATGGTCGGTAAAATCGCGGAACTTTTCCACGACCTGCTTGTCGGCATTGGAATACTCGTCGGTACCGACATGCACGCGTTTGCCCACGAACACGGGATTATCGCCCTCGAGATATTCGCTGAAAAGCGTATCGACAAAGGCATAGGTTTCGGGGTTAAAAAGTTCAAGATGGTCCATGCCATACTTCTGGCTGCCGATAGACGGCTTGTATTGCGTAAAGGCCAGCGAATGCGCCGGCACGTCGATTTCGGGAATAATTTCTACCCCCAGACTGTCGGCAAAAAGCTGGAAAGCGCGGAACTCATCCTTGGTATAATGGCCGTCGGGAGCTGCCAGACCTGGGAACTTATCACTCTCCAGACGAAAAGCGGCATAGGTTTTGTCCCAATCCTGATCAAAGAACTGTTTGAAGCCATTGTCATTAAGATGCACCTGAAGGGTATTCATCTTATAATAAGACATGACACGCACCAATTTTTTAAGATAGGACATGGGGAAGAACTTACGACCGCAATCAATCATGAAACCGCGTAAGGCATAGGAAGGACGGTCGGTCACTTTTCCGCAAGGAATCTCCTTGCTTTTCTCCGTCAGCTGCAGGAACGTACGTGTGGCATAATACAGCCCCTGACGAGCATCAGCCGACAGCTCGACGGTTTTGCCAACCTCGACGGTATAGTTTTCTGTTTTAGTCTTGTTCTTACCCAACTTCAGCACGACATCACCCGGCTGAGATTTACCGATAACGATTTGCGGCCGATAGCCGTGGAACATGGCATAGTCGTCAGCCAACAATTCGGCCACGTTCTGCAAATCAGACGAAGCCTTTTTAGGCACCACGATGCGGAAATTATCAGCCAGGACAAATGACCCCGACGCCGACTTCCATTGCATAATTTCAGGAATCGTAAACGGTTTCTTTACGGGCTGCTCGGCAGCACCTGCCGGAAAAAAAGTGCATGCCGCCAAAGCTAAAGCCATCCAAATTTTCTTCATAGTATAAAAAATGGGGTTAAACAATACGAAAAATATATTTACAAAGGTATCACTTTTTTTTTACACAGAGCGCAGATATTCTATTTTTTTAAGGAAAATCACGGTATTGAACTTTACTGTTCTACAAAAAACTCAGTTAAAAACAAATTGTTCTTTCAATCCAATCGTTTTTTGCGTAACTTTGTCCGTTCAAAAAAACGAAATGGTCAAAATTCGTATGGAAGAAGAAATCTTGAAACAAAAAGTACAGAAATGGATTGTTTCCATTTCCACCTTAATTTTACTGGGAAAATTCATTGCCTATTGGATGACGCATTCGGTAGGTATTCTGACTGATGCATTGGAAAGCATTGTCAACGTAACAGCAGGTGTAATCAGTTTGTTCAGCCTGCGCTATGCTGCCCAACCCAAAGACAAAGAGCACCCGTTTGGACACGGAAAAATGGAATTGATTTCGGCCTCGATTGAAGGTATTATGATAACTATTGCCGGCGGATTCATTATATACGAAGGAATGAAACGCCTGTTCCTCCCCGAGCCGATACAGAAACTGGACATCGGTATTTATATCATCGCTGTTTCGGGGCTGCTCAATTATATGATGGGATGGTACAGCGTACGCATGGGACGACGCTACAACTCCATGGCACTGGTGGCCGGAGGAAAACATCTGCAATCGGACACCTACTCGACCATCGGACTGATTATAGGCTTGCTACTGCTATACATGACACACATCGCCTGGATTGACAGCGCACTGGCACTGGTGTTCGGAATGATCATCATCGTAACAGGAATATCCATACTGCGCAAAACGACCGACAACCTGCTGGACCATGCTGACGAGGAACTGCTCAAAGAACTGGCAGACCAAATCAACAAGGCAAGAAGCGACGAATGGATTGACATTCACAATGTAAAGGTAATCAAATCAGGTTCGTTCCTGTATTTGGACTGCGACCTGACCATCCCCTGGTACTATAACATTGAACACGGGCACGAACTGGGCAAACAACTGCACGACGTATTGTCGAAGCAACTGGCACAGAAGCTACAAATGACCATCCATCTTGACCCGTGCAACATATTTGACGTTCCCCGCTGTCATGCCTGCGGTTTGAAACAATGTCCGCACCGGAGAGAAAATTTCAAGCAACTGGAGGAAATATCACTCACCCAACTGACTTCAAACCAAGCTGAAAAAGGAGACTAAATACGCAAACTGCATGAACACGGAAAGCCCACTGCTGCAATTTGACGGACTGAAAATCGGCTATCGCCGGAAAAAAGCAATTACCCAAGAATTGTGCGGACAACTATGCAGCCATAATCTGATATGCCTGATTGGGAGAAACGGGGCCGGAAAATCAACTTTGCTCCGAACGCTGGCCGGGCTACAACCTCCCATAGACGGAGAAGTCCGCCTGAACGGGCGAATGCTCACCACTTACTCACACCGGGACATGGCCCGTATGATGGCCATTGTGCTGACCGACCGCATTACGGACGACAACATCACGGCACGCCAAGTAGTTGAAACCGGACGATACGCTTATACCGGATGGAGCGGCCGACTATCGGAAGAAGATCACCAAATTGTAGACAATGCCTTAGCTACAGCATCTTGTAAATCATTGGGAAGCAGAACAATGTGTTCCTTAAGCGACGGCGAGCAACAAAAAATACTCATGGCCAAAGCTATAGCCCAACAAACGCCACTCATCCTGCTGGACGAACCTACGGCCTTTTTAGACTACACAACTACGCCTGCCTGGCTCCACCTGTTGCATAGACTGGCTCACGAAGAAGGAAAGGCGATAGTCTTTTCATGTCATGACATTGAAACCGCACTGCGAACATCCGACGAAGTGTGGGTAATGCACGAAGGAAAACTGCTGACAGGAACGCCATCACAACTGGCGCAGGACGGTACGATAGGAAAATGTTTCAATTCGGAATACGTACATTTCAATGCGCAAAATCTACGCTTCGATATTACCCCAAACATCTGAAGCGAATTAAACTCTCAAAAAAAAAGATAACCGCTCCCGTCAATAACTCCATAGAGCAGGATAAAGAAACTACCGGTTGGTCTTACGATAACTCAATACGGCCCATCCGTCAAACAATACGGCAAAAACCACCAGAATCCCCAAAGAACGGAAAAGGTCGGAAATATAACTCCCCTTGAGATAGACAGAACGCATGATTTCAATAAAATACGTAAGCGGATTGGCGGCTGCCACCCACTGAGCCCAAAGCGGCATACTACGCACGGGCGTAAAAAGACCGCTCATCAGCATAAGTACAAGAATAAAGAAAAACATCACGAACATAGACTGCTGCATAGTTGACGAATGGTTGGACACCATCAATCCTAATCCGGAAACAACCAGAATAAACACGGCCGCCGACAAATAAAGAAAGCCAAGACTTCCCATCGGATGAATCTGATAGACTACAACGGAAAGCAAGATACAAAGCGTCAGCACAACCATGCCTACAACCC
>FR903597.1:47278-51784 GCA_000438115.1 Prevotella sp. CAG:617 | reverse complement strand
ATAGGGAAAGAGTTTGCCTAAAATAAACGTAAATTTTCCTAACGGCGTTACATTGAGTTGTTCCATCGTTCCACGCTCTTTTTCACTGACAATATTGAGGGTTGGCAAAAAACCGCACAAAATGGTCAGCAGCATTACCATCAGAGCCGGCACCATAAAATGTTTGTAGTCAAGCTGAGGATTGAAAAGATAGCGCTCAGACAAACTGACCGGCATCACCCGAACCGGTTGTTGGCAAAAATCCGTAACGACTGTCGTCATATAACTGACTCCCAGCCCACCCTTGGTTCCATTGATGGCATTGGCCGAAACCTGTACTACGGGACTGCTGTTTCGCTCAAGATCGCGTTCAAAATGGCGCGGGATTTCCAGGATTACGTCAGCCTCCCCTATTCCTACCATCTGCAGAGCCTGGCTGTAATTGGGAACCATTGCCGTTAGCGTGAAGTAGTCGGTAGAAGCGACTTTCTCAACCAGACGCCGCGAAGTCATGGTATGATCATTATCGACCACACATACCATATTATACTTGATTTCCATATTGGCGGCCCAGGGCATAAGCAGCATCATCAGGCAGGGAAAAATGAAAATCAGGCGAGGAATCAGTCCGTCGCGGAACATCTGCTTAAACTCCTTTTCTATAATATATCTCAGCACCATAGGTCTATTGAAATTTAATCCAAGCGTTTCTTAAAGCGACTCAAACTGGCTGTCAACAATACAACAGCCATACCACACAATACAAGAAATTCTGTCCATACACTGCTCCAGCCCATTCCGGCAATCATCACCTTGCGCACTGCAGCAATATACCATCGGGCAGGAATAGCCTCGGCCAACAGCTGCAACGCCACAGGCATACTCTCTATGGGAAAAATCATGCCAGAAAGCAACATGGTTGGCATCATGAGCGACAGCCCTGCAAGCAACATGGCTGCTACCTGAGTCCGGGCCAAGGTAGAAATAAGCAACCCCAACGAAACGGCTACAAACACGAAGACCAAACTCAACGCCGAAAGCAGCCAAAGGCTTCCGGCCACCGGCACATGAAGCACCCACACCGCAACAACCAACACCGAAAGCAGATTGACACACGAAAGGAGAAAATAAGGAACGACCTTGGAAAGAATAATGAGTAAAGGACTCACAGGGGTAACCAAAAGCACTTCCATGGTTCCCGTTTCCTTCTCACGCACAATAGAGATAGACGTCATCATGGCACAAATAAGCATCATGATAAGCCCCATCACACCCGGCACAAAATTATAAGCACTCTTCATTTGCGGATTAAAAAGAAGATGCGACTGCACGGTTACCCGGTCATGACCTTGGCCAGCCGCCATTTCCGAAAGCAGCACGCCACGGGCATAATTCACCATCATACTGGCCGTATTGGGGTCGGTTGCATCTACCCATATCTGAATGGCTGCAGGACCCGCTGCTGACTGAAGGCCCCGTTCAAAATCAGGACGGAAACCGACGACAATATCCGTACGCCCCTGCCGAAAAGCGCGATCAACGTCGGTCACAGACGACAACTTGCCCACATATACGAAACGCGGATTGGCGGCCAAACGATGCGTCATACGCTGCACCGTGGCGTCAGTCGTTGGCGACAACACCATTAACCGGCTGTTGTTGACTTCGGTAGAGATGGCAAAGCCCAAAATAACCAGCAAAGCCACCGGAAGGCCCAGCAAAATCAGCATGGTGCGCCGGTCACGAAAAATGTGACAAAACTCTTTCCGAACAAAAGCTGCAAACTGTTTCATGGCCTCACTCTATATTTATTCAGACGCTTCTTCACGCACTGTTTCTTTATTCCTTTCTGCCGGCTCCGCGTGCCAAATGGCGGAACACCTCATCCATGTCAGCCGCCCCATAGCGGCGCTTGAGCCCCTCGGGCGTGTCCAGCGCACGGATAGCCCCGTCGACCATAATGGATACTCGGTCGCAATAAGCAGCCTCATCCATATAGTGAGTCGTCACAAAGATAGTTACTCCCCGGCCTGCCGCCTGATAAATATATTCCCAAAAACGCCGACGCGTGGCCGGATCAACTCCTCCCGTAGGCTCATCCAGAAAAACCAATTCCGGATCATGCAAGATTGCGGCGGCAAAAGCCAACTTCTGCTTCCACCCCAGCGGAAGCTGCGATACCATGGTACGGCGCTCTTCCCACAATCCCAAATCCTGAAGCAGCTGGGTTGAACGCGACTTAATCAGACTGGCAGGAACGCCATAAATGCCACCAAACAAGCGCAGGTTTTCTATGACTGTCAAATCATCATAAAGCGAAAAGCGCTGACTCATATAACCGATGTGACGCTTGATGTGCTCCTGTTCGTGAAGCACATCGCACCCCACCACGCTACCTCGCCCCTCCGTAGGCTGAAGCAATCCGCTGAGCATACGCATGGCCGTAGTCTTACCGGCTCCGTTGGCACCCAAGAATCCGAATATCTCACCGCGTCTTACCGCCAGCGAGATATGGTCAACCGCCGTAAAATCACCAAAACGCTTGGTCAGCCCTTCTACCTTAATCACGGCATCATCAGTACCTCCACCCGTATCACGCTCAAGCGGAGGCGGACAAAGCACATCGGCATGACGACGCAACAAATCCTCGGGTTCTCCTACATCCACCACATGTCCGTGCTGCATAAACGCCATGCGATGACACCGGCGGATTTCGTCAATATAAGGTGTAGCCACCACAATACCAATGCCTTCTTTCGCAAAGCGCTGCAACAAGCTCCAGAATTCGGCCCGCGACACGGCATCGACTCCGGTTGTGGGTTCGTCGAGCAAGAGCAGACGCGGACGATGAATCAAGGCACAGCAAAGCGCCAGTTTCTGCTTCATTCCTCCCGACAACTGCCCGGCCCGACGACGCCGAAACGGCTCCAACTGTACGTAAAGGTCGTAAATCAGGTCTTTGTTTTCAGAAAACGACACACCAAACAACGAGGCAAAGAAATTCAAGTTCTCCTCCACCGACAAATCAGGATAGAGCGAAAAACGCCCCGGCATATAGCCTACATGGCGCCTCACATAGCGCCAGTCACTCACCACGTCGTGCCCCTGCAGGCTTATCGCTCCCTTGTCGGGCAAGAGCAACGAAGCCAAGAGCCGGAACAATGTCGTTTTTCCAGCTCCGTCGGGACCAATCAGCCCGAATATTTCCCCTGCCTGCATGGCCCATGACACATCATCTACGGCCTGCACTCCGCTACCGTAGCATTTACTCACGCCCTTAAGGCGCAAAAGTGCGTCATCGTCAGCAGACGCACTGACATCAGGATGCTTATTTCTTGAAAACCACTTCACCATACATACCCAGTTTGATGCCCCCGTCGTTACGCACCGCAATCTTTACAGCATACACCAGATTGGCCCGTTCATCACGTGTCTGAATGGTTTTGGGCGTAAATTCTGCCTGATCCGAAATCCAGGTAACACGACCGTCATAACGCCTGTACCCCTCGCTCCCGTCATCGGCATAAACCACGGCTTTCTGGCCCAGTTTAATCCGGCTGACCACCGAACCTGTCACATAAGCCCTCAAAAACACCCGGCTCATATCGGCCATACGGAAAAGCGGTGTGCCCACTCCTACTACTTCGCCGGCTTCAGCATATTTGGTTAATACCACGCCATCCATGGGAACCTGAATGTGGCAGCGACGTATCTGGTCGTCAATCTCGGCTATCTGATAGCCCGTGGCCTGCTGCCTGCTTTCAACCGACTGATTGCCGGTAGTCAGGGTGGAAAGTTGCGCTTCCAGCTGTCGGCTCAACACGCCCAACTGTGCTTCAGCGTCGTCAAGCTGCTGCTGCGTGCCGGCTCCGCGAGCCACGAGATCGCGCAGGCGGTCAACTTCAATCCGGGCACGCTCTATCTGCCGCCGGGTGGCGGCTACCTGTTTGGGCACATCGGTACGCTGGTGAAACAAGGCCGACTTGCTGGACACGAGCCCGGCCCTTTTCAGGCTGAGAGACACCGTATCAACCAGCCCCACCTCCTGCTGCACCCGGAGTGCATCGCCTTCCTCCACATCCAGACGACAGAGCCTGCCGCCCGTTTCGGCTGACACCACAACTTCCGTACTTTCAAAAATACCGGTTGCATCGGTCTTCAAGGTTTTCTCACGGCAGGACACGAGTCCCGCCGGAATGGCCACCAACCCGATTAAAGCCAGCGCCACTATCCTGACGGACATACGATTAGTCTTCATGGGTTATAAATTTCCAGTTATACACTGCATTCTTATATTGTATGGCATGGAGGGCCCGTGCCTTGCGGGCGGCATGCTCCGCCGTGACCTCCTGCAACATGTCGTTGACCGTCATTACCCCCAGCGCGGCCTTGGCCTCGGCTGCCTGCCGGATATTGGCCCGCAAGCTGATCAGTTCGTCATCGTCGTTCATCATACGCTGCCACTGATCTATTTCAACCGACGTCTGCCGGGCTTCCATGCGTTTGTTAAGCAGGAATGTGTGACGG
>FR903597.1:14175-47223 GCA_000438115.1 Prevotella sp. CAG:617 | reverse complement strand
CACCTTCAGGCGGTCGGACTTAAAGGTATAGAAACGGCTGATGTTCCAGGTCAGCCGTACGCCGGCCACCATATATGGCGAAAACTTGTTTTCAAGCACGTCGAGCCCCGGCTTTCCATAGGCGGCCTGCATAAAAATGCCCAGTTGCGGCCGCAAACCTACATTCAGGGCGTGCCGCCGCGTATCCAGCTGCTGCAACTGCAAGTCGTAAAGCAGCATTTCGGGACGTGCGTCAAAATTCGGATCGTCATACGTTCCGCCCGAAACCTCCGGCTCCACCAGCCGGCCGGGGTCAACCGACGGCAGGCCGGTAAGCAGCGCCAACACACTGCAATAGGCCAGCCGGCCGCAATACAGCTGTATGGAATCCTGACGTGCCTTAATCTGCTCTACCCTTACGGCGTCGAGGTCGGCACTGCCAGCCACGCCCTTTTCGCACCAGGCTGCCACCTGCCCGTAGTTACGCTCCAGCTGGCGCTGCCAGATGGAATTCTGCTCCAGCTGTGCCGTAAAAAGCAAGATGCCGAAATAAAGCTGGTTGACCCGTTCGCGCAGGGCATACAGCCCCACTTCTACCTGCTGCCGGTCGACGGCGGCTCCCGCCCGGATGTCGGCCTGGTTGCTCTTGATTTCGCCGCCATCCCAAATGGTCTGGTTCAGTTCAAGCATGGCCCGGTACTGATCCTGCGAAAGTGCGTCAACCTGCACGCCCGGAAATTCAAACGGAATCTTCGTCACATCCGACTGCCACGTGCCCTGCGCCGTCAGCCGGAGCTGGGGCAGATAACCTCGGGCTGCATTGTCAATCGAATACTGTGCCAGACGCTGAATGATATTCATGCGCGACAATTCGGGATAATGCCGGCGCGCCAACTGGTAGCAACTGTCTATGGTCAGTTGCGCACGGACTGCGAGCGGAAACATCCACCCTGCCGCCACCAGCCAGACTATCAGGTAAAAAAGCTTTCTGTTCATGAATTGAGTTTTAAACGTTGGCGTATGACCCGGACATTCTCCTCCTTGCGGCGCTCCAGAAAAGCGGCACGCTGTGTGGGATCAGCCACAAAGAAGGGGTCAATCAGACTGCCGGCCACAAAATAAAACACGTTAAGCGACACCATGTCGATAATGAGATCTTCACAGGTAATGGGAGCAATCTCCCCCTTACGCACGAGTTCGTCCACCTCGGGCTGCAGATGACCTACCACGGTCTGCATCAGACAGAACATCGGCTGGCGCACCCGGTTCATGCGCTCACTGTCGGCCGCTGAAATTTCGTGGAGCAAAAAGCCTGGCAACCCGGGATTGGCCGCCAGGAAGTCAAAATGCGACCGCAGCCCTTCCTCAATACGCTGCATGAAGGGCAGATGACTTTTCATAAAAGCCTGAAGCAAAGCGTGCCCCATCAGCTGCAACTTGGCTTCGAACACCTCATGAAAAAGGCGTTCCTTGGTACCGTAATAATAATGAAGCATGGCATGCGTTACTCCTGCCCGCCGCGCTATGGCTACGGTTTTGGCGCCGGCATATCCCTTGGTCAGGAACTCAGCTTCGGCGGCCCTCAATATGGCTTCCTGCCGGTTGGATTTCTCGTCTTTCATAGTCAGCATGCTATGGACGCAAACCATAGCTAACAATTTTGTTAATATAATCGCAAATGTACGAAAAAAAACATATCCGACAAACATGCGCCTCGTTTTTAATATACCCCACCCGCCTTTTTTTGCGACCGGAAAAACCATCTTTCTCGACGCCAGTCAATCCGCAACCCAACATCCGGCACCTCATTCTTTTTACAAGGCATCTTGTTTGTTTTTCCCGGCATCTGAAATTTTTTTCTCACCCCACGGCTCGACACAGCAGCCACGCACTCAAAAAAAGGCTAATTATTAGTAAAACATTTTACTATTATAAAAAAAAGCCATAACTTTGCACCCGATAACACCCAACGCACATAACATCTATACATCATGGAAGCTCATGACGGACTCCTGGCGCGCGCATGGATTATTCAACTCATCCATACGCGAAAAGCGGTACGCCTAGCTATGCGCAGGGCTCTGAAGAACAGTGGAGCGGGTATTAGTTTTGAAATGTTTCAAGTGCTCAACTGTCTTTGGCAGGAACACGGCATCAGCCAGCAGATGCTGGCCGAACGCTTAGGCAAGAACAAGGCCTGCCTGCCCAACCTCATGACACAACTGGAAAAACGCGGTTACATATACCGCGAGGAAGACACTCACGACCGACGGAACAAACTGGTTTACCTGACCCCCGCCGGAAAGGAGTTTCAGCGCCAGGTCATGCCGGCCATCTACCGCGTTTACCAACATATTGAAGCTTCGCTCAGCCCTGACACCATCAGTCAGAGCCAGGGTAACTTAAAGACATTACATGAAATTCTGGAAAAATTTTAAACACTTCCTGACGGGGTTTATCCTGCTGGCCCCTCTTCCTGCCGCCACCCAGCCCCGCCTGCTGCTGAGTGTAGACAGCCTGCTGCAACTGGGCATGACGCAGAACGTGCAGCTGCGCATCCTGCGCCAACAAGAAGAGATGGCGCGCTCAAGGGCCAAAACGGCCCGCACGGCCAAGCTGCCCGAGGTTCAGGTAGGACTGAAAGGCGGCTACCTGGGGCAGCCCATCGTGTTTCGCGAAGGACTCTCACACCCCACCCGGCCACAGTCGCCCCACTGGCTGCAGAACTACGAAATCGCCCTTTCGCAACCCATCTACCAGGGAGGCCGGATACGCTATTCCATAGAAAAGGCCGACATCGAACAAAAAATTGCCGAACTGCAGACCCTGCAGAACGAGGCCGACATCAAGCTTGCCCTGCTGGAACAATACATGCAACTCTTCAGCCTCTACAAGCAGCAAACGGTACTGGCCCGCAACATCGAAGAATCAACCAAGCGCCTTGAAAACATCAAGAGCAAGAAACGGCAGGGCCTCATCACCAACAACGACGTGCTGCGCAGCGAGCTGCAACTGACCAACGACCGCCTGGCCCTGCAGGAAGTAGACAACAGTCTGACGCTGATGTCGCAGCAACTCGACATTCTGCTGGGTCTGGACGAGCAGACACTTATCGTACCCGACACGACCCTGCTGCGTCAAATCAACCCCACGTCGGATTATGCGGACTATCTGCAAAAAGCATATCGTGACGACTGGACCATGCGACGCCTGCGTCAGGAAGCCCAACTGGCACTCAACAACCAGCGGCTCGTAAAGGCGGAATTCCTGCCCCAGCTCTCCCTTTACGCCGGCAACACACTGGCGCGCCCCATTACCCGCACCATGGCCGACTATTACAACAACAGCTGGAACATCGGACTGACCCTGAGCTATCCGCTCTCATCGCTCTACAAAAACCGGCACAAGCTGGAAGAAGCCCGTCTGAACATCGACGCCTCACAGCAGCAGGAAGAACTGCGCAAACAGTCGCTGCGCATGGAAATCCGCACGGCCCTCATCCGACATCAGGAAGCACAGGACCGCGTCAAGGCTCTGGAACTTTCAGTGCGCCAGGCCCGCGAAAACTACCGCATCATGCGCAACCGGTATTTTGGCCAGCTCAGCATTCTGACCGACCTGCTCGACGCCAACAGCGTGCTGCTCGACGCAGAACTGCAACTGACTACGGCCCGTGCCCGCGTCATTTATACTTACTACGAATTACAAAAGGCCTGTGGCCTGCTATAAAAACATATAAGTCATGGTATCACTCCAACAAAAGCGCCGGCAACTGCGGCGCGTCCGCATCCGCAACATCATCATCAACGTAGTGTGCATCATGCTGGTGCTGTGCGGAATCAGCTGGACAGCAGCCTACTTTTGGCGCTATGCCAATTACGAAGTCACCAACGACGCCTTCATCGACCAGTATATCGCTCCTGTCAACATCCGCGTAGCCGGTTACGTCAAGGAGGTACGTTTCAAGGAACACCAGTATGTTCATCGTGGCGACACCCTTCTTATTCTGGACGACGAAGAATATCGCATCAAGGTCATGGAAGCCCAAGCCGCCCTGCTTGATGCCGAAGGCTCAAACGAAGTGCTTCACTCCGGCATCCGCACCTCTGCCACCAATGTCGACGTTCAGCAGGCCAACATCGATGAAGCAAAGGCCAAACTGTGGCAAGCCGAACAGGACTACCGGCGCTATCAGAAACTGCTTGAGGAGGAATCCGTTGCCCAACAACAGTTTGAGCAAGCCAAAGCCACCTACGAATCAGCCAAAGCGCGCTATGAGGCCCTGATAGGGCAGCAACGCATGGCCCGCTCCCAGTTTACGGAAACCAACCGGAAGCAGAAAAACATGAAAGCCGCCATCATGAGCCGCCAGGCTGCCCTGAAACTGGCCCGGCTCAACCTGTCGTACACCGTAGTGACGGCGCCGTACGACGGCTACACGGGCCGCCGCACACTGGAGCCGGGGCAGTACGTTTCGGCCGGTCAGACACTGACCTACATGATACGCAATCAGAACAAGTGGGTCACGGCAAACTACCGCGAGACACAAATTGAAAACATCTACGTGGGACAGAAGGTACGCATTACCGTCGACGCGCTTCCGGGACGCACCTTCTGGGGACGTGTTACGGCCATTTCCGAAGCCACGGGTTCCAAATATTCACTCGTACCCACGGATAACTCTGCCGGCAACTTTGTCAAGGTGCAGCAGCGCATTCCCGTGCGCATTGAGTTCACACAGGTGGATTCAGCCGACATCAGCCGCCTGAGGGCGGGCATGATGGTGGAAACAGAAGCCATCAAACGCTGACAAATTCCATCTTTCCCGACAAACATCATCAACCTCCGATTTCTCTGACAGCACATGGTATCACTTAATCTGCCGCTACGCTCATGGGTGCCGCAATGGTTAGGAATCATTGTGGCCTTTGTCATCATTCTGCCGGTATCCATGCTCAACGGAGCCTACACGGGCAGCATGCAGGAGGTTTCGGGCACACTGGGCGTGCTGAGTGAGGACATCACCATGGGCTACTACGCCACTTCGGCCGGCATGGCCGTGGCCTACCCCATTGTTACAAAAATCAACACCAACCTTACGCCCAAGACCATGCTGCTTTGCGACCTCACGCTGCAGGCCATTCTGAGCTTTCTGTGTGCACGGTCGACCAGCATCGACCTGATTATCTTTCTCAGCTTTCTGATTGGTTTTCTGAAAGCCTTTGTCATGCTGTGGTTTATTTCAAACATCAAAAAGTTTTTCAGTCCGCACGACATCCGCAGCGAATTCTATTCCTACTTTTTTCCCATCGTATTTGCCGGCGGACAACTTTCCATGGCCCTTACGGCCCAGCTGGCTTATTACTACGACTGGAAATACATGTACTATTTCATGATGATTATGCTCATGCTGGCCATTCTGCTCATTCTGATATGCTTCAAATATGCCCGAAGGCCGGTATATATCCCCTACAAGGAAATGGACTTCCGCAGCATGCTGCTGGCAGCCTCCTCGCTGCTCATGGCCATGTATGTGCTGTGTTACGGAAAGACGCTCGACTGGTTTGCCTCGTCCAAAATAATCTGCTACACCCTGCTGGCCCCCGCCCTGCTGGCCCTGCTGCTATGGCGCCAGCAACACGCCGAAAAGCCCTATGTCAGCCTCAAGCCGCTGGGCAGCTGGAAGCGGCTGCTGGGATATTTCTACATGCTGATGATCATGTTTTTCAGTTCTACCAGCACCCTCGTAACCAACTACCTGACAACCATACTGAAGGTTGACAGCGTACACACCAACAGTCTTTGCCTGTGGCTATTGCCGGGCTTTGCGCTGGGCGGATTCATCTGCTTCTGGTGGTTCAGGTGGCAAAGATGGCGTTTCCGTTTCCTGATTGCGGGCGGTATGTTCTGCTTTGTCATTTATTTCGCCATTCTTTATTTCGGCGTCAGCCCCACCAGCACTTATGAGATGCTCTATCTGCCCACGTTTTTCCGCGGACTGGGCATGATGACCCTGATTATTGCTTTCGGCCTGTATGTAGCCGAAAATCTGGAATTCAAATATTTGCTTTCCAACGCTTTCTTCGTCATTCTGTTCCGCTCTGCGCTCTCGCCCGTTTTGGGCATGTCGGTGTGTTCCAACGCACTCTACCACCTGCAACAGAAAAACTTCTATCTGCTTTCGGAGTCGGTAACCGCTGCCGATGCGCTGGCTTACAACAATTACACCTCCTCGCTGCAAAGCGCCCTGGTGCAGGGACACGGCATGAGCGAAGCCGAACAACTGGCCACCACCTCGCTCTACAACACCCTCTACCAGCAAAGCCTGCTGCTTTCGCTGAAAGAGATGCTGGGCATACTGCTTATTGCCACGCTTATCATTGCCGTGGTATCACGCTTCATTCCTTTCCACAAGACGGTGCGCGTCAAGGTGCTCAAGACCGGCAAGGACATGATCTAAAAAAACAGCCGGTCGACCGCTCCCTGCATTCGGTGTATGCAAACCCGGCACTAAAAAAACTTTCCTCCCACCTTTTTTGTTTCAGGTAGGAGGAAAGTTTTTGAAGATGCTTCCCCAGAGTGTGTTATCTTTTCCTTAAACGAATGGAATAAATGGAAGGCTTTCCATCGGAAGCCAAAATCTTTATCCGTATTTTGTCCGTCCGTACCATTTGCTCAAATGGAAGTTCTATAAAGCCATAGCCCATAAAACTCTGCGGTTGGGTTTTCGGATCAACACTCCCCTGATACAAGTCGTTCCACAATCCGTCCGACTGATAGGCAATGCTGTATTTCAGGATACTGTTCTGCCCCGTAACAATCAGCATGTTGTTGAAATCCGATTTTTGAGCGAGTGTCACGTCCAACGTAGCCAATGAATCTCCGGTCCATGCGGTAGAAACGTCGCTGTCAATTGCATATTCGGGACCGCAATGTATGGTGTCGTTATTCCGGATACTTGTTGCCTCGGCATGTGCTCCGGCCGTTATAGAACCCGAAAAATTCTTTTTCCCCGGAAAAGCTTTTCCGTTGTCAAAACCATGCGATACAGCCAACTGGTTGATACGTTGTAAAGCCGTCGGGTTCTGGTCGCCATAAATATTGGGCGGTATATTCAACAACAGGCAATTATCATTTGCCGTTGCCACATGGAATATCTCTTCCAGCTCTTCCAATTCACGTACTGTCGTATCTTCAGGATGGGCAAACCAGTTGCCCAATACGGAAATGGTCTGGGTACATTCAAAAGGCAGGTAATACTTTTTACCCTTGTACGTATAGACTTTGGGATCATTCTTCACCGGAAGGAACGGATCCCACAAACGGAAATCGGCCGGAAAATAGATAATTGAATCACCTTCCCTCATATCCACAGGCCGTTTGCCAATCGTCCAGTTTGTAGAAATCTGACATAGCGGCTGGAATTTCTTTACATGGTCATATACTTCCTGCAAATGCCAGTCTTCAACACGTCTGTCCCATGCCCCGTCAAGCCACAACTCTGCAACAGGCCCGTATTGAGTCATAAGTTCTTCCAATTGCTTTTTCATGAAAACAATGTATCGATACGGATCCTTTTCCTTATATATGGGTTCGTGTCTGTCCCAAAGAGAATAATAAATAGAAAAAGCTATCTTTTCCTTTTGGCAGGCATCAGATACGGCACGCGCGATGTCCGCCTTAACTTTGATTTCCGGATTGGCAATGTCATAGTCCGTGCATTTACTGTCCCAAAGGCAAAAACCGTCATGGTGTTTGGTGGTCAGGACGATAGAACGCATTCAGGCCTTTTTGGCATTCTTAACCCATTGGGCAGCCTTGGTTTCAATGTCAGCCGGTGGATCGTAGACAGACGGAGCAGCCGTTCCGTCACTCCATTCGGCATTCAGATAAGTATTCATGCCATAATGCAGAAACATTCCGTATTTCCGTTCGATCATGGCTTTTTGACCAGGCGTAGGCGAAACGGCCCTTTCTTTAGTGGAACAAGACATTGCTCCAAACATCGCTGCAACGCAAAAGAGAAGAAGTATTTTTTTTCATATCAGAAGATTTAAGTAATCGTAATCATTTTAATGGCAGAGAATCATGATGCCTGTATGCAAAATTAGAATATGTTTTTCTAATTGACAGGTTTAAGTCCATACAAAACTCAACAGAAAAACAATCAAACATAATTAATTCTGCTGTTTCATAGACAAAACATGTTCCGATATCTGTCTGTACGATGACTATATATAACCCACTGTTATAGCTGCATGCTGTTTTCCCTGAAAAGAAAAGCGACATCAATGTAATAGAAAACGATCAATCGTCTGATTCTGCATCCTACCCACGTATTCAACATACCTCACCCTCTACGTTCAATATCCCGGCTATGGTAAGTTGCCCCGTTTTATATTTTTTTAAAAGCCCGTAACGCAGCTCGCGCATACTCGTCACGTTTTTTTCCTACCTTTGCCCTGTAACAACCGGCTACCCACACCTTAATCTATTGCTGTCATGTGTTTTCGGAAACGCAGGAAAAACAATTTCCGAAACATATTTCCATGCCTCGAAATGCATATACGGAGAAAGGTGCGCGCCAGCCCTTACCATAACTGAAATCTACTTATCCTCAAAAAAGACTATGAACTACAAAACTTACTCTCTTGCGCGGCTCAGCGTATGGCTCACGACACTATGTCTGTGTCCGGCCCTTCCGGCAAACGCCCAGGTGCGTGAAACGCAACCTCCAACTCCCCTGCAACGTCCGGACCATGTCAACAACGCAGACCTGCGTTTTTTTCCACCCGTATTCAATCAGGACGGCGGTTCCTGCGGTTCAGCCTCACGCATCGGCTATATGTTTACCTACGAAATCAACGCCTATCGCGGTACCGACGCTTCGCTTCCCGAAAACATCTACCCCACCCACTTCACCTGGCTGCTTACCAACAGCCATTCCGGTAAAGAGGGCATGGCCCGCGCCAATGGCGTGCCCAACTCCGTGGTGTACGGCGGAAACACATACTCCCGCCTGTTCGGCAATCAGGACTGTGCCGACCCCGATTTTGGCTGGATGCAAGGCTATGACAAATGGTATTCGGCCATGTTCAACCGTATTGAGCGCAACTCATTCTCACCCTATGGGCTGGATACGGAAAAAGGCCGCGAATATCTTAAAAACTGGCTGTGGAACCACCAGGGCGACAATCAGTACCTCGCCGGCGGAATCTGCGGAATTGGTGTGGCCAGCGCCTGCAAGCAGGCCGAAATCGGCGATGACCCCGACGGCACCAACCGGGCAGCCGGCGTTGTAGGACAGAAATACGTCACCCGTTGGGGCGACGGCGTTGACCACGCCCTGACCATCGTGGGCTATGACGACCGCATCGTATTCGACCTGGACAGCAACAAGGTATATGGCGAACGCGACAAGGACGAGCGTGGCGCATGGATCGTAGTCAACTCCTGGGGCAACCGCTGGGCCAACCAGGGATTCATCTACTGCCCTTACAAATACAGTTTCCCCGTACGTCAGCACGAGGGCGGAGCCTGGAAACCGGAGTTCTACCATGTACGCAAAAACTACCGCCCCTTGCGCACTCTCAAACTGAACATGGACTATGACCACCGCAGCGAACTCAAACTGATGGTGGGTATTTCCTCTGATCCCTCAGCCACCAAGCCCGAAGCCACAATCGAACTGGAACACTTCAAATTTGCCGGCGACGGGCGCACACGGCGCGACCCCATTACGCCGGACGCAGCCACCCCGATGCTCGGCAAATGGGCCGACGGAAAACTACACCACGAACCCATGGAATTTGGCTACGACCTGACCGACCTGACCGCCGGTTTCGACATGAGCCGTCCACTTAAATACTTTTTTATCATTGAGCAAAGCAGCCGAGCCGTGGGCCAAGGTACGATATACCAGGCATCCATCATGGACTACCGGCACGACCTGAAAGGCGTGGAAACGCCCTTCTGCAACGAGCAAGGCAACAGTATCTCGCCTGACGGCGTACACACTTACCTGCAACCCGGCGGAAAGCAAACCACCGTGCTCACAACCGTCGTATGGGGCGAACCGCTGTTTGCGCCCAAAAACCTGCGTGTTTCTCCTGACGCAAAAAACCTGATATGGGATGCGCCACAGCCATCACACCTGCCCCTGCTGGGATACGTCATCAACCGGAACGGACTACCCTCCGACACGCTGATGACCAATCAAGAATGCAGTTATGCAATCGGCACACACGACGGACAAACCGACCTGACATCCTACTCCGTAGCGGCACTTTACGACCTGACCCAAACGGCCGGCCTCAATCCGAAAGAATCAGCCGCAATAAAAAACGATACTGCAAAAAAATGGCTGCCGCAACACTGGACACACACCGAGCTCAAAGCCACTTCGGTAGCTTCGTCGCCGGTATTCCCATTCCTGCCAACTCCGCAAAAAGCACAGGCCCTGCAATTGAAAAACGGGAAGCTCACCATCCCCGACCTGTTCAACACGGCCTACGAAAATGTGACCATCGAATACTGGTTGCGCCCCGACTCCTGGAAAGACTGGAACCAGAGCGTAGGTCCGGGATGGGGAAATTTCCTGATTCATGCCAACAACAACGGGTCGCTCTCTGCCGGATGGGACAGTGACAGCCGCCTCAACTCTGACTCAGCTCTCGTCAGCCCCGGAAAGTGGCATCATTTTGCCTTTATCATAGCCGGTCATACGCTGACGGGCTACATCAACGGCAAATCCATCGGATCCGTCACTTCAACCAACCGACACGGCATGCCGGCGTTCGGCTCATTACCCTTGGGCCGCGGAGAAAGAGGCGGTATTGACGGACAGCTGGCAGAAATACGCATCTGGAGCGAAGCCCGCACGCCGTCAGAAATTGCCACGGACATGTACGACTCATACACTCCGGCCGGACTTCCATCTACACTGATAGCCTATTTCCCCGGACAAATTGTCACCGGAAACGGCAAGTCTGGAGCGGAAAAAGAAGAAACAGATTCACTGTGGCGCGACCTGACCGGGAGACACTACGCTTCGCTGTCGCATCACTGCACGCCTGCACCTTTACCCGACTTCATGCACCGCACGAACAGCCGGAATGTTGCCCTGCAAATTGTGTCTGCTGACTCTTCCTATCAAGCCGGATACGAATATAACTTCAGCTATACGGGACCGTCGGATTTGAACCGCGTTCGCTGGACACTGAAACCACTGGAAAACAGAAAAGGGAAACATAAAAACATGGCTGAACCGGAAGAATGGGAAGTTCTGCATCCTACCATATCCTTCCTGCACGCCGGCTCTTACCTGCTGCAACTTACCGGACAGACCGAAAACGGTCAAGTACTGAACGACACTGACACCATTAAAGTAGAACAAACCGGAATTTCTGCCGACATAACCTCGTCGAGTATCATCGGACGAGCCGGCGAGCGCCTCAGCTTCCGTCCGTCCTCTCCCATACCCGGCGCATGCTACGAATGGACGTTAAAAGGTGCCGACCGCCCGACCGTTTATGCCCTGAATGCCGGAGCCACCTACGAACAGCCGGGACAATACCGCGTACAGCTCAAAGTGACTGATCCGCTCAGCGGCCGTCGTGCCACCGAACGGCTGACTCTGCTAATCAAGCCCGTGGCGCCGGTTGCCGACTTTGAATGCAGTCCGATGAGCCTGCTGAAAGGAGAAACTGTCACGCTCACCGACAAGAGCCGTTACGCTCCCACCCAATGGAACTGGCAACTGGACAGCCGCCGTCTGAGTCTGCGCACAGAGGGCCGACACCCGCAAATCCGCATGGACGAACCGGGCACCTACGACATTACGCTTACGGCCACAAATGCTCAGGGAAGCAATGTAGCCACACGCCGGCACGCACTGGTAGTATGCAACGCCGACAGTAAGAACGGACTGAACTTCAGCCGTGAGGAAGCTGCCGTCAGCATGCCTCAAAAACTCTGGGCCGACTCAACAGAACAAATGACCGTTGAATGGTGGATGAACCCGTCAGCCCAGCGTGCTACATCAGGAATTGGCTATTCCGCCGCCACCTGGCAAATTACGGGACGCGACAACGGTTCGCTCGTATTTACAGCCGACAGCGCCAGCTGCGATGCCGGCGCCGGATTCCTGCAACCCAACCAGTGGCATCACTATGCCGTAAGCTTTGATCAAGGTACTGTACGTTTCTACCGCGATGGCGAGATTTTCAGTTCCGCCTCACTGTCACGTACGCTCAAGAACACAGGCAAGGACAAGAAACAAACCGTAAAACGCCCCATCACCAGTATTCCGGCAGCGGACACGCTTCGTTTGGGTGGAAAACAAACCCCAATGAACGCCGTTATCGACGAACTGAGAATCTGGCAAAAAGCTTTGTCTGAAACAACGTTACAGCATTACATCAATGCTCCGATTCAGCACATTGACAGTGCCGAAAAGGCCGACCGGCTTTTGCTTTACTACGACTTCAATCAAAACGGCGGTGACGTTCAGGACCGCACCTATGGCAAACATCACGGAAAGCGCACGACATTCGGCCCCGACGGTGACGCATGGGGTCGCTCAACCGGAGTTTTCAGCCTCAACTTCAACCTGCCGCTGCGTGACCTGACGGAACAAATGCTGCCACAAGCCAAGATGCCCTTTGCTGCCGGACAAACGGTAAACACGAAAGATGCCAAACGATTCCGTGCCTTCAACGCTGCCGACAGCCTGCATCCCGACCGCAAATGGATTATAGAGAACTACGTAAACCAGGGTGACAGCATCACCACCGGACTCTACGTGGACCGCAACAAGCAGGATGCCCTTTGTGTATACACCGGTTGGGACGGATTTGCCAACCGGCTTGAAAATCACAAATGCTATTGCGTATTGCAGCTGCAACCCGGTAAATATGAATTTGAAGTTACGCCCTATCAGGGAACCGGCCTGCAAGGTGGCAGCTTGATCGTTGCCGAGGGTAAGGGTCTGCCCAACGCAGACCAGACCGATCAGGCCATTGCCAGCTGCAGCCTATCGGAAGGACGACTTACATTCGTGCTTGACGAAGCAAAAGAAGTATCAGTCGGTATGCTCTTTAATCTGAGCGGAAGAGCCGGTGTGGCCATCAAAAGCATAGCCTTGCGTCAGGCTCAAATCAAAGCCATTCCCTAAAAAAGAGTACAAATATCATTATACTGAAGCGGTTTCCTACATCCATTGCTTTAGCTGGGTAGGAAACCGCTTTTTTTCATTTTATCAAAAATCCGCTGTGGCTTGTTTTACCCATCCTTTCTGCGTATTTTTGTTTCCGTCAAATATGCTTATAAGTTCTGACTATGAAAAAATGTACGTTCATCAGTTTCCTGCTTTCTCTTACTATAGCCTGTGGTAGCACTTCATGCGCCCGACAAACAACCACTCAAACCCACACCATTAAAGACAACGGCATAACCATTACCTGGATTCAGGATAACGCGACGCCCAAAACCATGCCGGCTTCATTATTTTCCCAAGAGGCGCAGGCCGTTATTGACAGCCTGGGCATGAAGGAGAGTGGCATTCCCTCCACCATCAGTTCTTTTCTGGTACAAGTTGGAGGAAAAAACATATTGTTCGATACCGGCTTGGGACTGCCCGACAGTCGCCTGCTGAAAGCCCTGCAATCGTTACAGATTTCCCCAGACAACATTCAATACATTTTTCTCACCCATTTCCATGGTGACCACATAGGCGGACTGCTGACAAACAAAGGAGAAACCGTATTCAAACAAACACAGATTTATGCCGCCAGGGCCGAATATGAAGGATGGATGAAAATGCCCCAAAACCAACGGACACAAATTGAAAAAACTGTATCAGCCTATGGCAACCGGCTACATTTGTTTTCCTACTCCGACACCTTACCCGAAAACATCTGCGCCTTGGAAGCAAAAGGACATACACCGGGACATACAGTATACCGCATCGGCCGTTTTTTTATTGCCGGCGATTTGATACACGGTGCGACCTTGCAAATCCTTCATCCGGAGTTTTGTGCTTCATATGACCAGCAGGCAGAACAAGCCGTCAGCACACGCCGGTACTATCTGGAATACGTGCGCCGGAATCATCTTATTATGGCAGGCATGCACTTACCAGCCCCTGGGTTTTGGGAACCTTAAATTTCACTTCCTGTTCTTTAGGATATCCTGAAACAAACGGCTACTTCACGATGATTTCATCCGCAAACATCCATGCCCCCCGAATACCGTTGGGTTCCGTCGTCACACGGATATAACGTGCCCGATCATTACCCTGAAAACCATAACGGTGGATAGTCAGTTTTTCTTCTGTTACAGGAATTGTCGTTTCTTCCTGCTTGAGCAAATGGAACTGATGGCCATCGGCCGATTTCAGGAACTTCACACTGCGAGGCAACCACACCCCCGGCGCCGTAAGTTGCATGAAACTTACTGAAATCTGACTGAAATCCTGCTCCTTGCCAAAATCAACAATCACATCCAGTCCTTGCCCTGAAAATCCTTGCCAGCGCTGATCGGTATATGTCCATCCGCCTTGCAGCCCATCAGTCAGGGCACTGTCGGCCCCAGCCGGGTAATAAGAAGAAAAAGGCCGTACGTAAACAACCTTTGCGCCACGAGCCAAATGGTGTTCAACGACCTCTGCTTCCGGCCGCGGGCCATACTCTCGGGACAAATCAAAAGGATTATAGCCCCTGTTTTTCAAACGGCCAACCTCGGCCAAAGCATTCCGCCGGAAACGCGTCCAGCACTTGGATTCCGGTTGTGTCCATCCCACCTCTGCCAAAGCCAGCAAGCGCGGATACAACATATATTCTGCATGAGCCGGAGTCGTCACATACTCTGTCCACAAATTAGCCTGCACCCCCATGATACCGGAATGACTGGACAAACTGACAGCGGGATCGTAAGCATAGACTTTTTGTAACGGCAGATAACCGCCAATGGCTTCCGGCTGCGTAAACGGTGCATCTTGATAACTGTCAAAATAGCAGTGGCTGCCCGGAGTCAGCACAACCTGCATGCCGCGCTGCAAAGCAGCAGAAGCCTTGTCCTCTCCCCTCCAAACCATTACAGCCGAAGCTTCGGGTGAAAGTGAATCACCTATCACCTCGTCCCATCCAAGCAGGTATCGGCCGTGGGCTTTCAAAAATTTTTCAATACGACGAATCAAATACCCCTGCAACTGTGCGGGGCGCTGCAGGCCCTCCCTTTTCATACAGGCCAAACAGTCGGGACACTTGGCCCAGTGACTCACATCAGCCTCGTCACCGCCTATATGGATATAGGCAGATGGAAACAAATCCATCACTTCCGACAGCACACCGGTCAAAAACGTAAAAGTCTGTTCCTTTCCTACACAAAGTTCACTGCCCGGTTTCTGCCCGCCTCCGCAAGCCAATTGCGGCAAAGCATAAAGCACTTCCTCACTATGAGCCGGCATTTCGATTTCCGGAATAACTTCAATATGGCGCTGACGGGCATATTCTATAACTTGCCGCACATCGTCCTGCGTATAATATCCACCTGTTGCTCCCGAATCCGTGGCCTCACAATAAGTCCTGCCATTGTTCCACCAGCTTTTCCAATCTGGAAACGGACGATAAGCCGTCTGTTGCGTCAACTGCGGATACCGCTTTATCTCCAACCGCCATCCGGGCCCGTCGGTCAGGTGCCAATGAAAACGATTCATCTTGTAGCGCGCCATAGCATCAATTTGTTTCATTACAAATTCCTTATCGAAAAAATGACGCGACACATCGAGATGCAATCCCCGCCAGGCATACCGGGGCTCGTCAGTGACAGTAACGCAAGGCAACATAAAAGTATCAGCATATTCAACCTGCATGGCGGCTCCGGCCAGTTGCTGCAACGTCTGAAAAGCATAAAACAACCCTGCCGGCTCAGCTGCCTCTGCCAAAATTCCGTCTGTGGTCACCCGCAACCGATAAGCCTCAGGCCCCATCGCTGACTTGTCGACCAAATCAAACCGTATGGATGCAGGAGTGTCCTGCAAGACAAGAGACAAATCAGCATGTGCCATGTAATTGGCAAGATCGGTACGATCGGTCCCCGTCAGATTTGAGGAAAAGAATGAACGTTGGCTCAGAGCGAAATGCCCTTTCCCCCATTCCAGACGCTGTGGCTGAGGCAACAGGGCTGGCCGTCCGCCACATCCGATTGAATCAGCCTGCCGTACTCCAATCTCAGCAGCAGCCGGTAGGCTTAAAAGACCCCAAATCACAGTATGACAGCAAAAACGCTTCAAATATTTCCATGTTCTCATCCTTTTTCCTTTCTTGAAAATTGATTATTGACATTGTTTCCTATCACTCATCTAAGAAAAAATATCCCCGTCTGACCATACACTGCCGCATATAATCAAACGGGGAAAGTTTGTCTCACTATTTTTGTACAAAAATATCCGTGCTGCCCACACACTTATAGGCCAGTGTGAAAGACTTCAGAAATACCGCTTCAGGGAATAAAGACCTTTTGTCTGTTGACAAAATAGGTACCCTGCTGCAAGGACAGTTTCTTATTGCCTTTAAGCACATTGTCATAAAAGCATCGTCCTCCCGCATCATAGACCTGCACACGAACAGGATTTACGGCATTAAGATTCAATACACCTTTTTCTGTATGAATCTCGACGGCATCATCAGTTTCCGGAATGGTAGAAATACCTACCTGACTATCTTCTTTCTGATATACACGTACCCAGTCAAAGAGTGTTTCATAAGTATGATTGACATCAGCATTCTGAGCCCAAGAACCATTACCTACCGACTGGTTAAGAATAATATAAAAAGGCTTATCGAAAGGCCACTGTCCCTGATTCAAGGCATTGGCGTCACTCTCTTTCTTGGTATAAGAACCTACTTGCCGACCATCTACATACCATTTCATATCCGTGGCCGTCCACTCAAATCCATAAGTATGATAACGGTCCATGCTTACCGTTTCATTGAAAGAAGATTGCGGATCCGTCTTATGTCCCAGATTGTAGGTCCAGTTGGAATGTACGGTATGATAGGCCTTATTCTCATTGTCAATCTGCTCAAAGATATCAATTTCGCCACACGTAGGCCAACCGTCATGCTGATCCTCTGGCATCAGCCAAAAAGCCGGAAAGTTTCCGGTATGAGGATTGGTCAGAATACGTGCCTCGATTTTTCCGTACTTAAAGCTGAACTTCCCCGAACTCTGGATACCTCCTGTAATCATCGGTACGTTGTCAGTTGCCTGATCGGAATTAGGAATGGCACGTGCCACAAGCTTGCCGTCTTTCACGTAAATCACCTTTTCACTATCAGAAAGCCAGCGGTTCCAGGTTGAACTCATACGCTTACAACGGCTCCACACTGTATCGGCCGGCTGACTGCCGTCGCTTCCGTTGAACTCATCTGCATATATCAACTTGTATGCAGCACTTTCGGTAGGTTCAAAATTAGCCGTAAGAACAAGGTCACCGTTTACGCTATCGGCAGGAATCGTATAGGTTCGGTTCACCGGAACCGTATATTCACTCCACTGTCTGTTACCATAAACATATTGTGGACCGTCAAAATTATGTCCGTGACGAATCGTTATGAATTCTGCTTCATAACCACTGGCCGCAGGCGTAGGAACAATAGTCAGACTTTGAAAACAAGGAACATTAAGCGGCAGTCCCGTATACCCTGAACCGTTAATACTTCCGTTTACGGTATTTACTTCCAACGGATGTGAAGCTTGATGGACATTAAGTAAAAAGTCAACCACGTAACCGGCATTATCAGCCAGTGTCTGACTGCTGTTTCCTGAAGGATCTATTTCATTCCAATCAATCTTCAGACGCGCACGATACACTCCTGCCGGCAAATTTGCCGGCAGGGTAAAAGAAGGCATACTCTCCATTGAAACCTCTCCAGGAAGTGATGAAATTACGGTTCCTTCACTGTTCTTCCCTTCATAATAAGTATACGAAAGCAACTCACTGCTCATTGTCGGAGTGCCGTCTGTGTTGAGCAATGCACTAAATTTACCATCCTGATTAAGGTCAACATACAGATATTCATGCATGGAATGCCCTGTATAATTTACCGTAACGTTTACTTTGTCTCCGGGAATCACTGAAACCTCCTTGGAAAGCATATTCTGATACACGTGATTGTCTGAGGCCGGTATTGTCACCGTTTTCGAACCTCCGCGTGTTGCATTCAACGTAAAGGAATTCAACTTACGGTCATCACGTCCGATTACCTCCGACTTGTCAAAACTGACAGGATACTCTTTTCCGGGTTCCACCTCAGGCTCATCTCCCTTTTGCTCAACAAAAAGCCCCTCAATACTTACGGCTCCTCCACGCATAATCTCGGCAGGAAGTGTCAACTCATCATTTCTAAACAAATAAGCCGGATAAGTTACCGTAAAATATTGCGGATTGCCATGCACAAGGCTGTCGCCATTCAGGTTATACCCGTAAGTTACCTTTACACCCTCATAGCTGAACCCTTTTTCCGGACGCATCTTGATGACAAACGGCTCGTTATAGGGTACCTGCAGATTATTTATTTTCTGATCATCGGAAGTCATCACCTCGCCGTTTCTGCTTGCCGTGCTGACGCTGACGTTGTCGCCATGTACATCCATCATTACGTCTACTATCATTCCGCCGTTATCCTTAATGGAGTTGGTCGTTGTCATACGACCGGCCGGATCCACATTACCCCAATCCACCTTGAAACGCATACGGTAGAATCCTGAAGCCAAATCAGCCGGAAGCGTAAAGGCCGGCGGATTAATAAAATTACGAGCATTGCCGCTTATTTTACTTCCGTCACTGATATATCCTTCTGTATTCTCTACGGTTTCCACATAGGAATAGCTCATAATGTCGCTCCCCTCCGGAATGGTATAATTTGAATTCAATTCATAGCTGAACTTACCATCATTACCACGGTCAAGATAAACATAGCCGTTCATCCATGAAGCAGAGAAATTGAATGCCGGTGTAAGTTTCTCTCCTGCCTTTGCCATAAACATCTTATCGAGCATCGGACGATACAGCAACTGCGGATTCTGACTGCCTACGCTGAAAGTCTGATCGCCTCCGGCAGAACCGTTAAGACTGATAGAATTCAAATAATTTCCGGATTTGTTGGACACTTCATCCGTATCGAAATTCAGGACATAGTCACCCCGGCGGAAACGGGGAGCTGATTCTCCGTTAATTTCAATTTCGTCAATATATGCAGCAAAGTCCGAGGTCAGCGTGTGTGGAGATTCACAATCGGGAACTACCACCAAACTGTGAATGTCAATACCTCCGGCTCCCTTTATGGGGAATACGGCGTCAAACCATTTTCCGGGCTCTGTTTTTGTAGTCGACAATACCCAAAACTGCTCGGCCTCGGGCGACTGGTCAACGCGTTCACGGCGTTTTCCCAGACCAACCAGCATGACACGTCCCGAAGTAGGTGTGCAGATAAACACATGTACATACTGCGTCGTTGTGGTCAGTTCGAATGTATTCTTCAAATCGACACGCGCACCAAAAGTATTGCTGCCAAAACGCGAACGCTGAACAGCCAGAATCTTTTTCGTACCGTTGGGCGTAATACCCATTTCCTCGTCAACTTCGTTCAAATGATTGTTCACCACCTGCACATTACCCTGAAGTTGCCCTGTCCGGAAGGGTGAATTTTCCCACGTGTCATAAACTCCTATGGCTTTGTAACTGTCAGCAGTTTCAAAGTCAACACCGTTTGTTGTCTGGCCATAAGCCAACACCGGCAGTGTGCAACAGGCACACAGCGAAATATATTTCTTGATTTTTTTCATGGCTGGAAGATTAGAATACTGATACAGACTGCAACAAAGGACAAGCCTTGCTGTCTAAGATTGAAATACGCACAGCCTTGGCCTGATAGCCATTGCCGTAGTCAGAAGTGCTGCCGTTAAGCGGAATAATACGCTTGTAGCCTATGGTCGTACACTGCACGCCCGAGGCCGTATCCTGCCAAGTCTGGCCGTCGGCACTGATTTCAATTTTGAAATTCTTGACGCGCTGTCCCAGCTTAATGTACTCCATGAGCTGCACATAGTGAATGGTTTGCGGCTCATCCCATGTCAGGGTAATCGTAGCCGTGTTCACTCCGTCGTTAGTTGCCCAGTAAGTATCTTTGTTGCCATCGGTCAGATTCGTGGCCTCATAGTTACGCGAAGCACCGGCCGTACGGGTCTGGTCAGCCGTTACGGTTGCCTCCGGCGCCAGGTCGTGCCCCAGTCGGGTGCGAAGCAGGTCGCCCAATTCCTTCAGGCGGGTCACCACCGATTCGTTCAGGCTTCCCGACTGGTCGGGCGGCATATTCAGAATCAGGGTAGCGTTGCGGCCTACCGTTTCCAGATACATTTTATAAAGGGCATTCAAATCCTTTGGACCATCGGATACATTAGAGTGCCAGAACCATCCGTTACGGGTTCCCTTGGCATCCGATTCGCCCGGTAACCAGAACCAGCCGTCCTCCGTGCCGTACATTCCGTTTTTCTCCGGTGCGTAACCGCGGTTTTCGGTCGACCAGTTGGTCTCACCGGCCCAACCTTCCTCATTTCCAATCCAGCGGGCTTCACCACCTACGCCCCACAACACGCAATTGGGACATACTTTATGTACCGAGTCACGCAGATTGGGCACATCATAATATGTTGACGCATCAATATTAATGGTCGTGTTCTTACCCCCATAATAACCGTCACCGCCATTGGCTCCGTCGAACCACATTTCGAACTGATCACTGCCATACTGTGCCAACTCGGCGCACTGACGCAGGAACACTTCACTCACATACTGCGACGTACCATAAAGCGCACTGTTACGGTCCCACGGCGAAACGTAGAATCCGTATTTCATGCCCAAATCCTTTGCTGCTGCGGCAAAATCACGCGGAATATTGGTCTGGCGGCCATATTCATTACCGCTGCGCGTCACATTGTGGGTTGTCGTTTCCGTTGGCCAAAGACAAAAACCGTCATGATGCTTCACCACGGCAATTCCGCCCTTCATGCCGGCTGCCTTCACAGCCTCCAGCCACTGACGCGGATTAGGCGCCGCCGTAGGAGCAAATTTGGTTTCGTCCTCATTGCCGTATCCCCATTCCAAATTGGTATACGTATTCATGCCATAATGGAAAAAGGCATAAAATTCCGTTTCCTGCCATTTCAACTGCCGGTCAGACGGCACGGGATGAACGGCAGCCGGCTCATTGTCCGGATTACTGAGAGTCTGGGTGACCAGCTCAAATTCACTCTGGGCCTTTCCCGTTGCAGACACGGCCGCAAAGGCTAAAAGAGCCAGGAAAAAAGTATTTTTTTTCATAATAAGATTATAAATAACCGACATTAGGTGAATATCGGCGTAAAGATAAACATTTTTTTCGGCTTCAGGCATTTAAAACCTGAAATACACTTCTTTCCGCTCACAAAAAATGCGTTCATACAACAAAAGGCGCACCGGTTTCGGGTGCGCCTTTTGCTATACGCTTATGGTATCGAACAAGGGTTGCAGCAACTTGGGAATTTCAATCCCCTGCTCCCTGATGGCCTGCAAACAGCCATCGGCTTTCGCGGTCAGCGTAAAACACATCTGCCGCCGGTCGCTCTCGCTCAACTTACGCAACAGCAAGCCTTTCCTTTCGGCCTGACTGATAATCTTGGAAGCGTGCGAAGGGGTCAGCCCCGTACGCTCAACAATAGTGCCTGCCGTCACCGTTTCGTGACCTACGCTGCACAACACCATGGCTTCGTTCAGCGACAGGCCATACCGCTCCTGCAAACTGGATTCCAGAGACGAGAGAGCCTGAAACAGCTCTCTCATCACACAAATACACTTTATTTTCTCCATTTTCCGACTTTAAATAAACAGATTGACGTTGGCCTGTTCCGCCCGCTCCATATACGTGGCCACGCCGCCTATGGTAACGTTGTCGAGCAATTCCTCACGCTTCACGCCCATGACGTCCATCGACATTTGGCAGGCAATGAATTCCACGCCGTTCTCAATGGCCTGCTGACGCAGTGACTCCAGCGACTCGATGCCTTTTTTCCGTATCAGGTAGCGCATCATGCGCGAACCTACGCCAGCCATGTGCATCTTCGACAGCTTCAGGCGGCGCGAACTGGACGGCAGCATCATGCCGAACATCTTACCGGAAATGTCCTTCTCGACCTGTGGCTTCTGCTCCTTCTTGATGACGTTCAGGCCCCAGAAGGTAAAGAAGATGGTCACCTTCTTTCCCGTAGCGGCGGCACCGTTGGCCAGCACAAACGTAGCCAGGGCCTTGTCGAGGTCGTCACTGAACATGATGAAGGTCTTGCCTTTTTCCGTCTCCACCACCTTGGTGGCCTCGGCCCGGCAGGGCGTGGATTTTTCCAGGCGTACCGTGTACACGCCGTTGGCCGAAGAGGACGACAGAAACCGATGGCCCGTAGTGCGGCACCAGGCCTCGGCGTCGCGCGGGAACCCGGCATCCGTGGCCTTTACCTCCAGACAGTCGCCGTCGGCCAGCGTTTCCATGCTCTTTTTCAGTTTCAAAATCGGACCGGGGCACTGTATGCCGCAGGCGTCCACCGTCAGCACCTTAGCCGCCGGCGTACTCTCGGCTGCCGGGGCACAAGCTGACGCACAGGAGGACGGAGCCTTTACCTCCTCAGGCGGCAATACGGGGGCTACGGCAGCCGAATAGGTCTTGAGACCGCCAATCAGGTTGCGCACCTCCTTGTAACCATTGGCTTTCAGGATGTTGGAGGCCAGATAGCCGCGCAGGCCCACGCCGCAGTACACCCACACGGGCTTGCCGGTCGGAATCTCACTCAGGCGCTCCCGCAAGTCGTCGAGCGGCACGTTGACGGCGCCCTCAATATGGCCCAGTCCGAACTCATCGGCCGTGCGCACATCCACCAGCGTCACTCGGCTCAGGTCGGCCTCATGCAGTTCGCGCCAGTAAAGCGGATTCATCTTGCCGCTCAGGATGTTGCCGGCCACATAGCCCGACAGAGCCACGGGGTCCTTGGCCGACGAGAAGGGCGGCGCATAGGCGTGCTCCAGCTCGACCAAATCGTACACCGTACCGCCACGCTTAATGGTCAGGGCGTACTCGTCAATGCGCTTGTCCACGCCGCTGCAACCCACAATCTGTGCGCCATACAGCTTACCGTCGGTGGGTGAAAAGGTGATTTTGATGCTCATCGGTACGGCACCCGGATAGTAGCCGGCGTGCGACGACGGATGAATCGTGGCCGAGAGATAGGGCATGCCAAACTGCTTGAGCCGCTTGGCCGGCAGTCCCGTAGCGGCTACGGTCAGGTCGAAAACCTTGGCCACCGACGTACCGATGGAGCCCTCGTACTTCACCCGGTTGCCAAACACCATGTTGTCCGCCACGATACGCGCCTGGCGGTTGGCCGGACCGGCCAGGAAGTTCAGCCACGGCTTGCCCGTCAGCGGATGCGGGAACTCAATGGCATCACCCACGGCATAGACGGCCTCGTCCGAGGTCTGCAGATACTCATTAACGTAAATGCCGTGCATCTCGCCCAGCTGCAAGCCGGCCTCCGAGGCCAGCCGCGTTTCGGCCCGCACACCTATGGAGAGGAGAACCAAATCGGAGTCCAGACTGATGCCCGACTTGAACTTCACCCTGACGCCGCCCTGCGGCTGCGGCTCAAAAGCCGACACGGCCTGCTCCAGATAGAGCTTAACGCCCTTCTGCTGCAAATGGGCATGCACCATGGCGGCCATGGAGTAGTCAATGGGCGCCATCACCTGGTTGGCCATTTCCACCACGGCCACCTCGGCACCGGCGTGATGCAGATTCTCGGCCATTTCCAGACCGATGAAGCCTCCGCCCACAATCACGGCGCGCTTCACCCTGTGCTGCTCCATGTACTGCTTGATGCGGTCGGTGTCGTTCACGTTGCGCAGCGTAAAGATGCCCTCGCTGTCAATACCCGGCAGGGGCGGCCGCACCGGCGAAGCACCCGGCGAGAGCAACAGTTTGTCGTACGTCTCCTCATAAGTCTGGCCGTCAGCCGTCGTCACCGTCACCTTTTTCTGCTTCACGTCAATGGCCGTCACCTCCGAACGGGTGCGCACGTCAATATTGAAACGGCGGCCAAACGCCTCCGGGGTCTGCACAAACAGGCGGTCGCGGTCGGCAATCACCCCACCAATGTAGTAAGGCAAACCGCAGTTGGCATAAGAAATGTACTCTCCCTTTTCAAACAGCACGATGTCTGCCTGCTCCGTATTGCGGCGGATTCTGGCCGCTGCCGTGGCGCCTCCGGCCACTCCTCCAATAATAAGGTATTTCATATCGCTAATCTATTTCGGTTATTATTTTCCACTGGAAATCTTTTGCAAAGAAAAATATTTCTTTCGACATGACAAAATTTCCAAAGGAAAATATTGAAATAAAATAATTAAAGATGGATTCGGTAGCCCCTCAGCTGAAAAAGTACAGGCCGTAAACCTCACAAACAACCGGAGCCTTTGTGTATCTTTGAAAGCCCATACTGACCGGCACAAGAGTCGAGCAAAAAATCGGTACGCAAAATATAGTTTTTCGGACGGTTGGCGGTCTAATAGGTTAAAGACAGAAAAAACAACATGAACGCAAAGGAACAACAATTCATAGACATCATCAGAGAGCATGAGCGCACCATCTATACCATCTGCTACATGTTTTCTGACGACAAAGACGAAGTTAACGATCTGTATCAGGACATTCTGGTCAGGCTGTGGAAAGGCTTTGAGGACTTTAAGGGGAAATGCAGCGCAAAGACCTGGATATACCGGGTCAGCCTGAACTACTGCATCAATTTCAGTCACAGCCAAAAGCGGAAACACTGCGAGCGCCTGACGCCGTCCGCCGACAGCCATACGGACGCAGGCGCACTGGAAAAGAAACTGCAAATCAAGCAACTATACAAACGGATCAATACGTTGGGACTGGTGGACAGAAGCGTCATTCTGTTGTGGCTTGAAGGCCTGAGCTACGACGAAATCGGCGAAATCCTGGGTATTTCTGTCAAGAACGTCTCCTTCAAGCTGGTCCGCATCAAAGAACAGCTCAAAAAATTGTCAAACATCTAAAACTTCATTTCTATGGAAACCCATGTAGAAAAAGAACTGCAAATACTGAAGTCCGACTATAACCTGCTCAAAGCAGAACTGAAACAGCAGAAAACACTGAACGAAACTTTCCTGAAATCATTAAGGAAACGCCCGGCCACGGCTGTAAACAAGGAAATCAAAAACCGGATGTGGGGCGACATCATCACCATACCCATGATTCTCATCATCTGCGCCAATATCCATTGGCCCATGCTTTTCGGGTTTCTGGTATCGTTATGGGCCTTGGCCGATTTGTGCGCCAGCCTGTGGATATACCAAAAGCTGGACATGCGCAATCTGCTCAATGACGATGTGCAATCGGTAACGAAAAAAATCACCGCCTACCGCAAGTTCTATACCCGCTCACTCACGGCCGGCTTGATTCCCCTTGTTGCCATGATTACCTACATCTTCATCACCCTGTATGCCCGAGCCTCAAGCCCCACGGCCATCTGGCTGATTACTGCAGCAGGCATCATTTCCACCGCCACAGGCATTGTCATCATGCTGCTCTACTACAAAAAACACGTGGAAAGATGTAACGAGCTGCTGCACCAGTTCGACGCCGATACACTCCTTCATCACGAAAAAAACTGATTCCCCCCCAAAAAATTTATCCCCCCGACCTTTTAATCTGTCGAGGGGATAAGTTTATACCACGTCTACATCAAACACGACGACTCCGAGAATTTACAGAACAAGGCGGCGCGGAAAACCAACAAGGTGCCTTCGAAAAAATATTAGGGCAGACCTAATTTTTTTCAGGTCGGACCTTAGCACACCCCGGCACTAAGAATCGACAAAACCACGCATCTCCAATGCTACGCCCCTACTCCTACCGCACACCTTGACTTTTTGAATTTGTGCGAACAGAAATGCGTCAGAATTACAGCAAGGAGAATGGATAAAAGTCTGAATATATTGGAGGCCACGCCGCCTGCGGCCACCGAGTTGCCTTCCACCACAAACAGCATCCACGACAAATTCATAAAGAAATGCAGCCCGATGGAGCACCACAGATTAAAATTCCACTTCCAATAAATCCAGCTGAAATAGATTCCGCCCACCAGGGTGACGCCGAAAGCCATGAGAGAAGACATCAAGTCGTGCCCCTGATAAAGGTGAAGCGAGCCAAACACAACTGACGGAATCAGTACCGACCAGGCGAAACCGATTTTACTGTAACGGAAAAACTGGCCGAAGATAAAGCCCCGGAAAATGGTTTCCTCAAATAAAGCGGCCAGGGCATCGGTACAAATAAAATGCTCCCACGTCAGTTCATGATTCAATGTTCCGATAATCGGGAAGCCTATAAAAAGCGGCAATGTGCAGACAAAGGAAAAAACCATTCCCGTCACGAAGTTGCCGTCCAGCCCCAGCTGATGAAAAAAGTCCTTGGGCTTGTGCAACAGGAGCAAAACAATGACAACAGGCAAGCAGATAATCAGATTCGTCAGCACATAAGCACAAGTCTCCTGCAAATGCAGCTGGTCCACAATCCGGTACGCATGATGATAAAGCAACAGTATCAGGATAGAAGATAGGGCTATAATAAGGAATCTGGGTAACTTACCTTTAATGGTCATGACGTTGCGTTTAATATCCACTGCAAAGTTACATTTTTCTAAAAAATAGATGATAATTTTACAAAATTCCTATACAATTTACAAAAGACTATACAAATATAAGATATATCAAAGATTTACTTACCAAATAACAATGTACAACAAACATGCTGATGCACAGAAAACCGTAACTTTAAGTTTTAGGGAAAAAGAAAAAGGTGCAAATCGAATAAGATTTGCACCTTTTATGCGGAGAGAGAGGGATTCGAACCCCCGGTGCCTCTCAGCACGGCAGTTTTCAAGACTGCTGTAATCGACCACTCTACCATCTCTCCAGTGGTTGTCGGTTACTTCCTGAAACCGAGTGCAAAAGTAATGCGTTTTTTTGATACCAGCAAATTTTCGGGGCTTTTTTTTCAAAAAAAATCGTTTTTTCGTAATTTTGCAGTAGTTAAGATACATTTGGGCATGATTTATCCAGAAAATTTTGAGAAGAAAATAGGGTTTGATGAAATACGTATTCAACTGAAAGGACGCTGTATTTCCTCGCTCGGCACGGAAAAGGTGGACGAGATGACGTTTATGACAAAACGCGACGACATCGTGGAGGCCCTGACGCAGGTGGAGGAATACACGCGCTTCATGCAGGAGGAGGACGAACTGTTTGAGGAAAACTTCTTCGACGTGCGACCGGCGCTGATGCGTATCCGGCCGGAACGCACCTATATGGAAGAGCATGACCTGTATGACCTGAAACGCTCGCTGGAGACAATCCTGAACTTTGTCAAATTCTTCAATACGCCCATCGACAAGGACGCCGAGACGCCGCAATACAAATACCCGGCCCTTCACCGCGCAGCATGCGACATCCTGACCTTCCCGGACATCATCCGCAAAATCAACACCGTGCTCGATAAATACGGTAAGGTAAAGGACACGGCCTCGAAAGCGCTGGCCGAAATCCGCCGGGAGTGCGAAACCGTTTCGCGCAGCATCTCACACAGCCTGCGCAGCATCATCAGCGAGGCGCAGTCGGAAGGACTGATTGAACGCGACGTCACCCCCACCATGCGCGACGGCCGACTGGTCATTCCCGTCATTCCGGCCATGAAGCGCCGCATCAAGGGTATCATTCACGACGAGTCGGCCACGGGAAAAACGGTGTTCATTGAGCCGTCGGTCGTCGTGGAGTCAAACAACCGCATCCGTGAGCTGAAGGCGGCCGAGAAACGCGAAATCATCCGCATTCTGCAGGAAATCACGACCCTCATCCGCCCCCACGTGCGCGAAATGCTCTCGGGATTCCACTTTCTGGGTATCATTGACTTCCTACGTGCCAAGGCCCTCTACACCGAAGCCATCGGCGGCGTCATCCCCACCCTGGCCGACCATCCGCAGCTCGATTTCTATCAGGCCATTCACCCGCTGCTGCAAAAGTCGCTGCAGCGCCACGGCGAGAAGATGGTACCGCTGGACATCACCCTAAACGACCAGCAACACATTATTATCATATCGGGCCCCAACGCCGGCGGTAAGTCAGTTTGCCTGAAAACCGTGGGTCTGCTGCAGTACATGCTGCAAACGGGTATGCCCATCCCCGTGGGCGAGCGCTCAAAGGCCGGCATCTTTGAGGACATCTTCATTGACATCGGCGACGAGCAGAGCCTCGAAAACGACCTCTCGACCTACTCCAGCCACCTGCTCAACATGAAGCAGATGATGAAGTTCGGCCGCGAAACGAGTTTGCTGCTCATCGATGAGTTCGGTGGCGGCACCGAACCGCAAATCGGCGGCGCCCTGGCCGAGGCTATCCTCAACGAATTTGCCAAGAAGAAGATGTACGGCGTCATCACCACGCACTATCAGAACCTGAAGCACTTTGCCGACGCCACGCCGCTGCTGGTCAACGCAGCCATGCTCTACGACCGCCAGCAGATGCGCCCGCTCTTCATCCTGCAAATCGGCAGCCCCGGCAGTTCGTTTGCCATTGAAATTGCCCGCAAAATCGGCATCCCCGAACGCGTCATAGCCTACGCCTCCGACATTGTGGGCAAGGACTACGTCATGTCCGACAAATACTTGCTCGACATCGTCCGCGACAAGAAATATTGGGAAAACAAGCGCCGCAACATCCATCAACGCGAGGAAAAGCTTGAGGAAATCGTATCGCGCTACGAGCGCGACGCCCAGGCCCTGCGCGAGGAGCGCAAGCTGGTGATGGAAAAGGCCAAGGAGCAGGCGCAAAACCTGCTGAAGGAGGCCAACGCCCGCATTGAAAACACCATCCGCGAAATCAAGGAAGCCCAGGCCGAAAAAGAACGCACCCGCGAGGCGCGTCAGGAACTGTCGGCCTTCAAAGACTCGCTCAACGAGGAGCAGCGCCTGGCCGAGGAGGAAAAGATTGCCCGCAAGATGGCACAGATACAGCGCCGCCGCAAGCAAAAGGAACAGCGCGACCAGGCCCGCCAGCAAGCCGCCGGACAAAAAGCCGTAACAGCCCCGAAGCCCACGCAACAACCCAAGTCCGACAAACCGCTGCAGCCGGGCGACACGGTACGCATCAAGGGGCAGACCACCGTGGGTACCATTGAGAGCATCGAGGGCCAGAATGCCTTTGTGCTCTTCGGCATGATGCGCACCAACGTCAAGCTCAACCGCCTGGAGGCCGCCACGCCGCCCAAGACGGAAAGCATCAGCCGCGTGGCCACCTACCTGAGCAAGGAAACGCGCGACTCCATCTACGAAAAGAAGCTCCACTTCAAGCCCGACATCGACATCCGCGGCCTCCGGGCCGACGAGGCGCTCAACACGCTGCGCACGTTTATTGACGACGCCATTCTGCTCGAAGTGCCCCGCGTGCGTATCCTGCACGGCACGGGCACGGGTGCCCTGCGCCAGCTGACGCGCGAATATCTGGGCACGGTCAACGGCGTAGCCAATTATCACGACGAGCATGTGCAGTTTGGTGGAGCCGGCATTACGGTGGTGGATCTGGAATAAGAACTTTTATAACACATCACCCTACATACAAAAATTGGGCGGAAGTTACATTCAGTACTTCCGCCCAATTTTTGTATGTGCACCTGATAGGACTCGAACCTACACGACCGAAGTCACCAGATCCTAAGTCTGGCGCGTCTACCAATTTCGCCACAAGTGCTTAATCCGAGCGCAAATTTACACAAAATATTCCGTTCAGCGAAATGAAGGTTCATTTTTTACAGGATTCTTCCTTCCTTTTACACAAAAAATAGGTTTTTTCCTTTGTACTCCGAAAGACTTACACTAACTTTGCGGCATAAGAGAGAAGCTGCTTACCCTATTCCTAATGCACGCTTCGTTATCGGGAAAAACATTTGTTACACAAAATCTTATATCCAACATGTTCTCATCATTCGACATTGCCAGCATTATCAATTGGTTTTTAGAAATGCCGGAAATGCAAGTTTATCTGTGGGTCATGCTGCTCATGACCATCGAGAGTTCCTTTATTCCCTTCCCGTCTGAAATCGTAGTGCCGCCGGCCGCCTATCTGGCCGCCAACCAGCGGGCCGACATCTGGCTCGTGCTGCTGTTTGCCACCATTGGCGCCGCACTGGGAGCCATTTTCAACTACGCCATCTCGTGGTGGCTGGGCCGCCCCATCGTCTACCGGTTTGCCGACAGTCAGCTCGGGCACATGTGCCTCATCAATCGCGAAAAGGTAGAGAAAGCCGAAAAATATTTTGAGGAGCACGGTGCTCTGGCCACCCTCATCGGCCGTCTTGTGCCCGTTATCCGCCAGCTCATCTCCATTCCGGCCGGTCTGTCCAAAATGCACTTCGGCAAATTCCTGCTCTACACCATTCTGGGTGCCGGCATATGGAACTCCATTCTGGCCACACTGGGTTTCGTACTGGGCAAGACCCTGAAGCCCGAAATGTTCATGGCACAAATCGAACGCTACAACAGCATCATCAGCGACGTCATTCTCATTCTTTGCGCCGTTGGCATCGGATTCCTGATTTGGAAGACCTATCGCCACAAAGCCAAGGCAAAAAAATAAATTTCCCACCGGCAGGAAACAACCAGGCAGGAGGCTGTATCTGAAATGTTCAGAAACGGCTTCCTGCCTGATTGCTACAAAAAGAAATGGCCATAACTCCACAAGAGACATACCTTTTTCAGAAAGCAAACAGCAATTCACCCCGGAACTCCGGCACTGACTCAACCTTTTTTGTACCTTTGTACCATCACAAACCCGTCTGTTGTCCCATTTCCGAGAAAACGACAGTTTGTCAATCACATTCAGACTTCAACCCATAAAAACAATCATCATGAAAATCCATTCAAAAAACCTGACACGAAAATTACTGCTATGCGGCCTGGCTCTGGCCCTTTGCGCACCCGTATTCCTCACCTCATGCAGCGATGACGACGACAGCGGCGACGGCGGCAGTTCAGGCAGCGCCTCGGCTTCAGTCAAAATAACCAGCATTTCGCAAGGCACCAAGCGCAACGGAAAATACAACTACCACGTAACCGTAAAAGCCAGCGGAGCAACGGCCGCTTCAATTAAGGACATCGGCCTCAGCTGGGGCAAAACGAGTTCGGCCACCGGCCAGCGCTCCGGCACGCGCGGCACACTGACTACCACACGCTCCATCAGTCTGTCGGCCAACTCCACCTACTATCTGAAGGGTTACGTCACCACCGCCAGCGGCACATCGTACACCACGGCCAAAAAGGTGAGAGTGCCCAAATAACGCCGCACGGCTTATGCCATAAATACAAAGCGCCAGGACAGCCTCTTTCCTGAATTCAACAGGATGGCTCACCTGGTGCTTTCTGTTTCTGCCTTTCTGAAACTGATAAGACAGATGCACTATATCTTTACACCGTTCATTAACAGGACAAAGTACGGATTAAATAATTTGCTCTTGAATAAACAGGACATAAGTCACCACATCGCCATTTGCCTTCCTGACGGTATATTTTGTTTGTCCTTTCAGTCCCAAACCTTTGCGCTGCTCCTTCCACGAAATTTCTTTCACGGGCCGATTGTTGATAGTCAGGATAACATCTCCGATTTCAAAACCGGCCTTTTCGGCAATACCCCCTTCGTATAAGCCGTTCACTACCCAGCCCTCATCAATGTCCGTGCGATCAAAAACCTCCATGTGCGTGGTGGACGACTCGAAATAAGAGCCTTTTGCCCCGTTCCGCCTAACCCACACTGCAGCATTTACGGGGTCCAGTATCATATCATAAAGTGACCATACCCTGTTGCCTATTAAGCCCAGATAGGGCCGTTCTGAAGACAAGGCACCTTTGTCATTAAGCGAATATTTAATAACCACATTTTCAAGCGTATCGGCCAGGCTCAAGCGCCCGGCTCTTAACAGGACCTCCTCTGAACTGCCGCCCACACCTCCGGCCTGTGTACGGAAGCGTACCTTGGGCACGCCGTCCAGATGAAGAGTAGCCGCCGCTTCCTTTGTCAGAACCACAGAAGAGCCACAACCCAAATCCAACCGGAACCACCCTTCAAGAATATTGACGGAATCAATCTGCAACCTGGCCTTCACATCTATGCGGTTGTCCTCAAAACGCGCTTCAAGCCGCTGATATTTTCCAAGCGCTGCGTCCGAAAGCGGTTCTTTCAACGGTTTGATGTACCTGCCGCTGAAACTAATCTCCAACGGAGATTTCAAAAGATGGGTATTTCCCAGCAAACCGTCGGTATGCCGGCCCAAGATGTCGCGTAACTTAATTACAGGAGTAATCTTGTTCCGATAGTCCAGTCCGCCGCAATGTATTTTTACAGGCTCAAAGAATACATCCACAGGTTGCGGGTCACTGTTTCCAGCTCCGCCCATCTTAGCCCTGCCTTTTTTGCCAAAAGCATTTTGAAGATGGTTAAGTTTCAGAAAATCTTCATCAAGATACAGAAAGTCCGCACCCGTGTCGTAAATAACGGTTGCGGGAATGGTATCGTTCAGCGAAACCTGAAAAAACAAATGCCCGTCAAAAATAAAATGTATAGTTTTTTCGGTATCCGCTGCGCGTCCGCCAAACGACAACATCACCGCAAGAACTCCCGTCAAAAAAAATCTTTTTTTCATTGTCTGTAAAATTTAATTCTTGCCCGGGCGCGTCCCCGGGCAAGAGGAAAAATCATTCATAACCAGCTTCGGCAGCTACCGGCTCAGCAGATTGCCCAGGAACAGCCGGCGCGAGAGGCCCAGACGGTCGGCCACCCAGGCCATCGCCACGCTGCCGCCCACGGCAATCACCAGCGCGAACAGCAGGAAGAGCAGTCCCGTGGCGTCAACCGGCTCCCGCCAG
>FR903597.1:0-14168 GCA_000438115.1 Prevotella sp. CAG:617 | reverse complement strand
GCTCCAGCCAGCGGGCCAGCGGCTTGACGGCCATGGTGAATACGGGCGAGAACAGCAGAATGGGCAACGTGTTGCGCCCCAGCCAGAGCGGGCCGCGCAATACGCGCTGCGGCAGGTGCTGACACAGGGCGGTCAAGAAATTGCCCACCAGCAGACTCACGCCCAAGCCGCCCAAAGTCAGGGCGTTGCGGTTTTCGGGAAACAGACACAGGCCCACTACAAGCAGGAGACTCCACAGCGTGGCTCTGCCGACCGCAAACAGGCCCACGCCCCACTGCCGGAGCGCCAGCCCGATGGAGAAATACACCGCACCCGTCAGCGAGAGCCATCCGCCCCAGGCACTCAGGGCCAGCAGCAAACCGGCCGTCAGCACCACCTGTGCCCCCTCGGTCAGACGCCTCAGACGCGCCACCAGCCAACTGACCGTGGTGGCCACAGCCAGCGTATGCAAGTACCAGTAAGGGCCCAGCGGATGGAGGAACACCTTGTCCAGCACCACGCCCACCGAAAGCCGCTCCACACCTCCGGCCACCGGCATATAGGCCGACGCCACCACATAGGCCGCCTCGGCCAGCACGTAGGGCAGCGCAATGCGCCCCAAGCGATGAAGAAAGTCGGACCCGGACTTGCGCACGGACGTAAAAAAGCCGGAAATGAGCAGGAATACCGGCATGTGGAAGGTGAACACAACCTGCTTGGCCGTGGGATACAGATGTTCTATGTATTGCAGATGAAAGGCCACCATCAGCACTATCATCACGCACTTGATTAAATCAATATGGTTTTGCCGCTCCATGGAAAGATTGTTTGACAAGCTGTCCCTGCCTGCGGGACGCTCACGAGAAAAAAAGAGGTCATATTTCAGCAGCGCAAAATTAAATATTTTGCCCCAATTAAACCGCAGGCTTCCGTTTTTTTTCAGAAAGACCGGGCTGCGGAAACAAGACCGGACATCGGAAAAACAGAGTGGGTGGAAGAAAAAACCAGGTCGGACCTTGCAAAGACAAAGTCCGACCTGGTTCCTACGATATGCGACGGCGCTATTTTCAGGACAAGCGTCTGACGGCTTCAGACAGTCGGCCCAAAGCCTCGGCCAGTATGGCTCGCGGAGTAGCCACGTTAAGACGCATGAAGCCCTCGGCTTCGCGCCCGAACATGCTGCCGTCGTTCAGGAAGAGGCGCGCCTGCTGCTCATAAAAGTCCACCAGCTCGCGCTGACTGCCCAGCCCCAGCCCGCGGTTGTCCAGAAACACGAGGAACGAAGCCTCGGGGCGAAGCATGCTCACGCCGGGGCAATGGTCGGCCAGGTACTGACGGGTAAAGTCTATGTTGGCGTCCACATACTGCAGCATCTGGTTGAGCCAGTCCTCCCCCTCTTCCGAATAGCAGGCCACGGTGGCCTCATAGCCAAAGATGTTGCCAAAGGCCAGGTCGTTGCCGTCGAGAAAACTGAAGTAGCGCTCACGCAGGGCCGCATCGGACACCACGCAATAGGCAGCCACCACGCCCGGCATGTTGAAGGCCTTGCTGGGCGCCATCATGGTCAGGCTGATGCGGCGGGCCACCGGGCTGACGGTGGCAAACGGCGTGTGCCGGTGTCCGGGCAAGGTGAGGTCGGCGTGAATCTCGTCCGACACCACCGTCACGCCGTAGCGGTCGCACAGCTCCGCCAGGCGCTCCAGCACGTCGGCCGGCCACGTAAAGCCGCCGGGGTTGTGCGGATTGCAGAGCAACATCAGGCGACACTCCGGCAGCTTGCTCTCAAGATCGTCAAAGTCCATTTCGTAACGCCCGGCCTCGGTGAGTTTCAGCGGCGACTCCACCAGCCGGCGGCCGGAGGTGGTCACCACGTGGTGGAACGGGTGATAGACGGGCGGCTGAATCAGTACGCCGTCTCCCTTTTCCGTAAAGGCGGCTACGGCAAAGGCCAGTCCCGGCACGATGCCCGGCAGGTAGTGTATGGCCTCGGCCTCCACGCTGAAACCATGGCGGCGCCCGAGCCAGCTGATGATGCTGCCGTCGTAACGCGCGGGCTTGAACGGATAGCCCAGTATGCCCTGCTGCAGGCGCTCACTGATGGTACGCAGGATGAAAGGCGGCGTGCGGAAGTCCATGTCGGCTACCCACAGGGGCAGCAGGTCATCGCGCCCCGTCTGCTGGCGCATCATTTCGTACTTCAGACAGTCGGTATGCCGGCGGTCCACTATTTCGTCAAAATCATATCTCATCGTCATCGTGTTTTACTTTTACAATGCGATACACCTTGTCCGAGGCGCGCACCTTTTCGGGCACGAGCAGCGAGATGCGGTCGCCCTTGACGGCCTGCGGCACGGTGCGGTCGTCCAGCCGGATGTCGTCGGCCGTGACGTAAAGCGCGCCGGTGGTCGGACCGGTAATGAGCAGCCGGTCGCCCTGGTCAATGTGGCCGGCCTCCACCAGAATTTCAGCCACGCCCAGTTTGGAAAAGTATTTCACGCCCTTGCCCACGTATTCCTTGCGCTCCGTGGCCGACGAGCCGTAGTTGCGGCTCCACTCGCCCAGACGCTGGCCCAGGTAGTAGCCGTCCCAGAAGCCGCGGTTGAACACCGTTTGCAGACGCTTTTTCCACTCCTCCACGCGCTCCGGCGTAAAGGTGCCGTCGAGCACGGCACTGATGGCCTCCTTGTAGCAGCTTACGGTGGTGTACACGTAATCGGCACCGCGCGCACGGCCTTCAATCTTGAACACGCGCACGCCGGCCTTCATCATGCGGTCGATGAAACCGATGGTACACAGGTCCTTGGGGCTCATGATGTACTTGTTGTCCACGTCAAGCTCTACGCCGCTGTCGCGGTCGCGCACGGTGTAGGCACGGCGGCACACCTGCAGGCAGGCTCCGCGGTTGGCCGAGCTGCCCAGGTTGTCGAGCGAGAGGTAACACTTGCCGCTCACGGCCATGCACAGCGCGCCGTGGCAAAACATCTCAATGCGCACGGGCTGCCCGCCGGGACCGCAAATCGGTTCCTCCTGAATATTCCGGTAAATCTGGCTCACCTGCTTGAGGTTGAGCTCACGCGCCAGCACGGTTACGTCGGCATATTGGGCATAGAAGCGCAGGGCTGCGGTGTTGGAAATGTTGAGCTGCGTAGACAGGTGCACCTCCACGCCAATCTCGCGGCAATAGGTCAGCACGGCCGTGTCCGACGCAATGATGGCCGTAATGCCGGCCTGCTTGGCAGTCCGGCAGATGCGCTGCATCAGTTCCATTTCCTCGTCATAAATAATGGTATTTACGGTCAGGTAAGCCCGCACACCCGCCTCGGCACACTGACTGACGATAACGGGCAGGTCGTCAAGCGTAAAACGGCTGGCCGAACCGGCCCGCATGTTCAGGCTCTCCACGCCAAAATATACCGAACCGGCACCTGCCTTTATGGCGGCTGCCAGTGACTCCCACGAGCCTACCGGCGCCATGATTTCAAAATCTTCCTTCTGCATTTTCATTACTAAAAAAACAAATTCCGGCCGGCTTGAACAGCCTGCGGATTGACTGATTGCAAAGATACGGCAAAAAGCGGAAACCGCCAAAGTAGGCATTCCTTTTCAGGACGGATGGCGGAAGCCTTGAAAAAGCCGGACACAAAGAGTTGTTTTAGTAAATTCTTATTACTTTTGCGGAAACAAACCTCATTCTACATCATGCACACACAAGACGTCAAGACCAATTCAATTCAAGCCTGGTGGCTGGCCAGCCGTCCCAAGACGCTCTCGGCCGCTCTGGTTCCGGTAGTAGTAGCTGCCGCCCTGGCCTGGAAAGATGAGCGTTTCAGTACCGACCTGACCCTGCTCTGTATGCTGTTTGCCATACTGATGCAAATAGCAGCCAACTTTATCAACGACTTGTTCGACTTCAAACGCGGATTCGACCGGACCGACCGTCTGGGCCCCGAACGGGCATGTGCCCAAGGCTGGATTACGCCTCACGCCATGCAGCGCGGCATCATCGTCACCCTCCTGGCAGCCTGCGCCACGGGTCTGCTGCTGCTCGGACTGAGCCATGCCGGAGCAGAACTGCTTTTCGTGGGTGCAGCCTGCGTGATATTTGCCTTTCTCTACACCACCCTGCTCAGTTACTGCGGTCTGGGAGATGTGCTGGTTTGGCTGTTTTTCGGATTCGTCCCCGTATTGGGTACTTATTTCGTACAAGCCCATCACCTGACGGCAGAATCCTGGATAGCAGCCACAGGATGCGGACTGGCCATTGACAATTTGCTTATCGTCAACAACTACCGCGACCGTCAGGCCGACCGCCTGTCGGGAAAACGGACACTTGTGGTCGTTTTGGGCGAACGATTCGGCAGTTATTTCTATCTGATTCAGGGAGCTTTGGCTTATGTATGCTGCGCAGCCCTCGGACTGATGAGCAGCCAGATGCGCTGGTGCATGATTCTGCCGCTGGCCTATCTGGCCTGGCACACTATGGCCTGGCGCCGCATGGTAAAAATAAACAACGGCCGGAAACTCAACAAAATTCTGGGACAAACGTCTAAAAACATTTTGCTTTTCGGCATTATGCTGGCTCTTTCCATCCTGCTGGGATAAGGGCTGACGAAAAACATTCCGACCTGTCAGCACATCAGTCGGGAATCGGTTCTTCAACAACGCAGAACCGATTCCCGACTGGCTGTTTTTTCGGATAATCAATAAAACAGACATCCCGCAGCCCATGGCGTAAGCTGCAGGATGTCCGACATGAATAAAAAAACTACCCGGAGAAAAATATTATTCCAGCGAAATAGCCTCACCAACACAACCGTTAGGCATCTGAATGCCCAACAAAGCGGCCACCGTAGGCGCGATGTCGGTTATATAATGACGGCTGTAATCGATACCCGGCTTGACGCCCGTACCATAAAAGATGAGGGGGATATGTGTGTCGTAGGGTGCCCACGAACCGTGGTTGGTTCCTTTTCCAGGATAACGCACGTCGTACTCTTCATTCCAGCCGCTACGCATAATCAGCTGGATGTCGCCGCTACGCTTGACGTGATAACCATTGGCCACCATTTGTCGCAATCCTTCAGGCAGATAAGCCGGAATTTGTTTGACATCAAGAGCATACAACACCTCAGGCTGGCATTGCAAAAAACGGATGATTGCCTGACGAATGCCCTCTGCCGGCAACTGTTCACGCTCCAGACGGGCATAATCCAGATGTATCTGAAAATTTTCCACTCCTTTTATCACCGACCCGCTGATGCCCATCTGCTGTGTCAGGCTGTCGAGCTGCTGATGCAGACGGCCTCCGTTCCACGTGCCGGACGACAACTTATGGTCAGCCATGAAAGTAGGATTGTGTGCCGCGCCGTGGTCAGCCGTCAAGAAAAGAAGGTAACACCCCTTACCGATTTTCCGGTCAAGATAAGTCAGAAAATCAGCCAGGTCGGCATCCAGCCGAAGGTATGTGTCCTCAATATAAGTAGAGTTCGGGCCCACACGATGGCCCACGTAGTCAGTTGAAGAGAGGCTGACCGTCAGCATGTCAGTATCGGCTCCCTGACCCAACTTTTCCCCGTCAATGGCAGCCCGGGCCATGCCCAACGTTACGGTATTGCCCAAATACGAATTCTGAATCTGATTGTTCGGAGCTATTTCGTAACGACTTCCGTCGGGCGTGCTCTGCACATAGGCCGACTTGTCCTGAAGCCATTTCCAGTCGGCAGCCTTATAGGCGTCATAGCGGGTTAGCGTGCGATTGTACTGCTCCACCCACTGGGGCAGGCGCTCCATGTAATATGTGCTGCTGATAAAGCGCGGCGCCCGGCTGTCCATCCAGTAGGCACCGCTGGCCGAGCGGCCGGCAGGCAGGATTGCCGTGCGGTCCTTGATGGCCACGCCTACCACCTTTGACCGGAAATTAGTGGCCAGCCGCAGCTCGTCGCCCAAGGTGGTCACATCCAGGTTATGCGGCGACATTTTTCCGGCCGCCGACGTTGTACCTACACTGCTCACGGTGCTATCGGCCGTACAATAGGTACGGTTGCCAACGGGCGACGTATAGAAGTCGTTGCCGGCTATTCCGTTAATGGCCGGCACACTGCCTGTAAAAATGGATGCATGCCCCACGGCCGTCACCGAAGGCAAATAATTGATAAACGTTTGCGGACAACTGTATCCCTCACGCAACAGGCGCTTAAAACCTCCTTCGCCATAGCGGTCGGCATAGCGCGTGAGATAGTCCCAACGCATCTGGTCAACCACCAGGCCAACAACCAGACGCGGCCGCTGGTTGTTGGCGGTTTGAGCTACGGCCGGACATACTGCCGCTACCGACACTACCCCCACGCACAACCAGCGAGCTATACACTTTGCAAATTTCATGATTCCTTACGCTTTTTACATTACACTGCGCAAAGATACAAAAGCCATGTTTCAATATTGTTTCACTCCTGAAGGAACACATATTGAAACATGGCCAAGGGAAAAAAACCGGCTCTTGCCTAAAAATCAAAATTCAGGTTCACGCCAAATACGTCGTTTGTACGATGGAAACGGTCGGTACCCTCCGTATTAAGCTGCGGAAGCATGGCCCCGAGGGTTGCAGCTGCCTGCAGCTCATTGGCGGTCAGCTGCCCGCTACCCACCAGGGCTTGCATTGAACCGGACAGGGTTGACTTGATGTGATTGAAATCGTCGTGATGCTTGGTGTAGGTTTTATAGAACGTCTTGAAATAAGCCACGTTCATGCTGATGGTAGGCGTCAGCTGGAACGCTGCACCCAGCCCGACCGAATTGGAACTGGTCACGAAACTCATGTCACTCAGAAATTCGCTGTTGCTGCCCAGCCCGTAGTTGGTACTCTGGTAACCGGCCGACACGGTAATGCGCTTGTTGATGTCGTACTCCAGTCCGGCCAGGAATTCCTGCGTTCCGCTTTTCAGCTTCTTCTCACGGTGCTCATACTGCGCGGCCTGGCGGTCGAAAAAGTAGTGATAGCCTACCGAAGCCCTCAGGTTGGGAAGTACGTCGTAGCTTACGCCAAGCGTGAGCAGTGCCGGAATTTCAGCCCACACCTTCTGTCCGTCGTCAAACTCAGCCACACCGCTGGTATTATTCGACTGGTTTTTCAAATGCATGCGCCCCTTAAACTCATAGCGCGCGGCAAAGTTCCAGCGGGGCAGCTTATAGTTGACCGAAACGACAGGCATAAACGTCCATCCGCTCTGGTTGCAGTCGAGCGCGCGGTCGGCCACGAGCGAGGCAAAATGCGGATACCCCATGCCCTCCATGAGTTGCCCGGCAGGCACGTATCCCTGCGGCAGCCCCAGGGCAGCGGCAGCCGGAGCGGTGTGCAGCTGAATGTTGCGCACGTAGCCGTAGTAGTTACAGTCGGCCAACACCAGGCGGCCTCCCACATGGGCTGAGAGCTGCGGCGTGATGCGATAGCCTACACCCAGCTGCATGCCGTAGTAGTACTGCCGTCCCTTCATATACATGTCGGCCCGATAGCCGTCAATCAGGTTCACGCCCGACATTCCGGGTTGCTGCTGCACCAGTCCGTTGAGCAGTACCGGCAGCATGGCCACCTGACTCTCAAACGACCCCAGCCCGTCGTCGAATGTACATTTTCCGCCACCACCGGTAATGGCAAATCCGCCGCTTAAAGCCCAGCGCTTGCCCACCCAGGCCAGCTGGATTGACGGAATGACGGGAGCCTTGGCCCGGCCTTCATATTTTTTCCAACCGTCGGCCGCGTTTCCCTCGCCCATAGCCAGGGGAGCCACGTTTCCGGCCTGAAAAAACGATTCGGCCGTACGCGTCTGGTAGGCCGACTGGATATTGAGCGAAATGTGCCATCCCGGTTTCAGAAAAGTAAGACCGGCCGGATTGCTGTACACGCCGTCAATGCCGATAGCGGCATCGCGGGCGGGATTGCGCAGGAAGGCAATGTTCTGGTTCGTGTTCGTAAGCAGACCGCCTGCCGTCACCGGTGCGGCAAACGCGGAAAGTCCACACAAGGAAAGAATAATTTTTCGGATTTTCATGATGTAAATTTAAAAATGAAAGCGCAAAATTAGTCATTTATTCTGTTATATTGGTCATTTTTACCGAATAATTCATCGCTTCCCGCCGGAAAAAACACCTGTGCAGCCATGTAGGATTTTACGGCTGCCCCCAGATTCAGCCCCCGGGCAAACCTTTTCACAAAAAGGCGGGAAGAAAAAAATTTTTCCTCCCGCCTTAATTTTCTTTCCTCCCGCCTATTTTCGTTTTAAACCGACTTCTCCTTTTTCCTCCTGCACCAGGAAAACTCCACGCGAAAAAAATGGCCTGACAGCTTCCTGCCAAAAGCAAGCAACCGTCGGTTGCCATGTAGCAAATCTCGTAAATCCTCCGGAACAATGCAGCCCGGTCTACAAGTCGTCAACCAACGCCGTACTTTTGGCGTAGGCCGTACTGCGCGCTTCGAAAAAGTCGGTCTTCACCATATTGGCGTTGCTGTACTGCGCCACCCACCGCATGTTTTCGGGCTCCTCCTGCTGCTCGTCAAAGAGCATGCCAAAGCCCAAGCCGTTCCAGCGCAAATTTCCCAGATAGGTGATGTAGTCGCTTACCATCTGCGCGGTCAGTCCCTGCACGTCGTTGCCAATGACATACTGGCCCCAGGCTATTTCCTGACGCACTCCTTCGCGCATCATGCCCTCGTACACGGCTACCCGTTCGGGCGTAAAGAGTTCAGGACACTCTTTTTTCATTTCGAGCAGAATGTTGCGGAAGAGCCAGAGGTGTGTATTCTCGTCGCGGTTGATGTAGCGTATTTCCTGAGCCGAGCCGGGCATCTTTCCGTTTCGGCTCAGGTTGTAGAAAAACATGAAGCCGCTGTAAAAATAAATACCCTCCAGAATATAGTTGGCCACCATGGCTTTCACCAGATGGAAGAGGTTGGGCTCACGCTGAAACTCGTTGTAGCAGTCGCCTATAAACGTGTTTCGGGCCAGCAGATGCTCATCCGTTTTCCACTGGTAGAGAATATCGTTGCGCTCCTCGGGACTGCAGATGGTATCGAGCATATAGCTGTAGCTCTGGCTGTGGATACATTCCTGAAACGTCTGGATGTGCAGGCAGAGATTCACCTCGTTGGCCGTGATGTATTCGCCCAGCGTAGGCAGGTTGTTGCTCTGCAGCGAGTCGAGAAACACCAGGAAACTCAGAATCTTGTCGTAAGCCTTGCGCTCGGCCGGCGCCAGGCGCGGATAGTCGCGCACATCCTGCGTCAGATTGATTTCCTCCGGAATCCAGAAGTTGTTCATAGCCTGACGATACCAGTCGGCCACCCACTTGTAGCGCATGTTGTTGAAGTCGTTCAGGTTGGTAGTGCGCCCGCCTACCATGCGGCGCAGGCGCACGTCGGTGTCGCCGTCAGGATTAAACAGCGGCGACTTATGCAAATTATTTTCCATGTTTGTCGGTATTAAAAAGCCCCTTGGGGTCATTCTTTTCATTTCATTCGGGGTCCGCATCAGGCCGAGCAGCTGTCGCACTCCTCCACCTCAAGCGACTTTGAACGCACATAATAAATGGTTTTCACGCCGCTCTCCCACGCCAGCAAATAAAGATTGAGCACCTGGCGCAGCGTAAAGTCGTGCGTAATGTAAAGGTTCAGGCTCTGGGCCTGGTCAATGTGACGCTGGCGCACACCGGCAGCCCGCACGCTCCAGGTCTGGTCAAGAAGATAAGCCCCTTTGTATTTCCAATAGGTACGGTCGTTCAGCTCAGGTGCCACACGCGGCAGCATGGCTCCCTTCTTTTCCTCCAGAAAAAAGCGCTTCATCACCGGGTCAATACCTGCCGTAGTACCGGCAATGATACTGGTGGAACTGGTAGGCGCCACCGCCAGCAAATAAGCATTGCGCATACCGCTGGCAGCCTTGCGGGCCACGCTCTCCCAAGCCTCGCCCATATAACCACGCTGCGTAAAGTAAGCTCCCGTCTGCCAGTCGCTCCCGGCAAAGCAGGCATAACTGCCCTTCTCGGCAGCCAGATCGGCGCTGGCCTCGATAGCCATCCGGCTGATGCGCTCAAACACCTCGTCGGCAAACTTCAGGTGAGCCTCGCTCTCCCACGAAATACCGCGGCGGGCCAGCGCATGATGGTAACCGCTCGCTCCCAAACCGATGCTGCGGTAGCGGCGGTTGGTAAGCTCGGCATATTTCAGCGGATAGAAGTTCAGGTCTATCACGTTGTCGAGTGCGCGCACGGCAGTGCGCACAATTTTCCGCATGGCTGCTTCATCTTCCAGCGGCAGATGGCCCAGCGAAAGGCTGGCCAGGTTGCACACTACGAAATCGCCCGGGCGCGTGGTGGTAACAACCACCGTGTCGCCATCGGCCGTCTGCACCTCTGTGGATACATGCTCCACGGGCGACATGTTCTGCGCAATTTCGGTACAGAGATTCGAGCAATAAATGATACCGGCGTGTTTGTTGGGATTGGCACGGTTGACGAGGTCGCGATTGAACGTGAACGGCGTTCCGGTCTCCACGGCCGACTTCAAGACCAGGCGGATAATATCCTTAATGCTCAACGTGCGGCGCGACAGACGGGCGTCATTGACGCAATCAAGGTAGCGGCGTTCCCACTCCTCGCCATAAAAGTCCTCCAGACTGTATCCCTTGACAGTCAGGATGTCATGCGGGCAAAACAGGTGCCAGGGCTGGTTCAGGTCGTCCTTGGCCATGCGCCAGAACAGGTCGGGATAGCACACGGCGGGGAAAACGTCGTGCGCTTTCATGCGGTCGTCGCCGTTGTTGGTGCGCAGCTGCAGGAATTCGGGCAAATCCTTATGCCACACATCCAGATATACAGCCACGGCGCCCTGGCGTACACCGAGCTGGTCGACGGCTACGGCGGTATCATTGACCAGTTTAATCCAGCGTACCACGCCGCCCGCGGCTCCGCTGAAGCCACGAATGCTGCCGCCGGTGGCGCGCACCTTACCGAAATAAAGGCCCATGCCACCGCCAAACTTGCTGACCTTGGCAAAATTGTCGATACTGCGGTAAATGCCGTCGAGGCTGTCGGGAACCGTGTCGATAAAGCAACTGGAAAGCTGATGATAGGGCTTGCGCGCATTGGCCAGCGTAGGAGTAGCCAGCGTAACCTGCAGGAGGCTCAGCATGTCGTAGAAACGACGCACCCAGTCAAGCCGGTTGCGCTCCTCGGGCATGGCCAGATGAAGCGCGATGCCCAGAAACATTTCCTGCGGCGACTCCAGCAGCTGCCCGCGACGTGAAACAATAAGATAACGTTTTTGCAGCAAATCGATGCCGGAATAATTGAAAAGCAGGTCGCGTTCGGCATCCATAAAGGCGGCAGCCTCGTTAATCTCGTCGCGGCTGTAATGTTCCAGAATATACCGGCCATACAGCTCCTGACCGGTCAGATAGCACAACTTGTCATAAAAACTCTCCCATCTGTGTTCCTCCTGCACCTGTCTGAGGCGCTCGTGTATGTCGAAAGTCACCAGCCGGCCGGCAATGTACTCCCATCCGGGAGCATCCTGCGTGGTCAGCTCCACGGCTGCCTTGGTCAGGGCCTTCAGCCGTTCGGGGGCGCTCATGCCGGGCTTACAGAAAGCCGAAAACTTTTCGGCCAGACGGGTCAGGGCATAGCGCTCGTCGGGAAAATCATGCTGCACGCGCACCAGCACATCATGTATTGAGGGCCACCCGCTACGCTCGGCCAGCTGACGCACGGCATCGCGCATGGCCGTGCGCTGAAAGCGGTAGAGAATGTAGCGCTTGGCCTCGTCGTAGAATCCGTTTTCCATCAGTACGCGCTCTACCTCGTCCTGAATTTGCTCTACACTGCAGCGTGAAGCGTCAGCCTGCAGCCACTGCTCCACAGCATCGACCATGGCATGCAAACGGCCTTCGTCTACCGTGCTGCCGGCACTCAAAAAGCTCTTTTGCATGGCGACAGCTATCTTTTCGCGACAATATTGCTCTATTGTCCCGTTACGTTTCACAATTTTCATCATGGATTTTTTTATTTCTTTCAGGGGAATAAAAACCAATACAAAGTTACGCCATGAATGCTGAAAGGCAAAACAAAAAATGATAAAATCTGTTGCATCCGTACGCGTCGGAAAAAGCTACCGGCACTCGCTCCGGCCCGCTCACGCTGCGTAGAAGACAGACCGTCAGCCGGTTTGCCCCGCACGCTCCGGATGCTTCCCGTTTTACCCGGCAGATAAAAAATTTTTTCCGCCGGATGAAAAATCTTTCCTGCCGACTTTTTTCGTTTCCGCGCCATGCCTGCAATAAAATACAAGAATCTGCCCCCTCCCGCCATGCTGTTTCCAACATACAAGAGGGGGCAGATTCATAAAGCCAACGCCCGACATGAAAAAGCGGATTATCCCAATTCGATAACCTCCAGATTCTTGAACGCCGAACCGTCTACATCAAAACGCACCAGGGTGCGCCGGGTCTGCCACCCCTGACGGCCGGCCGCGCCGGGATTGATGTGGAGCAACTGATAGTGTTTGTCATAAGCCACCTTCAGGATGTGCGAATGTCCGGAAATAAACAGGTGGGGCGGATTGGCGGCAAGAAGCTGCGCCACCCTGCGGTCGTAATGACCGGGATAACCGCCGATATGCGTCATCAGCACGTCGGCCTCCTCACACCTGAAACGCAACAAGGGCTGATAAAGCCGACGTATATCATAGCCGTCGATATTGCCGCACACGGCCCTGAACGTCCGGAATGCGGCCAGACGTTCGGCCAACCGAGGGGAGCCGATGTCGCCGGCATGCCATATTTCCTGACATGGGGCAAAATACTCCAGATAGCGGTCGTCCCAACAACCATGGGTGTCCGAAAGCAGTCCGATACGGGTCATAACAATACGGAATAGACTGAAGTCAACAACCCCCGAACGCTACAGATGGAGTTTGGCCCGCACAAACTCCTCAATAAAGTCAGCCGTGCGCTCCGTGCCCAACACACTGGAGTTGATGCAGTAATGATAACTGGAAGCTGCCCCCCAAACCTTGCCGCTGAAAAAATTATAATAATTGGCACGGGTTTCGTCGCCTTTTTCAATCATCTTCAGGGCACTCTTGCGGTCAACGTTAAAATGGCTGACCAAACGGTGAATACGGTCGTCCGTATCGGCTGAAATGAAAATATTGACGATTTCGGGCTTGTCGCGCAGCACATAGTCGGCACAACGCCCGATAAAGATACAGCTCTGTGCAGCGGCTGCCCGACGGATTGACTCGCTCTGTATGCGGAAAAGCGACTCGTCGCTGATCTGATTGCCATAAATATTGTCGCTGCCGGCCAGCAAGGGCATGATGGAACCAAACACGGAACGAAAAATGCCCTTGTTCTCATCGCTGCGCTCAAAGATTTCAGTTGACAGTCCGCTGTCCTCGGAAGCCATTGAAAGTATTTCCTTGTCATAGTAGGAAAAGCCGAAACGTTCAGCCAGCAAGTGACCAATCTGCCGGCCGCCGCTACCCAGCTGGCGACCAATGTTGATGACGTAGGTTTTATGATTATCCATTTACTGATTGTTTTTTTGTTCTGAATGAAAATAAAAAAGATAAAGAATCAGCCTTCAATCTTGAGGCGCTCGGCGGCAGCCTTTTGCTTGAACCGCTTGATTTCAAGAAAAAGCAATGTGGCCGACAGAATGGAAGCCAATGCATCAGCAAACGGCATGGCATACCACACACCCATAATGGGGTTGCTGAAGAAATGAGGCAGAATCAACAACGCCGGCAAGAGGAACAGCAACTGACGCGAAAGCGACACGAGAATACTCTTGCCCGCATAGCCAATGCTCTGGAAAAAGGCCGTTGACACAATCTGCATTCCGATAAAGGGGAACATCATGACCACCACACGCAAACCGCGCGATGCGGCCAGGATAAGTTCGGGCGAATCCTTGGCAAAGAGGGTGGCACACGGCACGGAGAAGAACGTTCCGATAACGAATCCGGTAGTCGTAATGCAGGTAGCCACCAAAATAGCCAGCTTGAGCACCTGCATCAGACGGTCGTACTTACGCGCTCCGAAATTATAACCGGCAATAGGCTGCATGCCCTGGTTCAGTCCGATGCAAATCATTACGATAAAGAGCGACAGGCGGTTAACAATGCCAAAGGCGCCCACTGA
>FR903596.1:34373-159406 GCA_000438115.1 Prevotella sp. CAG:617 | reverse complement strand
ATCAGCCGGCCGCCACTTTTTTATGCATCAATATATAACTATCTACACCTATTCAAGTTGCCCGATAACTTTCAACAACTGTTCTCCCAAACCTATTGTGTACCCTTGTGAAAAATACACGACACGGTTAAATGAATCTGCGATTACAAAGACAGGAAGCTGCAACTCCGAATTAAGATGTAAATCCTTTGCTAAAGACTCACGAATTTCGTGGTTCAGTTCCACACCACACACCACAGTTGACGGTAAATGCGAGAATTCTTCTTTTCTAATATTCTGCTCATAAGCCTGCTCTGATGGGAAAAGCAAAATAATCTTCCGCCCCCACTTTTCCAAATCACGACGACAAGCCTTCAAATCACGGATAGCATGATTAGTTGGTTCGGTATTAGGAGCAACAATACCCAACACATAGTACCCACGACCGGCAGTAGAAAGAATGGACTTACTACTACGTGACGACAAATCACCATAAAGACTCTCCGCATTCAGATTTCCAATAACTTCTACCTTGCCCTGAGCTTCCCGCATTTTCAAAGAAATGCGCATTTTTTGCTTCTTTTCCGGCACCTTAAAGATCTGCATTCTACTCAACACTCCTCCATCAGCAAGACGTACTCCGGTTACCAACAGATACTGTCCGGATGAAAGACTCACGCCGTCCTTCAACAAAGAACTCCAGGTCGCATTTTCTGGATAATTAAGCAATACCGGCACACCATTAACAATCTTGCTCAGTGTAAAATGAGTATAATATTTGGGATCCTCCAGATATTTAACAGACTTATAGCCAGCCTTGACTAAAGTCGCTCCTTCCGATGAAGACGAAGCATTCACATGTTCAAGGCTGGCGCCATACCAAACGCCCTGTTTCCAATATTGTGCTTCGCCCGTCACTGGATCTATTCGGGCTGCTATACCAAGACTGCGAGCTACGCTGACAAAGAATATTTTACGTGAATGCTCATCGGTTTTACGCAATTCCCACACACTTTCGGGATGCATGCAAAGAGCTTGAGGATTCCAAACGCTATCGATTGCCACATTTTTACGACACCACACAGCCCACTCGTCGGGATGACTCTGATAATAAGCCGTTTTTTCCTTAGAAAGCACTTGTACAAAAAAGGCTTTATAAGGCGTCAGCATCTCATTGTCAACCCTCGGATTCAATACATAACGAGCATATATATCGTCCGGCATATCTTTTGGACAAGACGGCGTATGAAGCAAATGATCCTGTAACACATCTAAAGACACATCGCGAAGATCCTTATCAGTCAAAACACCAAGCAAAGGCAATATCCAACGGGAAGCAGACGTGGTACCTATATTCTCACTCATGAAACGCTGCAACGTAGCATAATTGCCGCGCGAAGCCGTCAGCAAGCGACACACCAGAGCTGTATCCTGCTGTAAATGCAAGGCAAACTGTCGTTGCGACTCATGATCAGGAAATGTGGCCACATAAGCATTTCGTACAGAATCCTCGTATGCCAAACGTTTTTTATTGGCATCTTCCTGTTCTTCGCTAACTTTCGGAAGATTGCCACTCTGACGAGGCGGAACAATATCAATGTCGAGCCCGCCACTCCAATCGGAAGTTTTATCCAAAACGACACGAACGTCACTATCCTTTCCTACACTGACTTTACTAAAGCCAAAAGTTCCCTGATGGTCTGCCCATACCATGATGTCACCACGCCCCAAACTAAGACGGACCTGACCGGTAGAATCAGCCTGCAACGAAGCCAAGGTGTAGAATTCCGCATAATTATATACCTTGAATTGCACACGAGCCCCTGGCACGGGAGCACCTTTCTTATTCACAACCTTAACCTGCACATCTGACACAGGAGCATAGTGTGAGGTCACATTAATTTCTGTATAACACGGCGTACGTCCCAACACTTGCTCAGGACCGTCATAGCGCCCAAAAACTTTAGTATGCATCATCATTCCACGTGATGCCGAAGAGTTAAACCAAGCCTTATTAAGCACAGGTTCAGGCTCACAGGCACCTAAAAAATACCATTTCCCGTCAACCCAAGCTTCAACCCAAGCATGATTGTCATCCGTATGTGCCCATCGGGGCGTATAAACTTGGCGTGCCGGAATGCCCACAGCTCGCAAAGCAGCCACCAACAAGGTTGATTCTTCACCACAACGACCGTAAGCCGTCTTAACTGAAGCCAACGGTGAACTGGTACGGGCGTCCGAGGGCTGGTAAGTCACTTTTTCGTGACACCAGTGATTTACTTCCAATACGGCGTCATACATAGAAAGATGCTGCACACGGTTCTTAAGTTCATTATAGAATATCCGACGGCTTTCATCAAGATTCTCATTATTCACCCGTACAGGCAACACAAAGTGCATAAATTCACGATCGGGAACAGACTTTCCCCATGGCATTTCGCGACGAGCCTTTAAAGAATATGTTACGTTCTCGCGGTAATAAACACCTGAATAGTCTGTTAAATCTGGCAAAGGCATATAAGCGTAGAGGAACATCATGCATTTGCGCACATCATCAGCCATAGGCACCGAAAAGGCTGAAAACACTTTATTATTGGATACGGCCCGAATACGCTGTGTAAAGTCACGCTCAAGCAATGTGTCCTGGTCATACCAAACACTGCTTACGCCCTGTGCACAAGCTGCATCATAAGCCACGCCACATCCCAACAAAGCCCACAATATACATAGTTTTTTCATATTATCAGACAATTAAATTTTAACATAGGGTAAAATTACAACATTATTACCATTCAACAGATGAAGAGACATCATATTTTTCAAATATTAATTTGTATCTTCGCATCAAATACAACAAAAAGATAGACTCATGAAAATCATTCTGCTCTCGGGAGGTTCAGGAAAAAGACTTTGGCCGCTGTCAAACGACTCACGCTCCAAACAATTCCTGAAATTGCTGGAATCGCCCAACGGCGAACCGGAATCCATGTTTCAGCGTGTGATCCGCCAAATTCGCGAAGCCGGTCTGCAAGACCACATCACCGTAGCCACCAGCTTATCACAAAAAGACATTATCACCAACCAGCTCAACGGTTTTCAGGCTGATGTAGTAACAGAGCCGTCACGACGCGATACTTTCCCGGCCATCGCTCTAGCCACATCCTACTTAGCTCTGAAAAAGCATTGCTCACGTGAAGAAATCATCGTGGTAATGCCATGTGACCAATATACTGACCTGAAATACTTTGAAACGGTAAGCCTTATGGCACAGGCTGCCGAATCCGATGCGGCCGAACTGATAACCATGGGCATCAAGCCTACATACGCCTCAACAAAATTCGGTTATATTGTTCCTGAAGAAAATGTGTCGGAAAACGCCAAACAGCCTATAAGCGTAACGCGTTTTACGGAAAAGCCACACAGGCCACAGGCAGAAACCCTGCTACGGCAGGGAGCACTATGGAATGGTGGTGTTTTTGCCTTCAAATTAGGTTACATGATAGACATCATTCAACGCTACATGACGTTGGACTCATTCGAACAACTTTACAACAATTATACAGATCTCCCCAAAATCAGTTTTGACTATGAGGTGGCCGAACGCGCCAAATCAGTAGCTGTACTTCCTTACAACGGAGCGTGGAAAGATCTGGGCACATGGAATGCTCTAACCGAAGAACTGCATGACAACAAAATTGGAAATGTGGTTTTGGGCCATGACAACACAAACACCCATGTCATCAATGAGTTAGACCAGCCAATACTTTGCATAGGAACCAAAGATCTTGTAGTTGCGGCCAACACCGATGGTATACTGGTCTGCCACAAGAACGAGAGCGAAAATATCAAAGCCTACGCAGACCAACTGGCCTGTCGTCCAATGTACGAAGAAAGAAGATGGGGTACATACAAGGTTATCAGTCACGTTTGTTTTCCTGACCGCTATCAGGCGCTGACCAAAATACTATGTATCAAATCCGGATGTAATATCAGCTATCAGATTCACCGTCACCGCGATGAAATCTGGACCTTTATTGACGGCACAGGAATCTTGGTTTTAGATGGCGAAGTAAAAACCGTACAACGAGGTTGCACCATACACATTAAAAAAGGTCAGCTTCACGCCGTAAAAGCCATTACAGATTTGCAGATCATAGAAGTTCAAAGCGGCGATATGCTGGTAGAAGAAGACATTGAACGCTTTGACTGGGAATGGTAAAGAAACTAACCGCCAGGTTATAAAAATAAGGTCGGAACTTGTTGAAAAAAGTTCCGACCTTATTTTTATAACCTGCAGCCACCTCTTCAAGACGCTACAACACAAAGCAACCGAAAGCGACGCTCATCACCATTTGATTTCAAAATAAAACAGTACATTCACGGAATACAAAAAACTACTGCATACGCCACTGCTCATTGACTAAAACCATAGGAACTACGATTTCCTCACTTTCTGCTTTATTATACACCACATTCAGAAAAACACGTGCTGACTTGTTGTCCTTTCCCATCACCACATTCTGAACACTGACAGATTTGATACCTCCATTATCCTCACGCTGCTCCTCATAGTGTTGCTTCATAAGCGTAACCATTTGCTCGCGATAATCAGATGTCTTACCGTCACACGACTGTATGCCAGCTACAAAACGATCATAGTGTCCATGAATCAAGTCGTTGTAATAAGCAACAATAGCCTCTTGAGGAGTTGCCGAATGTTCGGGCTCCTTATCCTTACCATCACCACAAGAAGCCAACAAACAAATATTCAACAAAAACAAACCAACTATTCTTCTCATAACAAGTCTTGCGTGTTATTTATAACTACTTCTGACGAATAAAAATATTAACCGGCGTTCCGCAAAAATTCCAACGCTCCCGAATTTTATTCTCCAAAAAGCGCTTGTAGGGATCCTTTACATATTGCGGTAAATTGGCATAAAACACAAAAGTCGGAATCTTTGTCTCCGGAATCTGGTTGCAATACTTAATCTTAATATATTTGCCTTTAATTGAAGGAGGCGGATACGACTCTATAAGCGGCAACAGCTCCTCATTAAGTTTAGAAGTGCCAACATGACGATTGCGGTTGTTATAAACATCCTTAGCCGTTTCAAGTACTTTAAAAATACGCTGTTTGGTCAATGCTGATGCAAAAATAATTGGAATATCGGTAAACGGCGCCATGCGTTTTTTGATGACCTCCTTAAAATAATCAATGACTTTCTGGCTCTTATCCTCTACCAAATCCCATTTATTAACAACCACAACCAAGCCTTTTTGGTTACGCTGAATAAGTTGGAAAATATTCATATCCTGTGCTTCAATACCTCTTGTAGCATCAAGCATCAAAATACATACATCCGACTCTTCAATGGCCCTAATGGAACGCATAACAGAATAGAACTCCAAAGACTCTGACACCTTGCTTTTTTTCCGAATACCAGCCGTATCGACCAAATAAAAATCAAAACCGAACTTATCATAACGCGTCAAGATACTGTCGCGGGTTGTTCCGGAAATATCAGTTACAATGTGACGATCCTCACCTATGAATGCATTGATAATGCTGCTTTTTCCAGCATTCGGTCTGCCCACCACAGCAAAGCGCGGAATATTATCCTCGGCATCATCCTCCACCACGGGACCGAGTTTCTCAATTATCAAATCAAGCAAATCGCCCGTACCGCTTCCCGTTGCAGCAGAAATACAATAAGGCTCACCCAATCCGAGAGAATAAAATTCGGCCGAATAATAACGATCCTCGTTATTATCAGCCTTGTTGGCTACGACTAATATAGGCTTTTTTGTTTGGCGCAGAATTTCAGCGACCTCAGAATCAAGGTCGGTCAATCCATTCTTAATGTCCACAACAAAAAGAATTAAATCAGCCTCTTCCGTAGCAATAAGCACTTGCTTACGAATCTCTTCTTCAAAAACATCTTCGGAATTTACGACCCAACCTCCAGTATCAACAACCGAAAATTCTCGGCCATTCCATATTGTTTTTCCATATTGACGGTCGCGGGTTGTTCCGGCCTCATCACTGACAATGGCCTTACGGGAGCCAACCAAACGATTGAACAAGGTTGACTTGCCGACATTGGGACGTCCCACAATAGCAATTAAATTTCCCATAATACACTATAAATCTATTAAGCAGATAAATTAAACATTTCAGCTGGGATTATAGCCATAAGCATCCAGCCGTCGTTGCGAATTTCGCCAATTCTTGTCAACTTTGACAAAAACTTCCAGATAAATATGTTTCTGAAAGAACTTTTCCAACGACTTGCGTGCCTCACTCGACACTTTCTTTAAAGCAACTCCCTGATGGCCTATGATAATCCCTTTCTGACTTTCGCGATCAACATAAATAACAGCATTAATATGAATGGACTTTTCTCCCTCCTTGAATTGCTCCACCACCACTTCAACACTGTACGGAATTTCCTTATCGTAATACAACAAGATCTTTTCACGAATGATTTCCGTCACAAAAAAACGGGCACTTTTGTCTGTCCACTGATCCTTCCCAAAATACGGCGGACAAACCGGTAATAGCTCCTTTATACGAGCCAACACCTGCTCAACACCGAATTTGGCTTTAGCTGAAATAGGAAAGATTTCGGCATGAGGAAGAATTTCATGCCAACTCTTTACCAAACCTTCCAAGTCTCGCTGATTGGAAACATCTATTTTATTTATCAGTACCAGTACTGGAATCTTCAACGCAGCAACTTCTGCAATAAAATCAGCATTCTTATCTGTTTTTTCAAAAACATCGGTCACATAAAGCAAAACATCAGCATCTTTCAGAGCAGACTCTGAAAACGCCAACATGGATTCCTGCAACTTATAATTGGGCTTCAATACACCGGGAGTATCTGAAAAAACAATCTGACAATCATCCGAATTGACAATTCCCATAATACGATGACGCGTCGTCTGAGCCTTAAATGTCGTAATGGAAATACGCTCTCCCATAATCAAATTCATGAGCGTAGACTTACCGACATTGGGATTACCCACAATATTTACAAAGCCTGCCTTATGTTCCATATTATCAAAAAAACTAAAAAAACGCATCAGAAACATTCATTCAGATGCGTTTTTTATAAAATTATATCGCTTCGTTCTGATTACTTCTTTGAGGCATTATAATCATAACCCCATTTTACATAGGATGCACCCCATGTAAATCCTGCACCAAATGCTGTAAGGATCAAGTTATCGCCTTTTTTCAACTGTTTCTCGTAATCCCACAAAGCCAAGGGCAATGTACCCGCAGAGGTATTACCATAACGTTGAATATTCAACATAACTTTATCCATAGGCAATTCCAAACGATTTGCCACAGCTTCAATAATTCGGACATTGGCCTGATGAGGAACTACCCACGCGATATTGTCCTTATTCAAATTATTACGTTCAGCAATCAAAGCACTTGCATCGCTCATATTCGTCACAGCAAACTTAAACACCGTGCGACCTTCCTGATGCAAATAATGCATTCTATGATCAATAGTAAAGTAAGAGGGACTGCATACTGAACCACCAGCTCGCATACAAAGGAAAGGCAAGCCCTTACCATCTGTACGCAAATAGGAATCCATCCAACCATACTCTTCAGTTGTTGGTTCAACCATCACGGCTGCTGCACCATCACCAAAGATAGGACATGTGGCACGGTCGGTATAATCAACTATACTAGACATCTTATCCGCACCGCATACTACAATTTTTTTATAGCGACCACTTGAAATCATACCTGCTGCAGCATCCATGGCAAACAAAAATCCACAACATGCAGCCTGCATATCGAGAGCAAAAGCATTTTTCATTCCCAAACGTCCAATAACTATTGACGCTGTAGAAGGAAAATGATAGTCAGGAGTTGTGGTTGCCACAATTACGCAATCCACTTCGTCTGGTTCTGTACCCGTTTTCTGGAGCAACTGCTTCACAGCCTTACGAGCCATATAACTGGTACCGAGTCCTTCTTCATTCAAGATTCTGCGTTCTTTTACTCCAATACGCGTCATGATCCACTCGTCATTAGTATCGACCATCCGCGACAACTCATCATTATTCAGTACATATTCGGGAACATATCCACCGACGCCCGTGATGACAGCATTAATCTTTTCCATAACAGGTTCTTTTATAATAACATGATTCGCCAAAGGTTCCGTAAAAGCCTTTGGCGAATCGTTAATATCTGATTTATTCAGCTACTTCTTTTTCGATAGCCAATTTTCCACGATAGTAACCACAAGCAGGGCAAACTGTGTGATAAATATGCCATTCACCACAATTCGGACAAATTGCCAATGTAGGTGCTACAGCTTTATCGTGCGTTCTACGTTTTAAAGTTCTTGTTTTAGATTGTCTTCTTTTAGGATGTGCCATTTCTGTAAACTATTTATTATTAATATTTTCAATTTAATCAATTACTACTATATTGCTTTAATATTTCCATCATTCGCTCATCGCACTCGCCGTCGGGATGCACACGACTGATAGGAAGACTTACTTCGACTATTTCATATATTAACCATGACAAATCATATGGCTTCACCAAGTCATGAATATATTCATAATTATTAGTGTCTGAATGATCTTCTTCGCCATATTTAAATTTAATAACCTCAGAGGTATTAACAGGCAACTGAAGATCCGCCATACATCTATCACATGAAACAATGACATTGCCTACTATATTGACTTCTACTATATAAACATCATCCTTCTCCTGAAGAATAAGCCTGACATTTACATCGCCACCATTGATTTCTTCCTGATCCAACTGTTCAAAGAACAAGGAATCAAGACGGACATTGCGAATTTCTGCATCTGCATGTATCCGCTTAAAATCAACCTTGAGCTGCTCCATAGTTTGCATATCAACTGCAAAGATACTACTTTTTTATATATGAGACTAATATTTACGCATAAAATCGAACAAAAATGATTGATCAACTTCTTATTTTTTTACCGAACTAAGCAACCTTCCGGTAAGGAAACAAAGTAAACATATAAAAATTAAAGAATGAGTACATGGGAACTAAAAAACACCCTTACCATAGATACATCCTCAAAAATAAAAAAAGTCGGAGCGAAAAAATTCACTCCGACCTATAGAAAAATCCTAAAAATATCGGTTCCTTATTCTGGTTTCATATTTGTATAAACATTCTGAACATCATCAAAATCTTCTAACTTCTCTACCATTTTATCAATCGTTTCCCGCTGTTCAGGTGTTACGTCTTTCAGATCATTTGGTACGTATGTAAATTCCGCTCCAACTACCTCAAAACCATTTTCTTCAAGATATTTTTGGATTTGCCCAAAACTCTTCGGATCTCCATAAATTGTTATAGATCCTTCTTCCTCATCTTCATCATATTCATCCTCTACTCCGTAATCAATCAATTCGAGGATAAGATCATCCATACTTAAGCCTTCTTTTTTCTTAAATGAGAAAACGCATTTATGATCAAAAAGAAAAGCCAAAGATCCCATCGTCCCCAGATTTCCATTAAACTTATTAAATACCGAGCGTACATCACCAACAGTACGAGTTGGATTATCTGTCAAGGTATCTACAAAAATAGCTATACCGTGGGGACCATATCCTTCATAAGTCATGCCCTTATAATCACTCTGGTCCTTTCCCATTGCATTTTTTATGGCACGCTGAACATTGTCATTCGGCATATTCTCACGCTTAGCGTTGGCTATAATAGCACGCAAATGTGGATTATTGTCAGGATCAGGACCGCCTGCTTTTACCGCAATAGCAATTTGTTTTCCAATTTTCGTAAAAGTACGGGCCATATGACCCCATCTCTTTAATTTTGCAGCTTTTCTATATTCAAATGCTCTTCCCATGGAATTAACTTTTTATAATTTTATTTTCATTCAAATGCATGTGTTTATCTGAGTTTTGCTCCTAACTGATTTTCAAAATTACGAACCAGATTGCTCATTATCTTATCGATCTGTTTATCAGTCAAAGTCTTATTCTCATCTTGAAGTATAAAATTTACAGCATAGCTTTTCTTTCCTGGCTCCAAATTTTTTCCCTCATAAACATCAAATAAAACGACTCGTTTCAGTAATTTTTTTTCAGCTGCAAATGCGATATCTTCAATCTGTTTAAATGTCACAGCATGATCTACCAACAAGGCCAAATCACGACTCACCGGCGGAAACTTGCTTATATCCGTAAATGTCACCTTATTCTTGCGGACTGCTTTCATAAGATTTGTCCAATTTATATCAGCATAGTAGACATCACCAGTCAAGTCAAACTTTTGCAAAAGCGTCTTCTTGACAATACCATATTCTACAAGCAACTTGCTACCTTTCAACAATTGCTCTGATTTTCCAAAGACATCACTGCATCCATCAGCATGAGACAAAGCCGAAACTTCAACTCCTAAACGTTTTAATATATTAAGTACATTCGCTTTCAATTCGAAGACCGAACTTTCTTCATCTGGATGTATCCAAGAACCCTCAATCCGCTTGCCTGTAATCCAAAGTCCCAAATGCATCTCCTCTGAATAAGTAGACAAAGAATCATCTTCCTTAGCATTCTCTGCATGATAATGATAACAATTACCAAATTCAAAAAAGCGCAAGCCTGAATTTTTGCGATGAACGTTATAAGAAACGCTCTCCAATCCTCCAAAAAGTAAAGTCTGACGTAATACATCAAGATCAGAACTTAATGGATTCATAATTTCGACAAGATTTTCAACACTAAAGCTCTTTAGATCCTGATAATACGAAGATTTCGTCAAGGAGTTATTCAAGATTTCATTAAAGCCACCTCCTATCAGTTCTTCTGAAACAATATTCTGCAATTTCACATCACGATCCTCGTCGCCTTTAATGCTCAAGCTAGATTTTACAGATTTGGGGATCTCAATATTATTATAGCCATATATACGTAAAATATCTTCTACCACATCACACGGACGCTGCACATCAACACGATAAGGAGGAACAAGAATGCTTAATCCATTGTCCGTTTCACCGACGATCTGCATTTCCAGGCTACGAATAATCCCCTTAATAGTTTCAACAGGAATTGCTTTTCCTATCAAATCGTGAACATATCCATAGTCAAGTTGCACTTCAAAAGGTTTAGCAACAGCACTCTGTATATCCACAATTTCCATGGAAATTTTACACCCGCTTAATTCACGTGCCAAAATGGCAGCTTTTTTCAGAGCTTCAATCTGTCCCAACGGGTCAATTCCTCGTTCAAAACGAAAACTTGCATCTGTATTTAATCCATGTCTGCGAGCACTTTTACGAACCCATGTCGGATGAAAATAAGCACTTTCCAAAATCACATTATGTGTGGTTTCATACGTTCCTGATCCTTTACCACCAAATACGCCGGCAATACACATCGGTTCTTCTGCATTACAGATCATCAAATCTTTCTTGTCTAATTTATGTTCCACTCCATCCAATGTCGTAAATGGAGTTCCGGCCGGAAGCGTCTTGACGACAATTTTTTGTCCCTTAACCATATCTGCATCAAAGCAATGCAAAGGCTGTCCATAAGCAAACATAATATAGTTTGTTATATCAACAATATTATTAATAGGACGTACGCCGATTGTCCTCAATTTATCCTGCAACCACTTAGGACTTTCCTTAATTTCGCATCCTGTCAGACTGACAGCACAATATCGCGGACATGCTTCCTTATTTTCAACTTGAACTTCAATTTCAAGATCATGATTATCCACAGAAAAGTCTGAAACATCATTGCGATGAAGTTGTGTTTGCTTACCCTGACATACCAACCATGCATACAAATCACGAGCTACACCATAATGTGAACAAGCATCAGCACGATTTGGAGTAATGTCTACTTCAATAACATAATCACTTTCAACATGATAATATTCCTTTGCAGACATTCCTACAGGAGTATCTTGTGGCAAAACGATGATACCTTCATGGCTTGTTCCCACCCCGATTTCATCCTCTGCACATATCATTCCATAGCTTTCTACGCCACGTAGTTTCGACTTCTTAATGGTAAAAGAATTCTCGCCATCATATAATTTGGTACCAATGGGAGCTACAATGACTTTTTGCCCGGCAGCTACATTAGGCGCGCCACATACAATCTGCTGAACATTGTCCGCCCCCAGACTCACCTGGCATATATGCATGTGATCCGAATTTGGATGTGCCTCACACGTCAATACTTCACCAACAACCAAACCTTCCAATCCGCCTTTAATCGTTTGAACCTCTTCTAATGCACCTACTTCCAACCCTATTGAAGTTAAAGCAGCCGCAACTTCATTTGGAGTTAAGTCAAAATCTACATACTCCTTAAGCCAATTATAAGATATGTTCATCTTTTAGATTTTTTTATTCTAGAATATTTCACGCAAAAGTAATGATTTTTTCACGAATATCCAAGACTTTATCTTGTATCATACAAGGAGAACAGAATAAGACAAATGCGAAGCGAGGCTTAAAGCGCCTCGCTTCGCATTTGTTCCAAAAGTTCCTTTTGATGCGCGGTCAAATTCATAGGAAGCTTGACATTATAAGTCAATATCAGATCACCATACGAACCATCCGGTTTCTGATACCCTTTTCCCCTTAAACGGGCTTTTGTTCCATTTTGAGTACCAGGCTTAACATTTAATTTCAGTTTTACCGACGATGTTTTCAAAATAATTTGTCCTCCCAGCAACGCTGTATACATATCAATATCCACCGTTGCATTCATATTATAATCCGACTGAGATTGTCTTGAAGAGAATCCCCTTCCGCTTCCGAATCCGCCATGGCCAAAAAGTTCCTCAAAGAATGAAGAAAATCCACCTCCGCCAAAACCTCCGAAATCAAAGTCTTCAAAGCCGCCAGATTCGCCATACCCTCTACCGGTACCTCCTGCAGCGCCTCCTATATTTTTCCAATTCTCACCATAACGGTCATACTTAGCTCGCTTTTCAGGATCACTCAAGACTTCATAAGCTTCATTCAGAGCTTGAAATTTTGCTTTCGCCTTCGGGTCGTCTGGATGCAAATCCGGATGAAACTGTTTAGCCCGTTTCTTATAAGCAGCACGAATTTGATCCTGTGGTATCGACTTGTCGACACCCATAATCTTGTAATAGTCTATAAATGCCATACTATCTTCTCCTTTCTACTATAAATTATAGCAAAAAAAATGCCAAATCAAGAAACTGCCCTAAAATTCAAATTGTGTCAGTAAGGGAAGATGATCGCTAAGTCCACCTTGATAAAAAGTACCTAAAAATGTTCGTCTAGGCACATATCGGCCCTTCGAATCTCTTTTTAAAAGCCACGAAAAATCCAAGATGCTACACCCTTGACTTCCCAAACGAAACGAACTATCTGACTTTAACAAACGCCCATTAACCAACACATGATCTAAACGATTCCAGCGTTCCTTATAGAAATATGTTCCTTCAACCCCACTTTTCGTTTTCAAACCATCACTCAATAGATACATCTCACTATCCATTATCACACTGGCCTTCGAAGTTTTTTTAACTTCCATTACTTTACGAAGGCTATTGTCATGGGGTTCATCATTAAAATCACCTGTAACTACTATCATAGGTTTTATCCTGTGACAAAAAACAGAATCAATACTTTTCTTTATTAATCCGGCACCTCTCCTTCTATAGGAATCTGTAACAAACTGTCCGCCCGATCGACTCGGAAGATGGCATACATACACATCCATTGTATCCATAGTCGGCAAAATTCCTACTACATGCAAGATATCACGCGTATATCGCTCCCCTCTATTAGGAGGAACATGAATCGACCGAACATCTACGAGTTTAAAACGGCCAGGCTGATAAATCAATGCTACGTTCATTCCTCGCAAATCCGGTGAATGCGTCATTACATATTGATACCCCAGGCGTCCCAATACACTGTAACGAGTTAATTGTTTCAGGACAGAATCATTCTCCACCTCACACAAAGCAATCAAATCAACAGGACTCACTCCGCCGGCCGAAGCAATTGTTTGAGCAATTAATCGAAGTTTATGTAAATAGCGTTGTCCAGTCCACCTGTATGACCCGTTTGGCAAAAAAGCATAGTCATCTATACCCTCATTATGGCAGGTATCATACAGATTTTCCACATTCCACTCCATCAACAGAAAACGTCCGCGAGCTTTTACGGAAAATTGCAAAGAAGCCCCAATAAGTATGAGCAACAGGCCATATTTTACCTGTTGCCTAATCATGATGATACGGAATATGATTCAGGATTGTCAGCCCTCTATAAAATTGTTCTACAAAAAGGAGTCGAACCATCTGATGCGAAAATGTCATTTTGGAAAGAGACACTTTTGCATCAGAAAGTTTATATATTTCATCGGAAAATCCGTAAGGTCCTCCTATAATAAACACCAACCTCCGCCTCCCCATAGCAAAAAGACGATCCAAAAAAGATGAAAAATCACGGGAGCTATATTCTTTTCCCTTTTCATCCAATAACACTACATAATCGCCCTTCTGAATCTGGTTGGCTATCAATTTTCCTTCCTTTTCCTTCTGTAAATCCGTCGACAACGATTTTGTCGACTTCAAATCCTGTAGGCAAATCATTTCAAAAGAGACGAAATGACCGATCCGATCAACATATTCTGAGATAAGGGAATTCAAATCCCTTGAATCAGTTTTTCCGACCGTCAGAAACAGGATTTTCACAGGTCCTCAGAGATTAATTGAAATAATAAAGGAATGTAGCTATTCCCTCCAACGCATATTTCTTACAATTCTCAATCTGCAACGTAAATTTTATCTCTGCCTTGCATACACCGCGTAAATTTGCCAACGAATGCAGTGATGCTACAAGACGTACTCGCTGACCAGACAATACAGCCTGACCAAAACGCATTTTGTCCATACCGTAATTCACCATCATCTTCAAATTACGGACCTCAATCAACTGTTGCCACAAATAAGGTAATAATGACAACGTCAAATAACCATGTACAATAGTCTGACCGAACGGACTTTCCTTCTCCGCCCGTTCTTTATCTACATGAATCCACTGATGATCCAGCGTTGCATCTGCAAACATATTTATACGCTCCTGTGGAATTTCAAGATATTCAGATACGCCAATCTCTTTTCCTACATATTTTTCAAATTCCTCATAGGAATTGATTACAACTTTTTCCATCTTCTTTTTTACACTATGATTTCGGTCACAAAGTTAGTAATAAAAAGTGGTAAACGAAAAAAATAAAGTAAAGTTGTTTAGCTCCCCAATACACAAATATTAATCTGCATATTCAGAAAGTTCCAACCAACGCATACTTTTTTCGTCCAACTCCGTCTGCAGATTCGGTAAACGGATACTATAGGCAGTAATGGTATCCACGTCAAGTGTGCCGCTGCAAAGAGCCTTTTCCAATTCGGCCTTCTCCGTCTCAAGTTGCTCTATGCTTTTTTCCAATAAATCCATTTCTTTGCGTTCATTATAAGTCAGACGGCGACGCGTTTCCTTTACTTTTCCCTTTTTTGAATTTGAAACAGGCTCCGCACCTGCAATCTCAACCGTTTTTTCTTCTTTTTTTACCGACTCCTCCCATTCACGATATTGAGTATAATTTCCGGGAAAATCATCAATCACGCCTTGCCCCCGAAAGACTAACAAATGATCAACAACCTTATCCATAAAATATCGGTCATGACTAACAACAATAACACAGCCTCGGAAATCTGCCAAATATTCCTCCAGCACCTGCAATGTAGTTATATCCAAATCATTAGTAGGCTCATCAAGGACCAAAAAATTCGGATTTTGCATTAATACCGTACACAAATACAACCGACGCCGCTCACCGCCACTCAGTTTATAAACATAAGATTGTTGGCGTTCTGGAGAAAAAAGGAAATGCTGCAAAAACTGCATAGCCGTAAGTTTACGCCCTCCCCCCAAATCAATAGTCTCAGCAATATCACGTACTACATCAATGACTTTCGTTGTCTTATCATATTGAAGTCTATCATCTTGCGAAAAATATCCGAACTTTACAGTCTCGCCAACGACAAAGCGTCCGGAATCAGGTTTTTCCAATCCCAACAGCATTTTTATAAAGGTAGACTTTCCCGTACCATTGCCACCAACAATCCCCATTTTTTCATAACGAGAAAAGTTATAATAGAAATCCTTTGTGATGATAAGATCAGGAGAAAAAGCTTTCGACACATATTCGGCCTCAAAAATTTTAGTTCCGATATAATCACTTTTCACCTCCAATCGAGCTGTTCGCTCCTGTATCTTTTGTTTGGCAATATTTTCCAATTCAACAAAAGCTTCTTTACGATACCGTGCCTTATGACCACGCGCACAAGGCATACGCCTCATCCATTCCAGTTCTCGTCGATAGAGATTGTTTGCTTTTTGGATATTGGCATTCATCACCTCTATGCGTTGCTGTTTCTTTTCCAGATAATACTCATAATTTCCATTATAGGTATATAAGGAATGATGATCCAATTCCATAATACTATTACATACCCGATCCAGGAAATAACGGTCATGAGTCACCATTAGCAAGCACTTCACATTGCGAGCCATATACTTTTCAAGCCAGTTAATCATATCCAAATCCAAATGATTGGTTGGCTCGTCTAAGATAAGTAAATCCGGATCTAAGATCAACACATTTGCCAATGCCACACGCTTTAGTTGTCCTCCCGACAATTCACCCACAGGCTGCATGATATCCGTAATTTGAAATTTGCCCAGCATTTCTTTTATTCGCTGCTCAAATCCCCATGCATTTTCACGGTCCATTTCTTCCGAGATTTCTATTAATCCTGGATTTCCCGGCGTATGTACACACTTCTCATATCGCAAGATTAGATCTGCCATTGAATTGCCATGATACAAACAGGCTTCAAGCACAGATAAATGTTCCGGATACGTTGGTGATTGGCATAAATAACCAACCCGTATATCTTTCCGAAAAACGACGGTTCCTTCATTGTAATCTTCCGTACCCATTATTATATTAAGGAGCGTTGACTTACCACTCCCATTTTGGGCAATCAGTCCGATTCGCTGCCCTAATGCCACAGAAAATGAAATCCCCTCAAATAGCAAAAGATCACCAATTCGTTTGGTAAGCCCCTGCACGTCCAAATATGTTTTTAAATTTGCCATAATCCTTGCGAAAATACAACATTTTTCAGCAATAACTATTTGTAGAAAAGAAAAAAATGCTACTTTTGCAACGGAAAACAATTTTATCAGTCGTTTTTCATCCCCACTTTTTAATCAACTGAAATATTCATAACATTCCATTCCTCAAAATGGAATAATCACACAATTTATTCTCAATGTCACTATTAACAAAAGAGCAATTGATGAGCTTGAGCATGGAACAACTCCAAGCCATTGCAGAAGGGCTGAACGTAGAGACTAAGCACATACAAGATCAAGAAAGTTTAGTCTACGAAATTCTGGATGCTCAAGCCATACAAAACGCGAGTCAACAACCTGCAAAAAAAAGAACACGCATCGTAAAAAAAGATGTAGACCACGTATACTCGGCCAATCAAGAAAAAAGCGAAAGCTTCGAAAAGAAGACGCCGGCCAAGAAAACGAAAGCAAAAACGGAAACGTCATCAGAATCAGGAACTGCAACAGATGCAACTCCTGCAGAAAAGCCTAAAAAAACCAGAACCAGAAAAAATACAACAAAAGAAACAGCTGCCGAAAAAAAAGCGTTGCCTGAAAATCAAGAAGGCGAACAAGTTGCTCCAGCAACAGAGCCTACCGATAATGCAACAAATACAGAAACACCGCTTATTCAGGCAGAAGATGCAAACGCCACGGCTAACTCCATAACTCCTGTTCTTAAAGAAGAACAGACAGAGATGCCAATTCCCGAATTTTTGGCCGGAGATGACAACGCCAGTGAAATTGTTGAACAATTGGAAAGTAATGCGGCTGAAGTTGCCAAAGAACTGGAGGAAGAAGAGAACGAAAAAAAAGCACAAGCTGAAGCCGCAATTCCAATCCACGAAAACAATCTGGATCCCGAAATTTTAGAAAAATTACAGTCTGCAACCACTGATATTATACCCATACAAGACATACCGACCCTTTCGGATTCATACGAAAACGAATACAACGGGAACTATGATACGGCAGATGATATGGGCTTAATTGACAACAACGACGAGCCACAAGAGAACGAAGACAACACACAATACAACTTCGACAATGTACTGACCGGTTCCGGAGTCCTGGAAATCATGCCTGACGGCTTCGGCTTTTTACGCTCTGCAGACTACAACTACCTGACTTCGCCTGACGACATTTATGTATCACAAAACCAAATCAAAACATACGGACTAAAAAATGGCGATGTCGTTGAAGGAAACATCCGTATCCCACGTGAGGGCGAAAAATTCTTCCCCCTGGTTAGTATTGACCACATTAATGGCCTTACCCCCAACGAAATCAGAGATCGGGTGCCATTTGAACACCTGACGCCACTGTTTCCTGATGAAAAATTCAAATTGTGCACAGGGAACAATGATTCACTATCAGTCCGAATTGTAGACCTCTTCACTCCAATTGGCAAGGGACAAAGAGCACTTATCGTGGCACAGCCCAAAACCGGTAAGACTATGCTGATGAAGGAAATTGCCAATGCCATAGCCCGCAACCATCCTGACACATATTTGATGATGCTGCTCATTGATGAACGTCCTGAAGAGGTTACCGACATGGCCCGTACAGTAAATGCCGAAGTTATTGCATCTACATTTGATGAGCCTGCTGCCCGTCATGTCAAAATAGCCGGTATTGTTTTAGAAAAAGCAAAACGCATGGTTGAATGTGGTCATGACGTTGTGATTTTCCTTGACTCCATCACCCGTTTGGCGCGTGCTTACAATACAGTGTCACCCGCATCTGGAAAAGTCTTATCCGGAGGAGTTGATGCCAATGCTCTGCAAAAGCCCAAACGTTTCTTCGGTGCAGCCCGCAATATTGAAGGAGGAGGTTCACTCACCATTATTGCAACGGCCCTCATTGATACCGGTTCTAAAATGGATGAAGTAATATTCGAAGAATTCAAAGGCACCGGAAACATGGAGTTACAATTAGACCGCTCACTCAGCAACAAACGCATTTTCCCGGCTGTCAATATTGTAGCATCCAGCACACGGCGTGATGACCTGCTGCAAGACCCTCAAACACTCAACCGTATGTGGATTCTGCGTAAATACATCGCTGACATGACACCTATTGAAGCCATGACAGACCTGAAGAAACACATTGAAAACACAAGGAACAATGAAGAATATCTAATGTCAATGAACTCATAATTCATACTCCCCTCCAAAAATATCCTGAAAAAGCAGAGTTTCGCCTCACTTTTTCAGGATATTTTTTATTTCCAGGACTCCTCCGACAAACAAAATCCGGATTTTTTCAAACAAAGTCCCTTCAAAAAAAATAAAACTCCCATCTTCCTTTCACTTCACCGTACCGTCTTTTCTATACATAAAGATCAGTAATAAATTAGTATTTCGCCCCTCTTCATAATTCCGGCTTACGACTTTTTATAATCAAGAATTCCCCCGTTTCCAAAAAATACACGTACATTTGCATTCATAATGCAAAAAAACAAGCGCAATCTAAAAAACAGAACATGGGAAAAAAAATAATCTGTTTCCTCTGGATATTTTTTATCATACTTCTATTATTTTCTACACTTGCCTTTTTCGCAATTAAAAAAGGCTGGATTGGCTATATGCCCCCACTTGAAGAACTACAAAATCCGATTAATAAATATGCTTCACAGGTACTCTCCGAAGAGGGAAAACTGCTGGGCACATGGTCGCGCAGCGAAAACCGTGTATTCGTAAACTACGACGAAATTACGCCATACCTGTTTCAGGCATTAGTAGCAACTGAAGACGAGCGCTTTTACAAACATTCGGGCATTGATGTTATTGCCTTGGGAAGAGCCGTTGTCAAGCGTGGAATATTGGGCAACAAGAATGCAGGTGGAGGCAGTACCATCACACAGCAGCTGGCCAAGCAACTTTATTCTACTACCGCCGGCAGCACCGCAGAGCGTTTGCTGCAAAAGCCCATTGAATGGGTCATCGCCGTAGAACTGGAAAAAAGATATACCAAAGAAGAGATACTTACCCTCTATCTGAATTATTTTGATTTCCTGCACAACGCCGTAGGCATCAAAACCGCAGCCAGCACTTATTTCGGAAAACAGCCGAAAGACCTAACCATAGCCGAATCTGCGACGTTGATCGGAATGTGCAAAAATCCATCATACTACAATCCGGTACGCGAACCTGAACGTTGCCGCGACCGTCGTAACGTGGTACTGGGACAAATGCTCAAGGCCGGCTACTTATCGACAGCAGAATACAACGAACTGTGCCAAGAACCTTTAAAGCTTAATTTTCATCGGACCGACCATAAAGAAGGAAAAGCTACATACCTTCGGGAATATCTGCGGAAAATACTTATGGCCGAAAAGCCTGTACGCTCAAACTACGCGTCATGGCAAAAGCAACAATATTACGAAGACTCATTGGCATGGGAAAAGAATCCATTATACGGCTGGTGTAATAAAAATTACAAGAAAGACGGCTCCAACTACAACATTTATACGGATGGACTGAAAATATACACAACCATCAATTATAAGATGCAACAATACGCGGAGGAATCCGTTTGGAAACATGTAGGCTATACCCTGCAACCACTGTTTGAACGCCAAAAGTGGAATTCGTCGACCTACCCGTATTCTGATGCACTCAGCCCCAAACAAGTACAACAAATATTAGAAAGATCGGTAAGGCAAAGTGACCGCTACCGTATGATGAAAGCAAACGGATGCTCGGAAAGTGAAATCAAAAAAGCATTCCGAACCAAGGTTCCAATGAGTGTATTCACTTATCACGGTGACGTCGATACAATTATGCCCCCTCTTGACTCCATCAAATACTACAAAAGTTTCCTACGCAGTGGCTTTATCGCTATTGATCCACTAAACGGACATGTCAAAGCGTATGTCGGAGGTCTTAATTATACACATTTCCAATATGACATGTGTATGGTCGGACGACGTCAGGTTGGTTCAACCATCAAACCCTTCCTTTATGCTCTTGCCATGCAGGATGGAAAAACGCCATGCGACTTAATACAAAACATACAACGCACATACCATGTAGCCGGAAAATCATGGACTCCACGAAACTCCAGCAAATCCAGATATGGACAAATGGTGACTTTAAAATGGGGATTAACACAATCAAACAACTGGATATCGGCGGCATTAATGAATGAAATTGACGTAACCGGAAGCCGATTTGTCAACCTGCTTCATGAGTTTGGCATACAGAATCAGGATATTCATCCATCATTGGCTCTGTGTTTAGGCCCATGCGACATTTCTGTGGCGGAAATGGCCAGCGCTTATACCGCTTTTGTAAACAAGGGAATACGAAGCGCTCCACTACTAGTCACAAAAATTGAAGATAACGAAGGCAACGTCATCACCGAATTCCACCCCCAGATGAATGAAGTTATCAGCGAAGAGAGCGCCTATAAAATGATTGACATGCTGCAATCGGTAATAGATCATGGCACCGGACGCAGGCTTCGCTACAAATTCAAGCTGACTGCACCTATGGGAGGAAAGACCGGAACCACCAACCGAAACTCAGACGGATGGTTTGTAGGTTTCGTGCCTCGCCTTGTAGCTGCATGCTGGGTTGGAGGCGAAGACCGTGATATCCATTTTCAACGCATGAACGACGGACAAGGAGCTTCAACAGCCCTACCTATCTGGGCCTACTTTATGCGCAAGGTATATAACGACAAGAGTTTGGGTTACAGCCAAAACGAACAGTTCAAACTTCCCCCGGGATTTGATCCATGCGGAACTTCAGGCAACAACATTATTGAAGATACCGATGATAACACGTCAGAAGAATCAACTTCAATTTTGGAAGATATCAGTAGTTTAATTTATTAATTTTTTTATTCTATGAAATTTGTAGCACTAATCCCCTCACGATATGCTTCAACCCGTTTTCCAGGAAAACCTTTAGCACTATTGGGCGGTAAGCCCATCGTACAATGGGTTTATGAAACAACACAATCGTGCTTTGATGCCACTTACGTGGCCACAGACAATGAAGAAATATATAACTGTGTAACATCATTCGGCGGGAAAGCTATCATGACAAGTTCTAACCATAAAAGCGGAACTGACCGAATACATGAAGCTTACAACAAACTGGAAGAAAAATATGATATTGTAGTTAACGTACAAGGTGATGAGCCCTTTGTTGCCCCTCAACAACTTGAATTGCTCAAAACATGTTTTACTGATCCGGAAACCGCAATAGCAACGCTGGTAAAACCTTTTGAAAAAGGCTGCTACTGGAATATTATCAACAACCCCAACACGCCTAAAGTGGTTATGGATAACAAAATGCACGCCTTATATTTCAGCAGGTCAGTAATACCCTACATACGAGGAAAAGAACAATCAGAATGGAGTAAAAGCCACCAGTTTTACAAGCACTTAGGAATCTATGCTTACCGATCTGAGGTTTTGCGGACAATAGCGCAGTTGCCCCCTTCAGAATTGGAATTGGCGGAATCACTTGAACAATTAAGATGGCTTCAAGCCGGATACACAATAAAGGTAGGCATTACCGACATTGAAACAGTAGGAATTGACACGCCAGAAGATTTGGTCAAAGCAGAATCTTTGTTGAGCAATAAATTAAATATGCTTAAATAGTTTGTATTACTCGACCTTTTATATTAAATTTGAACGTGTATAACCAAATTAATATTATGACGAAGAACTTCATATTCGCGATATTCAGCCTTTTCCTTCTTTCAAGTTCAGTCTACGGACAGAAAATCAAAATTGGCACTTATACATTCAAAGACGGTGCAATTTACAGTGGTGAAATTGAAAATGGAAAACCAAATGGAAAAGGCAAAACCATATTCAAAAATGGGGACAATTATGAAGGCGAATACGTAAAGGGCAAACGGCAAGGATATGGCATATACACATTTTCAGATGGAGAGAAATACGAAGGACAATGGTTTCAGGATCAACAGCATGGTAAAGGCACTTTTTTCTTCATGAACAATAACCGCTACGAAGGTTTATGGTTTCGTGATTACCAACATGGACGTGGTACTATGTATTACTACAATGGCGATAAATATGTAGGAAACTGGAAAGAAGACAAACGAAACGGAAAAGGTACGTATACCTACGCGAATGGAGCTTATTACAAAGGTGATTGGGTAAACGATAAAAAAGAAGGAAAAGGCGTTTTTGATTGGAACGACGGATCAAGATATGAAGGTGAATGGTCCAACAATCAACGAAACGGGAACGGCATTTTTTATTATTCTGACGGCGACAGCTATAACGGAGAATGGACAGACGATATCCAAAACGGGAAGGGCATTTATAAATTCAAAAACGGAGATACCTATGAAGGTGATTACCAGCAGGGCGAACGCACGGGAGAAGGCATCTTCACTTTTGCCAATGGTAATAAATATGTCGGCCATTTCTTAAATGGCGAACAAGATGGACAAGGAACCTTTACATGGAAAAATAGCGCCATTTATACCGGAAGTTGGAAAAACAACCAAAGAAATGGAATAGGAACATATACATGGAAAAACGGAGACGAGTATACCGGTGGATGGAAAAATAACGAAATGGATGGTGAAGGCATCTTACGTCTGGCTACCGGGGAAAAATACAAAGGAGGCTTCAAAAACGGGAAAAAGGACGGGAAATGCATAGAGGTAGCAAAAGACGGCGCTCGATTTGAAGGAACCTACGTCAATGGAATTAAAGACGGAAAATTTATTGAACGTGATAAGAACGGAAATATTACCAAAAAAGGTACTTACAAAAACGGAAGAATCGTAAAAGAAAACGATTAAAATATTTTCTATATGGAAAAACAAAAAGCAAAAACTCCAGCACGTCTAAAAATCATAGAAAATGACAGCTGGTTATCCCCTTTTGAAAATGCCATTAACGGTAGACATCAGGCAGTTATCAATAAAGTAAAGGAACTCACTGGTGGAAGCATGAAACTGTCTGATTTTGCAGACGGCTATTTATATTTTGGACTCCATAAAGAGAAAAAAGAATGGGTATTTAGAGAGTGGGCTCCTAACGCTACTAAAATATACCTAATTGGAGATTTCAACAACTGGGAAGAAGACGAGAATTTCAGATTAAAGAAAATAGAAGGCACAGGTAATTGGGAAATTAAACTACCTCTCCGCGCAATAAAACACAAAGACTTGTACAAGATGAAAGTCTATTGGGACAACGGATGCGGAGAACGTATTCCAGCATGGTGCCAAAGAGTGGTACAGGACGAAAAAACAAAAATCTTCAGTGCCCAAGTTTGGAATCCTAGACAAAAATATGTCTTCAAAAAGGAAAACTTCAAACTAAAAAAAGACCCTCTATTAATTTATGAATGCCATATTGGCATGTCGCAAGATGCCGAGAAGGTTGGTACTTACAATGAATTTCGAGAAAACGTATTACCTCGAATCAAGAAAGACGGCTATAATTGCATCCAAATCATGGCCATTCAAGAGCATCCGTATTATGGAAGTTTTGGATATCACGTATCCAGTTTCTTTGCAGCTTCCAGTCGCTTTGGAACTCCTGAAGAACTAAAAGCCCTGATTGACGAAGCGCATGATAACGGGATTGCAGTAATTATGGACCTCGTGCAGAGTCATGCAGTAAAGAACGAAGTAGAGGGATTAGGTAATCTTGCGGGTGACCCATGTCAATTTTTTTATAAAGGTGACCGGCGTGAACATCCAGCTTGGGACAGCCTGTGTTTTGACTATGGAAAGAATGAGGTTATCCATTTCCTGTTATCAAACTGCAAATATTGGTTAGAAGAATATCATTTTGATGGATTCCGATTCGACGGAGTCACATCTATGCTATATTATAGTCATGGACTTGGAGAAGCATTTACTAACTATGGCGATTACTACAATGGTCATCAAGACGACAATGCGATATGCTACTTAACGCTCGCCAATCTTCTAATTCATGAAGTCAACAAAAATGCCATAACCATTGCAGAAGAAGTATCTGGCATGCCTGGACTTGCAGCTCCGTTCAAGGAAGGTGGTTACGGATTTGACTACCGACTTGCCATGAATATACCGGACTACTGGATTAAAATTATAAAAGAAAACCGCGACGAAGACTGGAAACCCAGCAGCATGTTTTGGGAAGTAACCAATCGAAGATCTGACGAACACAATATCTCATATTGTGAAAGCCATGATCAAGCTTTAGTGGGCGACAAGACTTTAATATTCCGTCTGATTGATGCCGACATGTATTGGCATTTCCGTAAAGGAGACGAAAATGGTACAGTTCATAGAGGAATTGCCCTTCATAAAATGATCCGTTTACTTACTGCCTCTACAATAAACGGTGGATATCTCAACTTTATGGGAAATGAATTTGGTCATCCCGAATGGATCGATTTTCCACGTGAAGGAAATGGATGGAGTTACAAATATGCGCGGCGGCAATGGAATCTGGTAGACAACAAAGAATTATGCTATCACTATTTAGGTGATTTCGACAGAGCCATGATTAAAGCCATTTGCTCTACACGAAACATCAACAAAACTCCCGTCGTAGAAATTTGGCACGATGACGGCGACCAAATACTAGCCTACATGAGAAATGATCTCGTATTTGTATTCAATTTCAGTCCGACGCGCAGCTATACAGATTACGGATTCCGTGTACCCAACGGAAGTTACAAAGTTATCCTTAATACAGATGCCAAACAATTTGGAGGAAATGGTTTGGCAGATGATTCTGTTATTCACATGACAAATTATGATCCGTTGTTGGAAAAAGACGGAAAAGGATGGCTTAAGTTGTATATTCCAGCACGATCCGCTGTTGTACTGAAAAAACAACCCGAAAAGAAATAATTTAATGACTAATTATTCTGAACAATTCTATATGAAAAAAGTACGTGTAATTTTACGCGTACTTTTTATCATATTCACGTTCTGCTATTTATACTTTCTTCAAGGAGACTTGTTGTCACTCACTCAAAAACAATTATCACAAGGACAAACAACATATAATCCTTTAGCCGGGGCCATCGTCCTAACATCCTTACTCACGCTTCTACAATATTTTATTGAACAACATATTACAGTTATCAACCGCTTGCATGCCTGTACGTATGCCCTTCCAACAATTATACTCGGACTCATAACCTCTCTGTCAACCTGCATACCGACAATTTGGATAATCTGCAGCATAACAATGCTAATACTATGTATCGTTATTGTATGGATGTCCAAACAAATAGAATTTAATGAAACTCCCTCTAACCAACTTTTTTTCAAGTTACTACTTCCTAATATCTGGATTTTCATTGCATTATTCACGTTTGCTATTTTCTCCGGCAATACTGATGAATGCTTGCACTACGAATTAAAAGCAGGTAGACTATTAAAAGAAAATAAACCTGAGCACGCATTAAAAGTCGGAGAAAAATCTCTTACTACGTCAAGACGATTGTCTGCACTCCGCACTTTTGCGATGAAAAAGGACATTGGAAACAAACTATTTGAATTTCCTATGCCCTATGGTTCCAAAGGATTACTACTCTACCCCGCCGATTCGACTCATTCGTTATTCTCTCCTGATAGCATCTATAAATTCTACCGCTGCTATCCCAAGACATCGTCGGCTACCAATTACTATAAATACATTGCGGACCACCCACAAACAACTATCAACAACGATATCGCTAAAGATTACTACCTTTGTGCTCTCTTATTGGATAAACAAATTGACCGTTTTGCCAAAGATTTACCACAATACTATAATCTTTCTGACAGCACAAGCCAACTTCCCAAATATTATGTGCAAGCACTTATTTTATACAAGCACTTAAGAACCCACCCGCTCATCACCTATGAAGATGCGGTAACTACGGAAAACTTCAAAGACTTTTTAGAAACAGTAAAGAAAGCTACTATCCCCAACACCAAAAGTTCAATAGCGCGTAACAACTACGGAAACACCTATTGGTGGTATTACTTTTTTCAACCCATTTGTATACCCTAACAAAAGGAGCAAGTTGGCGACAGCGCATCTATAAAACTACCAAGGAATAAGAATAAAATTATAGCGACAAAACTTGTCAAGAATCCGACAACATAACATAAGTACGATCATCAAAAGATTTATTCCCTACCATTAAACCTTTTGTCGACACATTCAAATCAATGCATAATGGATCCTTTTCAAGAATTTCCCTCAATGCACTTTCCGTTTCGTCAAATGTATCACACAATATTGGATAACCATCACTTGCCAAAATTAAGTGATTCGAATCATTATTGGGCAATTTATACACAGGAACACGCCGAATATCAACAGGAAATCCATCTAATACCACAAAAGAATACGGATTATTAGCCTCAATGGGTAGATTCTGGAAATTACACTGGTCGCATAAGGCATCTAAAATCCAAGATCTACCTAAGTCATTCTGTTGCAAATCTTCAGGTTTATAACCATTTCTTATCAAATATTTCAGGATGTCAGCACGAATCCCAGCCAGCAAAGCATCTCCTATCTTTTCATTCTTATATGTTTTTCCCTCATACCGAAATTGACAATCGCCAATCATCCAAACTTCATGTCTCCTCTTACTATATAAAACTATGCTACATGTTAACCGGGCTGAAGCATCCCTTTTTACCAACTCCATCATACCACATTCCTGATAGAAACGTCGTACATTCTCGGTCAGCATGCATACGCATTCTTCCATCGAAAACCAACACGGCATACGCATAATACACTCACGTGCCAATAGCATTGCTTTTTTTCCTCCCTTCAAACCATCATAACGCACAGAGCTCTTACTTGTTGCTCCATCTATCACAGCTACAAATCCGTCAGTTTCTACGACGCTGTCCTCGCACATTTCGTCGTTCACTTTTCCTATTACATGCTGTTCGACTACTTTCATATGCTGCTGATTTATCATATAATTTATTCAACAAGTCTCTACGTCCCATACGCATCAATTCCTGTATGATAGTTGACTTTTCTTCCGGCTTATACCAGAAAAAGAAAAGTCGCTGGCGTAATTTTTCCTGCATACTTCTGGCACAATACACCTTCTCCAAGGTATACGGATGGTATCCGGTATACCACATTTCCGTACTTACCGTCATGGGGGTCGGCGTAAAATCCTGAACTTGCTCTAGCTTAAAATTCAAACGTTTAGTAATGGCCGCTAATTCTGCCATATCCTCTTCAGTACATCCGGGATGTGAGCTGATAAAATAAGGAATTATCTGCTGGTGCAAACCATTTTTCTCATTACAATCATCAAAGATTTTTTTAAACGCATAGAATTGCTCAAATCCGGGTTTTCGCATAATGTCCAGAACCCGATTATTGGTATGTTCTGGTGCAACCTTCAGTCGCCCTGAAACATGCTTCAATATCAATTCTTCAATATATTCCCGATTTATTTTGTTGGTCCGAGCGTCAGGCGTCTGATGCAGTAATAAATCATAGCGAACCCCACTACCAATAAAACTCTTCTTTATTCCCGGCAAGTTGTCAACTGCTCTATAAATATCCAAAAGACGCTCATGACTAGTATTCAAATTCGGACAAACACGCGGATGGATACATGAAGGACGTTTACACTTGGCGCATAAATCCTTGTTCTTTCCGCTCATACCATACATGTTCGCAGAAGGTCCCCCCAAATCAGACAGATACCCCTTAAAGTCTGGCATCTGAATCAGTTCCTTTACTTCTTTCAAAATACTTTCCTTACTGCGGCTCATGATAAACTTTCCCTGATGAGCAGAAATTGTACAGAATGCACATCCGCCGAAACATCCGCGATGTATATTTACAGAGAATTTTATCATTTCGTAGGCCGGAATTACCTTTCCCTTATATTTAGGATGAGGAAGACGAGTATACGGAAGGTCAAAGGAATAGTCCACTTGCTCTGTTGTCATCGGCGGATACGGCACATTTACTACCACATATTTTCCGTCGACTTCCTGCAAAAGTCTTTGCGCATGCAGTTTATTGCTTTCCTCCTCGATATGCCTAAAATTTTCAGCTTGCTTTTTAGGTGATGCCAATACTTCAGGATATGAATGCAACACAATATCATCATCTTTTATCCCGCCCGGAATTTCTTGTTTATCATAAAGCATCACTGTTTGCCGTACAGGATGGCGCTGAAACAACTCTTTGAAATCTGCCACATTAATATTCTGTCCCGTCTGATTCGCATAATCTCTCAAGACCGCAGAGATATCGGTCATCGGTAATTCTCCCATGCCGTAAGCAATCATATCGGCACCACTGTCACACAAAATACTTTTCCGCAACGTCCCCTGCCAGTAATCAAAATGAGCCAGGCGCCGCAACGAAGCCTCAATGCCTCCCAATACCACAGGCACATCAGGATAAAGTTTCTTCAAAATCTGCGTATATACGATTGTAGGATACTCCGGACGCTTGTCATGTCGCCCGTCCGGTGAATAAGCATCAGCCGAACGCAAACGTTTGTTGGCTGTATACTTATTTACCATAGAATCCATTACTCCCGGAGATATACAAAAATACAATCGGGGCTTTCCCAATTTCTTGAAATCCCGAAAATCTCCATGCCAGTCAGGTTGAGGAACAATGGCAATTTTATAACCTTGTGCTTCCAGCAAACGCCCTATTACGGCACTTCCAAACGAAGGATGATCCACATAGGCATCTGCACTTAACATAATTATGTCCAACTGTTCCCATCCTCTTAAAGCAACTTCCTTTGCCGTAGTTGGCAACCAATCTGACAGGTGATATTCTCTCATTTCTACTTATTCCTCTACTTTATTATTTTTAATCCACTCCTGATAAGCTTCAATCAAATTACGCAAGCCATAGGCTTTCATCTTTTCATGATAAATTACATCAATACACAAGTCCAACAAGTCCTTGCAATTTTCAGCGTCAGTAGCAATCATAGAACGGATATTCAATTTCAATTTATCCAGTACAGACTCGTCAATATATCCAGTACTGTCTACCAAACCATTAAACAAATCATACTTTTCAATGGTCTTCATGTTCTCGTCAGTCACATCCATGGTACGTGTGCCTGTTGCATTTAATTGAATTCTATACATAATCTTATATTTAGGTTAATTATCAAACAAATACTCCATTGCTTTTCTCATAAAATTACTACGAATATTCACGCCACGAATACACTCCACCGGCAATGCAGATATAAATAATCTGTAAGGTGAGCGACAACCTATGCCTACAACCTCTTGACGTGCGGTATAAAGCAAAGGTTCAGATCCTTCATATGGCAACAACACGTCCAAGCTTGCCGGAGCGTAATGCTCGCTTGAAGGACTGTCATAAAACGGAATAGAATCCATTTCCAGACCTTTTATCACCGACTTCGCAGAAACTCTTCCGCCATATTTAAATTTCAAGATTTGCTGCACGAAATTAGGATCGTCCTGCATATCCGATCCAATATATGCACCACTCACCAATAATTTTCCTCCTTGCTTGCAATACGCGGCCAGCCGACGCTGTAATATTTTGTCAAAAGTTTTGTAATTCAACAATCCATAATCATTTTTACGCTGTGCCCCCTCAATCAAATCAACCACGTCATACTTACTCATATCGTCGGGCATCGCATCCCGTTGGCAAGATACAAAAGAATACCCAGACAAACGTGATAAAGCCTCTCCGTGCTCCAGCGTATAATTAAAAGAATTTCCCGCAAAAACCTGCCCGCTCAATTCATCACCGGATGCTCCCCAGTTCTTACTTTGAGGATTAAAGTTATACTGATAACCGGAAAAACCGGCAGTTCTTCCATAGGCGACTCCAATATCCTGATGCAAATCAAACCCCAGACTGTCTTTTGTCTCAACCAACGCGGGACCACTCAAACGATCAAAACCATTCACAATCAAGACCCGTTTTGCTGCAGTATCCGTTGACAAATAAGCACATAATGTCTCAGAAGGAAAACTCTCGCCTCCTTCATTTACCGCACTTACCTTAAAAGCATAAATAACTCCCGGCTTCAAAGAGACCTGGTACATTGGATTTTTTACAAAAGTTCCATTGTCAAAATCCTTATTACCTTCCTTTGTATATACAATATATCCAGTTGCAGATGCCGACAATTCCATAGAATCCGGAGTTTCACGCCATCGTAGATTCACGACACCAGGCGAAGAGGTAAATTCTACTGAAAACTGCTTCACCGGTAAAGGTTGTACCACATATCCTTTTTTCTGATGATAAAAATAAATATAGCGCAGTATCGATTTATAAATTGCCCGCGCCATAACAAACTTGAAATGTGGGTCATGACCATATTTCATGTCTGCAAAATTCTGGTGCGAAAACATTTCTAAAATTGAGGACGGAATTTCCGGGTTACGCGTTCCGCTATAATTACGATCCCATAACTCTCGCCGACTCCACTCCTCTCCCATTGCCTTGGTTAAATCGCGACAAATATTATCCTGTATCATCCGGGTAAAATCAAGAGAGGTTTCACGCGGCATGCCGGAATTAAACGTATGACGGCCGTCGCTTCCAGTAGTCGTACAAATCCCTAATGTACCATAAATTTGATTTCTTCGAATTCCGGCATCACTATGCACGGCCAAAGAAACCTCAAACGGAACGCCTCCTCCAAGCGGAATCGGATTGTACAAGCTATTGCCACTTAGGAAATTCTGCGTAAACGAACGCACATTAATATCGTCAGCATAGTCATCTGTACCACCTTTTGTACTGTATACATCGTAAGGCATTCCATACCATTGCGCAGAATAGCGTGCTCCTTCCGCAAATCGGGGCATTCCGCTGACCTGCCCACCTCGCGACACATTTCCCATACCTCCGCCCCAACGTACGGCGTCAGCTGTTACCCATCCGCCATTGCGACGGCTCTCGTTTGTCAACAGTACATAATTACGGTCGGGTCTGTTCTTCTCAAAATAAAAAGTTCCCAAATATACCCAAGTAGAACCACCCATTTGCTGATTAACCAAAAACTCCGTGGCAACACCATTATGCATGACCGTATAATGCGCATCGTCAATCCCATTTTCAATGGTTGCATAAGATACGTAAACAGCATAATTACCATCTTCGGAAATATCCGGAATCCAACGGACAGAGCTGTTTTTACCATGACGTCGCGTAGCTTCACACTGACGCACGGTGCCATGCGTAAACGGATTCTGCAAATCAACAATAGGTCTTTTCCAATCTGAAAAACCGGCACAAGGTGCGTTTTCCCATTCCTTCCCATCGGCAGGAACCTGCTCCACATACTTGCCATTCCCCGTTTCATCATTGTCGACAATAAATTCATTAATTTGCCAATCACGCTCACGAGGAGTAAAAACTACACAACCGGCACGTTCAAGCATCGGAATAAGATAGGGTACTACAAACGTCTGCGTAAACAAATCCTCACACGTACCAAAAAGAGATGGTCGCTGAAATTTCCATCCCCGGCCGTCATAATAAATACCATGACTTGCCCATAAACAAACATGACGGCCAGACAAGCCTGAAGAAAAGTCTGCCGGTGATGAAACATTGCGAACCCAGGGACGCAAATCTACATCATTTCCCTTCCATTGACGAAGATTTTTGGATGGTGCCCCTGGTAAAAAACCGGCCAATAAATCAGCAAACGACTTTCCCCGCTCATCTACAAATTCTACCCCATAGTCTCCTCCATATGCCAATGAAGTCACTACCCTTTGCAAACTATCAAGCGTGGCACCGTCAAATGGAGCGGATGCCAAAGATTCATTGCCGACCACACGCACCACTTTACGCGCATGATCAACCATAACATGTATTACACCAACAGGAACTCCCGGCCGATAGCCTTTCAATGAAAAGTCATGCTGAAAATAATATCGCACCCGCTCGGCTACGGAATCATCTGCAGCCACAAAATTCTGCCCTTCAGCGATATGCGAGAATCCCAACCAAAGCAGCAATGTTACAAGCGTCCATCGCATTTTCATCACCCAATAAGAGAAAAATCATACCCCTGCTGAAAAACGCTCAGGATGCCGTCCTTTGAAATCTTTAAAATAAGTTTGTATTTTCAGCATGTCAGCATCAACGTCTCCTGTAGGCATTAATTCCATATTCCCTACTATTCTTTTGTTTGCATAATCCAACCCATACAGTTGTATGGGGATACCGGCTTTCAAGGCTATATAATAAAAGCCTCGTTTCCACTGATGACACAGCGAGCGTGTACCTTCAGGCGTAATAGCTAATTCAAAACGGTCACCGGACTTTGCCTTCTCAGCCAAATAATCGGTAAGATTTCCATGCTGACTCCGGTCAACAGGGATTCCACCCATTTGATAAAAAATACTACTTAACGGCCATACAAACCATTCTTTCTTCATCAAAAAAGCAGCCTTCCTGCCCAACGAAGCATAATACAAATGAGCCACAAAAAAATCGATATTACTGGTATGTGGCGCCACGCATAATATGCATTTGTCACGTGGAGCAAAAGAAACCTCTACCTTCCATCCCCACAATTTATAGAGTAAGAAGCTACTTATTTTTCTTCCTACCTTCATTGCATTTTCTGTTTATTGAATTTTTTGAATAATCAACTCTACTCCTTTGTCAAAGTCCTGTGTCAATTTACGATAGAACAACCGCTCAGAACCCTTTTCGGTATGATTGATTCGTGAAAAAAATTCATCCTGCAAATTTAGAATATCCACAATAATCTGGTCTGACTGCTCGGCTGTAATACGTCCGTTCTGAACGGCCACCATACACTCCATGGCCAAAATTCCACAAATATGCGCTATTTTTTTCTTTAAGTTCCTACGATTTGCCATAATCTTTTTCTTTATTTATTCAACGTTTTCTGTTTGCTAAGATACGTTTTTTTTATCATACACAAGCAACGCGTCCCCTTCTTTTTTCAGCTTTAAACATGTCATCACCGGCAATTCCTGTATCTCCGTTAGCCCCTCGGCCCCATCAGAGCAAATATAAAAGGAACAAGTCCGGAACTTATTTACTTTTACTCCTGCCTAAAAAAAATTAGCCGGGAGTCTATTGTCCACGATTACGCCCGACAAAGACATCAGAAAAACATTGACAAAATAAAAATTCCATAGCATTGTCAGACAACATACTATGGAATTGTTTACACAAGCGCTCAGTCAAGCGCAACAAAAAACGTCATGTGTTCGTATTTTATTTGCTTTTTAATCCAAGGCTTGCAGTTGTAAAATGGCTTCTGGCAGTTCCTTTATATCATGAATTATCATGTCCGGCGCATCGGACTCTTGCTCCTTATCGTCCCATCCCTGCCCCTGCATCCATACGGTATGAAAACCAAGTTCCTTGGCTGGCAAAATATCTTTGGAAACAGAATCTCCAACAGCAATAATTGCACCGGCATCCTCACCGGCCGCATCCATTCCCATCGCCCAAATGGCGGGATCGGGTTTACGTACTCCAACTACGGCTGACTCTATCACCGACTGAAACATACCTTCCAATCCGAAATCGGCCAATACTGCCTGAATGTTACCATAGAAATTAGTTACCAAGAGCAATTTATATTGTTCCTTCAGCAACTGCAGAACCTGCCTGCTCTGATCTACATGTCGGCGGGCATACGCATAGCAAAACTGCGCAATCGCATCCGATTTCACGCTACGTTCCTCATCCGTTACCGACCAATATGAATGCTGCTGCAAATAAGATGTTTCAATATCCACCTTTTTGCGTAACAAATCCAAGAAATTATCTGTGGGGACAATTATCGGGCTTTTAGCCAATGAGCGCTCGCCAAATACATATGCTTCACGAAACTGCGACTCCGATACCGGAACATTACAATGTTGATAACCGTCCCAAAGTACATGTACCCAATGACGTGCATTGGTATCTAATGTACCTCCATAATCCAACAATAAAGTTGTATAATGATTTTTCTTCATCACTCCTTAACCATCTATTATTATAATTTCTGGGCTTTATTAGCTCCCAATTTAACCAAACTCACACCTATAATAATCCAAACCAGTTCCCGAATACGAGTCAGTACGCTGGCGTACAAGCCAATTGCCGCAGGAGCAGCCACCGAGAGATGCCGCACAATCATTACCAGACTACCCTCACGGGCACCTAACTGCATCGGAAAGAAAAACAGTAGATTCCCAATCAAAGAAGAAAAGGCCAGCATCAGCAAACTGTCAACAAACGTCACGGAATATCCCAAAGCCAACATAATAAAATAATATTCAAATGAATTGATAACGCGGGCCACATATTCCATAGCCAAGGCACTGTAAAACACCCGGGCGTGAGTATGAAGCGAGGCTATCTGCTGATCAATTTGCTCAAAAGCCTCAGCATTTTTTTCAGCCAGCGGTGCCAACCAACGACGTGCTATCGGAACACGGCTGAATATGCTAAAGGCCTTCACTACCATGCCATTGCGATATCCTTTATAAAAGAAATATACAACTACAACACAAACCAAAGCAAAAATGGCAAATAATGACCACAGATAAGGCTCTACATGATAAAGACAAATGTACAAAATTATAGCTGTAGCCCACAAACAGAAGTGTGAGAAGATGTGCATCATAGAATACAACACTACCGAAGATGCAGCTTTGCGTGTTCCGACATAAGCTCCCAGCTCCAACATTCTATACGGGCCACCGCCAAAACCAAAAGGTGTGGCATAACTGAAAGCAAAACCCGAAATGGTATATTTCAAAGAATAAAGAAAAGACAAATGCTTGCCCTCCGTATTCTCCTCATTTACAATCTTGTAAAAAGCACCGGCATTAAACAGATAGACAACAATCCAAATGCCAATAATTCCAGACAACCAATACCATTTAATTTCACGCAGACTTCTAAGATCAAAATCAAACTTGTAGAGCATGATGACAATAGCCACAATGCCGAAAAGCAAAAATAAATTGCGATACTTTGGTTTCATCTACTATTACTCTGATAACTGATTATTCAAATTCCGACACAAAGCTTCGTGCTTTGAACGCATATAGAAAAACAAAATATTCATTACCACGACTTCAAACACAAAATAAATCCACGGATACCCGACTAATAAGGAAATATAAAGCACGATGGCCCGTGTATTGAACGTCAGAATATTGGTATATTTCATAAGTGGAAGGCTGCCCTTACGGAACGTCGCGCGCAAATCCTCTGGCAAAGAATGCCCATACTTTTTATCAATACTGTTTTTGAAAAGTTGAAACTGTGGAGTCATTGACTCCTGCGCTTTAGTATAACTACGATAAAAGAAAAGAAACAATTTGTGGGCAAAATCCTTCGACCATTTTAAAGACAAATATTCCGACTGCACCTTTTGATAGCTGTCAAGTTCACTCCCTGACTCTCCCTTCAAAAAGTAAAGATGAATATTGCGATAATAATCAGCCAATTGACACTGGCGCGTATGACAAATAAATCCGGAAAAAGAGGCCAACAACCAAATCCAAATGCCCCACTGCGGTGTCAGGCGCAAACAGATGGCCACATATATTGAAAAGAACCAGGCATCGCCGGCAAATCCGTCAAGAATACGCCCCCAGAGCGTTTTCTTGCCTGTCATACGTGCAAGCTGCCCATCAGCACTATCATAAAAGTTGGCCCACATGAGCAACAAAATTCCGATAATAGTGTGCAACAAGTCAGGATAATAAAACATTATACCTGCTGCTACTCCTAAAATAATGGACAATAATGTAACCACATTGGGATGAATATTAAAACGATTGAAAAAATTTGCCCATAACAAGCCTATAGGACGTGTAAAATGGATATCCAACCATTCTTCCGTATCATTTGACTTGAAAGTAGACTGCAATTTACTGTTTGTACTCATATATCTTATTTCTTAATACTTAATCTATTATGTTTGGCCATCTGAACCAGACAGTCGGCAATGGCCGGCACTGCTTTATCCCTGCAACAGGAAAAGCTGGGCCAATCATTGAAATCAATCAGAAAACACTGCCCCTGATTATCCACTATGGCGTCGCCTCCATATACAGGAATTTGCAAATGTTGCGCCAGACAATTCATCTGTTTCTGAAAAGCCACTTCATCAAAAGCAAATCCACTATATTCATCATTATGCTTCTCAAGTCCGAATTTTGAAAAGCCATTATCACGTTTTGGTGAATACCAATAAAAAAACGATGTACCAGCTACACCATAAAATTTAATCAAATCACCGGTTTTGTGTTCACTCACGACATAATGAGCCACGCCACGCTGAACAAATCCCTGTATTTTTGACTGCAATTCTTCCTTATTAGCAGCAAAACAAACGTCATCAGCTTGCTGTGAGCAAGCATCATCACGTTTCAGCCAACAGGGATATTGCAAATCACACGTTTCTCCAAGTTCCGAATACTGTTGTGGAACATTCACGCCAAGAGACAAACAAGACGCATAAATATTTCGACGAGACAACCGCATAATCCCAGAAGCAGAGTTGACAACGACACATCCTTGTTGCTGCATTTTGGCCAACAACCGCAACACATGCGGATGGCGTCCCATTGAAAATATTATAGGGGCATCATTACATAAGATTTCTACTGATTTATCATCAAACTCATCTTCAGACAGACAAGCTACCTGAAAATTTCGTGCTCTCAATTCAGCAGACAATTGATTAAAAATCTGCGCATCACGATCCTCTGAATGCGGGGAATATATCGGTGATCTACTTATTCCTAAAAAATCCATACTTCATTGATCTACTGATGTGACTCCAAAAACTCAACAGCCTTTTGAATATCACTAACGTGATCTACATCCAAAATTTTAGAAAACAAGCAAGCTTTTAAGTGCAAACCATCAGTAATTAAAGCACGCTGAAAATTCCGCATCCTGCTTTCCCCCCGTGCAATACAACCACGAAGAGTATTTAAAGCGACCGGATTCAAACAATAAATCCCCCCTGAGATATAAATATCCCCTTCATTTTGATCATGAAATCCGGTAATATTCAAATCCTCATCAGTAGCGACATAAAGTGGTTTTTCGTCGTCTATAAAATCCGTCACGGCCATCATACCATCATACGTAGCGTTCTCCTTGAATGCCTGAATATAATCAGAGAACTCCTGTTCATCAAAAATTGTATCCACCGTAGTCAAGCAAAATGGCTCATCACCAATCAATTCACTCAGTTCATAAAAACTATGCATCGAACTGGGAGTTTTTTTTACTATCAATCGTATATTTTTGCCTTTTTCAGTCTCCATAAGAGCCTGAATATGCTGTGCCGTTTCCGGATAAATTTGATTGACTATTATATCTATTTCATCTGCACCGTTACTATTAAAGATTCTAATCAACCGATCTATCAACGATTCGCCACGTAATTTAACCAAAGGTTTAGGCAAATGTATTCCTTCCTGCTGCAAACGGGATCCTTCGCCTGCAGCAATTATAGCAAACTTCATCTTAACAAACTCTTTTATTATTTTTTCTCCTTTTCGCCCTCCAATGGCATAACAAGCCGATGGTTAAACATTTCTGCCTCAAGTCTTCTGTTGCGCAAAACATCGATGGCTGTATATATTGCATGTCTAAATGAATTTTCATTGGCCACGCCTTTTCCTGCTATATCATAAGCAGTACCATGATCCGGCGAAGTACGGACCAGAGGCAACCCTGCCGTAAAATTTACGCCATCATTCATAGAAAGTGCTTTGAATGGTGCCAATCCCTGGTCATGATACATAGCCATAACACCGTCAAACTCGCGATAAAGACCTGCGCCAAAGAATCCATCTGCTGCAAATGGACCGAAACAGAAAATACTTTCCTTTTCAAGCTCTGAAATGACTGGGATGATGATTTCCTTTTCCTCACTACCCAACAAGCCATCATCCCCGGCATGAGGATTCAAAGCCAGCACGGCAATACGCGGAATCGAGATTCTGAAATCTATGCGTAATGATTTATGAAAAATACGCAATTTTTCCATCAGCGCTTCACGTGTCAATTGAGATGAAATGTCCTTAACCGCTACATGCGTTGAAAGTAAAGCTACTTTCATCTGATTGTTCATCAAAATCATCAAAGGCTGCATCCCATCACCCACACGATCCGCAAAGAACTCTGTATGTCCCTTAAACTGGAAACTCGGGCCCTGAATATCGCTCTTGCTAATAGGAGCCGTCACGATGGCATCAATCATTCCCGATTTATATTCTTCTACGGCCTTTTCAAGCGCAGCCAAAGCTGCACGTCCACTATCTACTGAAGGCTTACCAAACTCAATTTTTACTTCGTCATCAAAACAATTTACCAAATTAAGCATTCCCGCCTGGGCTTCTGTGGCCGATTTCACAATATGGAAATTTGTTTCAGAGGAAATTGCTTTCCGATGATAAGTTGCAGCTTTTGCAGAAGCATACAAGACCGGCGTACATAAATCCAACATACCTGCATTGGAAAAGGTTTTAAGCACCAACTCCAAGCCTATGCCATTCAAATCTCCCTGCGTAATTCCTATTTTTATTTTTTCAGAATCCATATCTCTGTCATTTTATTTTTCTACTCTATCCCGATAAGCAAAAGCCTAAGCCAGCTCATCATTTTTCTTGGTCGTCAACAAACCGCATGCCGCATAAATATCCTGCCCCCGTGAAGCCCGAATTGTAGCAAACAGCCCATGTTGGGTCAGATAGTTTCTGAACCATACCATTTTATCTTCTGATACCGGACGCAAGTTGCTATCAGGAATTTCATGAAAGCGAATCAAATTAACCCGACAATCCAAAGGCCGAAGCAAATCCAACAAGCCACGGGCATGACGCTCGCTGTCATTATACCCTTCAAAGAGCGTATATTCAAAAGATATTCTACGCTGCCTTGATTCACACTCATTAGCGCCGCGACGACGTGCAAAGGCTGGAAAACCGGCCAACAAATTTACAATTTTGGTTATAGGATAAGCGCGTTCTACCGGCATCAACAAAACTCGCTCGGTAGGAAACGGATTGTGCAAACTTACAGCCACATGACAATCGCTCTCCGTCAGAAAGCGGCGCAAGCCACTCTCGACTCCCACTGTTGATACCGTAATACGCTTAGGACTCCAAGCCAAGCCCCATGGTGCGGTTAAGATTTGTGTAGCCTTCAAAACCGACGCATAATTATCCATCGGTTCCCCCTGCCCCATGAAAACCACGTTGGTCAATGCAGCGGCCCCCTGGGGCAAAGCGTAAATCTGATTAAGGATATCACCCACCGTAAGTTGTCCATGAAACCCCTGACGCCCCGTCATACAAAACTTACACCCCATCTTACATCCTACTTGTGATGACACACAAAGCGTGGCTCTATCGCCATCGGGTATATAAACGGTTTCAACAAAACCGCCACATTCCACAGGAAACAGATATTTTACGGTTCCATCTACGGACCGTTGCTCATCAATTGGCGCAACAATTCCTAAATCATAATGTGCAGCCAGCCACTCACGTACCCGTTTGGATACATTTGTCATGCTGTCTATGGCCAACACATTCTTACGGTATATCCAATCCGCAACTTGTTTGCCTACAAATGCTGGCATGCCGTTGTCTTGCAACAGGCTAACCAATTCCGCCTGCGACTTTCCCAACAATCTTTCCGCCATATTCCAATCTGCTTTTAATCCAGTTTTAACACGGCAAGGAAAGCCTTTTGCGGAACCTGAACATTGCCGATTTCCTTCATTCTCTTCTTTCCACGCTTCTGCTTTTCAAGCAACTTACGCTTTCGGCTGATATCACCACCGTAACACTTGGCAGTAACGTCCTTGCGCACCTGCTTCACCGTTTCACGAGCAATGATTTTGGCACCGATTGCAGCCTGTATGGCTATGTCAAACTGCTGACGGGGCAACAGGTCTTTCAATTTCTCACACATCCGACGACCAAACGTCACCGCATTGTCTACATGGGTCAGCGTAGAAAGGGCATCTACGGGTTCGCCGTTCAGCAATATATCCAACTTCACCAATTTAGACGGGCGGAAACCGGTTTGGTGATAGTCAAACGAAGCATATCCTTTTGAAATGCTCTTAAGTTTGTCATAAAAGTCAATAACAATTTCTGCAAGAGGCATATCGTAATACAACTCTACACGGTTGCCCGACACATACTCCTGCTTGGCCAGCTCACCTCGCTTACCCAAGCACAGCGTCATGATGGGACCGATATAATCAGAAAGCGTAATGATTGAAGCCCGGATATATGGTTCCTCGATATGCTCAATTTCCGTAGTATCCGGCATTCCGGCCGGATTATGCACCTCTTTCATATTACCATGCTTATCAAATACATGATAACTTACGTTGGGAACGGTGGTGATTACGTTCATATTAAACTCACGGTCCAACCGCTCCTGTATAATCTCCATATGCAGCAATCCCAGGAATCCGCAACGGAACCCAAATCCTAATGCCACCGAAGACTCAGGCGTAAACGTCAGCGAAGCATCATTGAGTTGCAATTTTTCAAGCGAAGCCCGAAGGTTTTCAAAATCCTCAGTTTCTATGGGGTAAACACCGGCAAAAACCATGGGCTTTACTTCCTCGAAACCTTCAATGGCCTTTTCGCAGGGATTTGCCACATGAGTGATCGTATCACCGACTTTTACCTCGGTTGCCGTCTTTATACCACTCACGATATAGCCCACATCACCACATTTAAGTTCCTTACGCGGTGAAAGCGACATTTTCAGCACGCCGATTTCGTCTGCCGTATAACGTCGCTTGGTATTGATAAATTCCACTTCATCGCCCTGCCGAATACTTCCGTTTTCTATTTTAAAATAAGCAATTATTCCCCGGAAGGGATTGAATACGGAATCAAAAATCAAAGCCTGAAGCGGTGCCTTCTCGTCTCCCTTTGGAGCCGGTATACGGTTGACAATGGCTTCCAGAATTTCATCGACTCCCAAACCGGTCTTTCCGGAAGCACGAATAATCTCCTCACGCTTACAGCCCAACAATTCAATTACTTCATCTTCCACTTCCTCAGGCATCGCACTGGCCACATCACATTTGTTCAACACGGGAATAATTTCCAAATCATGTTCAATGGCCATATACAAATTTGAAATGGTCTGCGCCTGAACGCCCTGCGTAGCATCTACAACCAGCAAACAGCCTTCACAGGCAGCAATGCTACGGCTCACCTCATAGGCAAAATCCACGTGTCCCGGCGTATCTATCAGATTCAGGCGATAAACCTCACCCTCATGCTCATATTCCATCTGAATGGCATGGCTTTTAATCGTGATACCACGCTCACGCTCCAAATCCATGTCATCAAGCACTTGATTTTCATTCACATCTACCGTACGCGTACGTTCAAGCAAGCGATCGGCCAACGTACTTTTTCCATGGTCTATATGAGCTATAATACAAAAATTACGAATATGTTTCATCTTTACGAATGCACATTATTTATACTCACGTGGCAATAACATTAAGCATGCCATGCCGGCCCAAGAACTTCTGCAGCGGCCTTTAAATATGCCACCGGATGTCACTTCCCGTCGGCTTATGTTTATGCCAATTTACTAATAATTGTGCAAAGTTACAGCAAGGCCACATAAGAGCAAAACGATGTATAAAAAATTTTACTTTTTTTAATACCTGATTTTCCCTAAAAAATCGTCACTCGCGCTATTTCTAAAAAAAGCGGGAGCTTGTTTGAATAAGGTCGGAACTTATTTTTTTCAGCCGCGACCTTGTTGTTACAAAAAGCATGTCTGTTTTTTCTCATAAAAAATAAAAAAGACAAGCCATGACAAATAGATTCTCCTGACTAACTAAAATTACATTAAGCCCCAACTCATACGGCCAAGTAAACGTAAAATTCACTTTTTTGCATTATCTTTGCTTCAAAAGGCGTTGATTATGAAAATTATTGGCATTGAAAACAACTTTATAGCCGCACACAATAATGCAACCGACAAAGCGTTGTATATAACAAACCAGCCCATTGTATTCTGTAAAACCGATTCAGCCTTGCTGAAAGACCAGAAACCATTTTTCATTCCGGAATGGACACAAAACTGCATGGCGCAGATCAATGTTGTAGTCAGAATATGCAGGCTGGGCAAATATATCAACAAGAAATTTGCCCAGCGTTATTACGACGCTGTGACTTTGGGGATTGATTTTTTTGCCGCAGATTTGCTGCAACAACAGCAACTTCACGGTTTGCCCTGGGAGATAAGCAAAGGATTTGACGGATCGGCTGCCTTGGGGGAATGGACCGGCAGTGAGGCCATTGGCGAAGCCGAATTCTGTCTGCAACTGGACGGAAAAACAGTACAAAAAGGTAATACTGCCGATTGGATATTTCACATCGATAATCTGATAGAATATCTCAGTCAGTTCTACACCTTACGGCAAGGTGACTTGATTTATACCGGATGCCCCTGCCCTCCTGTAACGATTCACATCGGTCAACGGGCTGAAGGCTATCTGAACGGCGTCAAGCGAATTGCGCTAAACATCAAATAATCCGCTACATGAAACGTACTCAGAAGTTCACATATTACTCACGGGTGCTGAAAAGCATTTTCTTCGCATTGCTTTTGGGCATTGCCATACAACCAAATGAAGGACATGCACAGGATTCCCGTCAGTTCATTGAGATTCCCAACCTTTCGGCAAGCAACGACAGTGTACAACAATTTCACATGTCCATTAACTTGGGCTACCAATCACCACGTGACTCATTTGACGTCAGAATTGTATTTCCCGAATACCGTACCCTATCCAAAGATGAATCTGCCCGACTCATCAGACAAGGCGTTCAGATTCCCCAACAACTGACATATACCACGCATCAGGGCTACTGGAAGAAACAAACCATTGTCACACTTAATATTATCCCTTACATACAACAAGACCAGCAAATCCGTCAGCTCACTTCATTTAAAATTGATACGCTGAAAAAAGCAGCCACAGCCACAGCTTTTGTACAAACCCGAAACCTTGCTGCCAGTCAGGTTAATCTGGCAAGTCTGTCAACCCCACAACGCTATACAAGAACTTCCGTACTGGCATCCGGAAAATGGGTAAAGATAAGGGTTGCAGAAGGCGGTATTTATCAAATGTCAACCGATTGGCTGAAATCAGCCGGATTCAACGACATAAAGAAAGTCAAGCTGTATGGCTATGGCGGACTGATGCAGGATTCTATATTAGGTGACGACATGACAGACGATCTCATTGAAGTTCCCCTGTATCGCCGTAGCGGCAGTCTGCTATTCTATGCTGAAGGAACCCGCACATATATTCATGAAGAATCGGGAGCCTTACGTCGTCACATCAACAATCCCTATTCTGCTTATTCATACTATTTCCTGACTGAAGGTGACAGCCCGTTGGACTGGAGCACAGAAAGAGAATCCGAATTGACGCCAGTTGACACAGTTGCGTATGTCAGGAATTATGCAATCAATGAATATGACAGTTACAGCTGGTATCACGGCGGACGACAGTTTTACGACAGCTATGACTTCGCTACGAACAGCAGCCGCAGCATTCACATCGATTTGCCAGGTTTTTATCAGGACTGTCCTGACGAAAAGCCATCTGTAGCCATGGCTGCAAGCGGAACACAGTCATGCAGAGTAACCCTTACACTCAATGGCGAAAGTGCCGGAAGTTTTTCCATTCCAGCCATAAGCAGCCAATACACGTCTGCCAATGAAAAAGGCTACTACCTGACTGCACAGCCACAGAGCAGCAATACGCTAAAAATACAGACGACAACCGGTGTTGCGGCCCGTCTTAACTTCATCTGCATACCCTATCTCAGAAAATTGTCACTGGACAACGGCCCCATCATATTCAGTACGCCAGTCAAAAACAGTTCGTCAACCTGCTATACGGTAAATGAGGCAGACAACAACACCAGGATATGGAAAATCGGAACCGGAGCCACGCTAAAGACACATGAAGTCTACGGTAGTCTGAACGGAAGCAACTACCAGGTAAACCTCGTGCAAGACGGGGGCAGATACATTGCCCTTGATATTGCAGACACATATGAAAGTCCTGAACTGGTCGGTGAGATTTACAATCAGAATCTGCACGCAGATTCTGCCTACGATATGGTCATTATTATTCCTACTTCCGGAAAATTATATGACCAAGCCAAACGACTGGCGGACTTCCATGAACAGCACGACGGACTTCGCACAAAAATTGTAAAGGCCGTTGAACTGTACAACGAGTTCTCATCGGGTACCCCCGATGCCACAGCCTATCGCCGCTACCTGAAGATGTTATATGACAAGGCTACGACAGAAAAAGATTTGCCCAAATACCTGCTGTTATTTGGCGACTGCGTATGGGACAACCGTATGATTACGGAAGATTGGAAGAATGCCTCTCCCGACGATTACCTGCTGGCTTATGAGTCCGATTACTCTTTGGGCACGCTGAACAATTATACAAGCGATGATTACTTCGGACTGCTTGACGACGGAGAGGGAGAAAAAATCACCGCAGAAAAAATAGACCTTGGCATAGGCCGGTTTACCGTCAGTACACCCGAAGAAGCAAAAATCATGGTTGACAAAGTCATCGCCTATGCCCAAAACACGAATTACGGCAACTGGCAGAATACCATATGTTTTATGGCTGATGACGGAGATGCCAATCTGCACATGACAGATGCAGAAAGTGTAATCAACAATAATCAGTCTTACTTGCAGAATTTCAATGTAAAGAAAATATACTGGGATGCCTACGAACGCACCACGACTGCCACAGGAAATTCATATCCCCAAGCAGAAACGGACATTAAGACCGTTCTACAAAATGGGGCACTAATCATGAATTACTCAGGACATGGTTCTCCTTCACAACTTTCTCACGAAAAAGTCATGGTAACGAATGACTTCAACTATACAACCGGCAAATTGCCGCTTTGGATTATGGCTTCGTGTGAAATTGACCCGTATGATGACCCCAATGATTTGAACATCGGCCGCACGGCCGTTTTATGCGCCAACGGTGGAGCCATCGGCATGATTTGTGCAGCACGCACAGTGGTTTCAGACAAAAACAACTATCTGAACCGCACACTTACGCAAGCTTTGCTGAAACCTCAGTCTGATGGCTCAGCTACGACCTTGGGAGAAGCGTTGATGACGACGAAAAACGACCTGATTACTGACAGGCTGGATCTTACAGACAACAAATTACGTTATGTACTAATTGGCGATCCTGCACTTCGCTTAAATATACCCACAGCACGGATTGTCATTGACAGCATAAACGGACAATCCGTAAAACAGCGTATCCAACTAAAAGCAGGACAAACAGCAACCATACAGGGGTACATTACAGACATTAATGGGGAAAAAATTGAAAACTGGGAAGGTGTAGTCAGTGCCACGCTATTTGACATTGAGCAAACCATTACATGCAAAAACAATGACAACTCAGCCTCCACGAACTATGTATATAAAACATGGTCAAGAACGTTGTTCGACGGAACAGACAGCATAAAAAACGGAAAAATCCAGATGAGCATCCCCATTCCAATAGACATCAGTTACTCCGAAGAATCGGGCAAGCTCGTCATGTACGCCATCAACACTGAAAAGAACCGTGAAGCCAACGGCAACACGACCCAACTGTTTATGAATGGAACAGCATCAAATGTCGCTATCGACTCCATAGGCCCCGACGTATATCTATATCTGAATCATCCAGACTTCAGTAACGGCGGACGCGTAGGAAACAATGCCACATTCTATGCTACACTGACAGACTCGAGCGGAATTAATAATACCGGAAACGGTATAGGCCATAACATAGAATTAAGCATTGACAACGATGAAAGCATGACCTACGTGCTCAACAATTATTTCCAGTATGATTTCGGGAAATACACCAGCGGAAGCATTACTTATCCGCTTAACAATTTACCCGACGGCAATCACACGCTGACTCTGCGGGTTTGGGATTTGCAGAACAATCCGTCCGTTACGACACTGAATTTTGTAGTTACCCAAACATGGACTCCGAGTATTTATATCTCTGCAAAGTCTGAAAATGTCAACACGGTAACATTCAAAATAAGTATAGACGGCCAACAACTTCAACAGGAAACTCCCTACACCATCAAAGTTTATGATCTGCAAGGACGGAACTTATGGAATGGAAGCAGTATACTCCAAGCTACCAACTATGGAACATATGAATGGAATCTATGCTCCCAAAACAATGTGCCCATGACGTCGGGAATTTACATTTTCTATGTTGAAGCACAAATCGACGGAAAAACTATAAAAAGTCAGACAGAGAAATTTGTAGTCAGCAAACAATAAAACCGCAAAATAATAGTTGTATAATAGGCAATGATTGTTGCCAGGCATACAGCCTACATTAAACAAAACGATCACAGATACAGATGAAGAATAAGAAAAGACTCTCACTCCTTTTACTGCTATTGATAAGCATGTCATCCGCTCATGCAGATGACTATGCCAAAGACGCATTCAACCCCGTAGTGACAGCAGTAGTGTCACAAACCATAGCACCGGAAGCCAGAGGTGGATCTATGGGAGATATTGGTGTTGCCACGGAACCGGATGTAAACTCACAGGCATGGAACCCCGCAAAATATCCGTTTTGTATCAGTAAGGGAGGTGTTGCCATTAACTATACCCCTTGGCTGCGACAATTGGTCAACGACATTGACTTAGGATATTTGGCTGGCTACTACCGTATAGGCGATTATCAGGCATTAAGTGGATCATTACGTTTTTTCTCCCTGGGTGAAGTCAGTTCTAATGATATTACTGCACATCCATATGAAATGGCGGTTGATGTGGCCTACTCCAGAATGTTAAGCGAAAAATTGTCAGCCGCAATTGCCCTCCGTTATATTTATTCCAACATTGATGGTAACGTATCAAACGACTTACACGCAGGCTCGGCCTTTGCGGCTGATATTGCCATGTATTACAATAACTACATTATGTTGGGAAATCGTGAAAGTATGTTAGGATTCGGTCTCAACATCAGTAACATTGGTAGTAAAATCAACTTTGGTGAAGATTACTCTTATTTCATACCTACCACACTTCGCTTGGGCGTTGGACTGACAGTTCCCCTTAATGAATACAACAAACTGGCCTTTAATGTAGAAGCAAGTAAACTATTGGTACCGTCCAAGCCTCTAAAAAAAATAATCGACGGCGAAGAAGAAGATGATGAAGAATATAACGAACGAATTCGCAAAGAATATTACGAAATCTCTTCTATTTCAGGTATTTTCAAGAGTTTTCATGACTCTCCCAATGGATTCAAAGGAGAAATGCAGGAAATCCTATGGGGAGTTGGTGCCGAATACACCTACAACGACCGCTTCTCATTACGTGCTGGATATCACCATGAAAGTGAAAGCCAGGGAAACCGCAAGTATTTTACATTTGGTGCAGGATTCAAAATGAGTATCTTTTCAATTGATGCAGGTTACGTTGTATCTGCATCCTCAAGCAACCCACTCGACCAAACCATACGTGTATCGCTGGGATTCGACATGGATGGCATCAAAGATCTATTTGGAAGAAGAAGATAATAAAAACGGCACATATCAATATGAAACATAAAATCAGAGTTGGATTCGGATATGACGTACACAAGCTGGTAAGTGGACGTGAACTTTGGCTTGGTGGGATAAAAATTGAGCACGCCATGGGATTAGACGGACACAGTGATGCCGATGTTCTTATTCATGCAATATGTGATGCCTTGTTAGGAGCTGCAAACCTACGAGACATAGGATACCACTTTCCCGATAATGCCAGCAAATACAAGAATATAGACAGTAAAATACTATTGGCTGAATGTATAAGACTCATTAAAGAAAAAGGATATGAAGTAAGCAACATTGATGCCACGATTTGTGCACAAGCCCCCAAACTGTCTCCTCATATTGACAAGATGAAAACCGTTTTGGCCCAAACAACAAATCTTGAAATTGACGATATTTCAATTAAAGCTACAACCACCGAACGTTTGGGATTTACGGGACGCGAAGAAGGAATATCAGCATATGCTGTTGTGCTGATTGAGCAAAACGTATAACAAAAATATTCAGTCATGCAATGGACTGAAAAACTGAAACGCCTAAAAATAGGAATTATATTGGCTGCGGTTATCGTTTCTGTAGCCTCACTTATTATTTCCCATTCGCTTATCAGCGATTTATCCAAACAAGAAAAAAGCAACATGCTGATTTGGGCAGAAGCCATGAAATCATTGGCAAATGCCGACGAAAACAGTGACCTGAACCTTGTATTGCAGGTAATCAACGGAAACAATACAATTCCGGTAATTGTCACTTCATCAAAAGGAGAAATAATAACTTCGAGAAATTTATATATACCGGCAAAATACCAAAAAGATTCCATTCCATATTTACAAGAAACTGCGCAAAAAATGCAGCATTCCGGTAAATATTTTAAAGTTAACCTAACCAACAACACAACAAAGTCGCATAAACAACAAGACTACATATTGGTTAGCTACGATGAATCCATCATGCTGAAACGATTAGCAAGCTACCCTTACATACAACTTGTTGTTGTTGGTCTGTTTGGACTCATTGGCATATGGGCACTACTATCTGCAAAAAGAGCAGAACAAAATCGAGTATGGGTCGGACTGTCTAAGGAAACTGCTCACCAGCTGGGAACTCCCATATCTTCATTAATGGCATGGGAGGAAATTCTAAAGGAAAAATATCCAAATGATCCACTAATACCTGAACTGAACAACGATATTTTACGTCTGCAACTGGTTGCAGAACGTTTTTCAAAAATAGGTTCTACGCCAAAGCTAGAATACAAAGATCTAGAATCATTAATTGTGCACGTCACAGATTATATGACAAAACGCACATCACATAACATAAAGATTGATTACGACATAGAATTCCCACAATTAAAAGCCTACATCTCTGCCCCATTGCTGGAATGGGTCATTGAAAATTTACTAAAAAATGCCATTGACGCCATGAACGGAAAAGGAAATATTCATATTCTCGTTCATACGATTAAAGAAAAAGCGGTCATCGATGTATCAGATACTGGTAAAGGAATTGACAAGAAAGACTTTAAAAACGTATTTCGTCCTGGTTTTACAAGCAAATCCAGAGGATGGGGATTAGGTTTATCACTTGCACAACGAATCATACAAGAATACCACCACGGAAAAATCTACGTAAGAAATAGCGAAATCAATAAAGGTACAACTTTTAGAATAGAACTAAAACGTTAATCATACACAGATCTCAAAGTAAAAGCTTTTACGTCATTTCCAGTACATATCAGAATTTACGAAAAACGAGACGTGAATCATTAGAATTCAATACCATTCGTTTTTTATCAAGCGACTCAACCGCAAAACGTCCTGAAATTCCATGAATGCCTAATTTTTCCAATTCCGTTGTACTACTATCAGTCAACAGATAATCTTCATAGCGTGTGTGCCGATAAAAATTATAAAGGAACAAACTATCACCATCATAGACAAAACGGCTCAAGTAAGAATTATCAGCACTCCTATAAGCAATTAATTTCAATTGTACGGCCCAAAAAACCTTTTGTTCCTTCACTGATACGACCTCACCACTATTATGCTCTTCAATAGTAAGCAATTGCCAATTTCCGTCCAAATCACCGTTTTCTGGTATTTTATCACATGAAACTACACAGAACGACACTATGGCAAGTAATATGTATACAATCTTATTCATAATAGAACATTATCTGCGCGTCAACAGACCCTCTTTGATCAACGTAAACTGAAAACCTGTATTTTTTCCTGTCTGCTGCCCCCGATCCAAACCAAAAGCACCAGTAACATGCCATCCTCTCAAATCAACACGACCAATTTGCTGAGGCGACCAGGATAACTCTAATAAAAAAGAATTGCCATATTTAATTTCATCATACGGCTTGCTATAAGTTCCCCAATTTGCTGTATAGGAATACAATGCACGATAAGACAATTCCGGCAAAATATGCCCCTTAATACCAAAATGATGTGCAATAAAGCGATTACTACTAAACATAAAAGTTCCATCATTACGGTATAAGGGTGAACGATACAAAGGATTTCCTATTGCTTGCCCCCAATGCTGCCATCCTGAATAAATTCCGTGATTATAATAATTATCAACTGCGCTAATCTGATCTTCTACACTCGGAGTATGATCATGGTACACGGGACCGCTTTGACTCTTAGTATAGAGATACTCATACACAAACTTATCAACAAAATTATTTTTGGGCAAAGTTATTTCCGCACCAATCATACCGTCCCTCCACCCATATTGCCAAAACAACTGGGAATGATCTTCAAAAAAATGATCATAATAAGTACGAAGCTTCAATCCATTCTGGAACATGTAACTCAAACTTAACAGCCAACTTCCAACCGTATTTCCGGCAGCATTCGCATAAATGCCTTCTCCAGGATCCGATCCTCCGGAATATATAACGGTTATAAAATCCTTCAATCCTCCGTATAAATTAGTCTTCTTACGAGATGTCGCTTCGTACTTAACGCCTCCAAACTGACAAGCCATCTCTGCTCCAGCCTCAAAAACCAAAGGAAACTTATCCTCGTTTCCAAAACGCATAAAGCCAGATTTAGAATGATACAACACCTTACGAACATAGGATACATTATTATTGGCATACGTAGAAGCCCAATGCCCATCAGTTTGCATTCCGTAGCCAAAATGCCCTCTTATGCCTATCCAATCACTTTTCCCCGTAATCGAAATATATTCAGGTATTTCAAAACGTATATCAGGAATGGGACGTGCATTAATACCAAACGTTTGACTTCCAGAACTTAGCGAAGCATCCTTTAAATTCGGCAAACGCTCTTTCTGACCTATAGATAATCCTACTTTTTTATACCGAAAATCTATATACCCCTGCTGAAAGACAAAAGTCGAAGTAAAATTAGCAGCCACAGCCAAATCTAAACCATAGCCAATCCGCCAATTGCGTGTGCTATCTAATTCAACATCTCTACAAATAGATGCCTCTAAATAACCATTTGTTCCCTTTACACTTGAAAGGCCATACTTATTGGCATTCAACCATGTAGGCGAATCCCCTGAAGATGCAGTACCTTGAACTTCTACCTTATATTCTACGCCTTTCATTGCAGCCTCAATAGCGGTTTGTTGTGCTGTAGCCTGAAATATCGGCCACAGCAACATACATCCCGCTAAAGAAACTTTCAAAATCTTATTTTGCATAACTTACAGAACGGGTCTCACGAATTACGGTAATCTTTACCTGACCAGGATAAGTCATTTCGTCCTGTATTCGCTTTGCGATATCTGCACTCAGGCCCTCTATCTGCTTATCATCAATCTTATCGGCTCCGACAATTACCCTCAATTCTCGACCAGCTTGAATGGCATAAGTTTTAGTCACTCCCGGATAACTCATTGCAATAGTTTCCAAATCATTCAAGCGCTTGATATAAGCCTCGGCAATTTCCCGACGCGCTCCAGGACGTGCACCACTTATGGCATCACAAACCTGCACGATCGGGGCCAATAAAGAAGTCATTTCTACTTCATCATGATGAGCTGCTATAGCATTACAAATTTCAGGTTTCTCCTTATATTTCTCTGCCAACTTTGCTCCATAAATAGCATGTGGCAACTCAGGTTCCTCATCAGGCACTTTGCCTATATCATGTAACAATCCGGCTCGTTTTGCTTTTTTGGGATTCAAGCCTAACTCTGAAGCCATAACTGCGCAAAGATTTGCCGTTTCGCGCGCATGCTGTAATAAGTTCTGACCATAAGACGAACGATATTTCATTTTTCCTACGATCCGTATCAATTCCGGATGTAATCCATGAATTCCCAAATCAATCGCTGTACGTTTTCCTGTTTCGATGATTTCCTCTTCTACTTGTTTTTTTACTTTTGCAACGACTTCCTCAATACGTGCAGGATGAATACGACCATCAGAAATCAATTGGTGAAGTGCCAGTCGGCAAATCTCTCGACGCACAGGGTCAAATGCAGAAATCACAATAGCCTCCGGTGTATCATCAACGACAATTTCAACTCCCGTTGCAGCTTCTAATGCTCGAATATTACGTCCTTCACGGCCTATAATTCGACCTTTAACCTCATCATTTTCAATATGAAAAACAGTAACGCTGTTCTCTATGGCCGTTTCTGTTGCTACACGCTGTATGCTCTGAATGACGATGCGCTTTGCCTCCTTATTGGCAGTCATTTTTGCATCATCCATTATCTCATTAATATAACTTTGTGCGTCACTTTTTGCCTCATCTTTCAATGACTCAACAAGCCGTTTCTTTGCTTCCTCAGCTGAAAGCCCACTTAATTCTTCCAGTTTTTCTCTCTCCTGCAACTGCATCTTCTCCAATTCCTCTTCCTTCAGATTGAGCAACTGCATCTGACCGTTCAGGCGGGTTTCAAAACTATCTAATTCAGTTTTACGACGACTTAAATCCTCTTGCCGCTGATTCAAGCCCAACTCACGCTGTTTAAGTTTATTTTCAATTTGAAGAATTTTCTGATTTCGCTGCTGTACCTCTTTTTCCAATTCTGATTTTTTGTTCAGGAATTTTTCTTTCACTTCCAGCAACTTCTTTTCTTTGATAACGTCAGCTTCTTTCGCTGCATCACCTACCATTTTTTTATATTTCCCAACAAGGACGTATCTGAACAAGCTATAGCCTGCCATACCTCCTATTAAAAAGCCTACAATTGTTAATATGACGGTTATCATTTTAGTACTTTACTTTATTAAATCAATAAAAAACTATTTCTCCCAAAACGGCAGAAAATCATACCTGCCGATGCATTTATATTTCATATCATTCTGCATTTTTCAATGCACTCTCCAACTCATATGAAAGCTCTTCCATTGCCTGAATAAACGGCTCCGTATCATTTCGCCGCTCACTATAAAAGAATTTCATTCCGATATCGATCAACACCATTGCCATATACTTTTCCATACTCTGCCCTCTGTAACGTTCCTGATAACGGCTAAGTTCTTCGTTTACGAGCCGTTCAACATGCCGGAATGCCTCTTCCTTTTCACACGGAATTTCAATTGGAAAAGACAAATTGCCGATACGAATATGAATAACCCGCTTATCCTTATTGATAGCCATTATTACGTAACATTACACATTTAACAAAGCAATACACTTATCTACCTCGTGTATAAGTTTGGTTATCCGCGTTTTTGCATCTCTAACATCAGAATCACCAACTTCTATCATCTTGGCCAACTTCAAATTAGCATACTCCTGCCGAGCTTGCTCCCCCTGCTTCTTCAGCCGCTCATTTTCAGCCTCCAAGACCTCTATTCGTTGTACATAGCCATCTATTGCATTTTGCAACTCACGATACTGAAGGATTAACTGACGCACCCGTGTCTGAAAGCGCTTTAAAGATTCAAGCTCTTCATTCGTCATGGCAACCTGATATTGTAATTACAATCTAAAAATCGAGCGTTGTAAAACGAGTTTCAAACATGCATTCTTCCCCCGCCAACATATCCGCCGATTGATTACTTCTTTTCATTATCGTTCACATCTTTGGGCTTAGGCTCTTTCTTGGCAAGAATAATGATATTATATACATACTCTACAATCCAAGCTTGCGAAAATCCCAATGATGCCTGATATTTCCGGATCGCGACACACGCTTTCCGAACACCTTCGTCTTTCCAGTTTTCACGAACAAAGACATCTGAAACCGTTTTTTCAGTAAATGTACGCAATGCACGCTTGAAAAGCCCCGGAATCCGGAATTTCCATTTCATCAAAGTTCCCATCAGCATCATCAAATCCTGACTGAACCCCTGGAACATAAATAAGTAATTGCGAATATCATTTACATTACGACAATTACGCTTGATGCTTGCGTCAATCTCCTTGAAGAAGAATTCTTGTATACCATATATTTCCATCAACATGGTTTTACAACGCTTCTTCTCTCCCAAGCCTAATTTATTATTGACAGTTGGCACGTGTAAAGTCTGCTTAAAAACCCTGAGGTCTGGTAATACCGCCAAATTGGTAATACCTAAATTCGCAGCCATTACTGCTTGATAATACACTTTTATTAAAGTCATAAAATCTTCCATTCCGCCAATCTTGTCAACAGCTTCAGACTCGATTCTTTTCTTTAAAAGGCTAGAAAACAGATTCATTAATTTCAAATTCAAATTGTGATTCAACAAAATGCAAAGATAACATTTTTGAACAAAAAACACAACTAAATCAGTTCATTTTTCAAGACCTTAAAGCCTTTTCAAGACCTTTTACTTAAAAGTAAAACCAATACCTTTACTCACAATCATGCCAAAAAGATTTTTACTGTATATTCTTTTTTTAAGAGAATTGTAATATCTTTGCAATATATTTACATTGACTCAACATTTTAACAGTATGGACTTTGTATATCTAGGTATACTTATTTTTCTATTCGTATTGGCAACATTTGATTTGTCAGTAGGAGTTACAAACGATGCGGTCAATTTTCTAAGCCCCGCAGTAGGTGCAAACGCAGCCAAATTCAGGACGATATTAATAGTAGCAGCTGTCGGCATATTTGTTGGTGCCTCTACAAGCAGTGGAATGATGGATATTGCCAGGCACGGCATTTTAAGCCCAAGTTATTACACTTTTGAAGAAGTGATATGCATCTTCCTAGCAGTTTCCACCACAGACATCATTTTGATGGACATTTTCAATACTTTGGGAATGCCAACCTCAACCACTGTTTCTATGGTGTTTGGGTTGTTGGGCGGTAGTTCTGCCTTGGCCATCTCCAAGATATTCAACCAGGGATTCACATATGCAGAACTGATTAATACTGATAAAGCACTCTCGGTAATTATCGGAATATTTCTGTCTGTTGCAATCGCCTTTGTCATCGGTTTAATCGTAATGTGGATAACACGTCTGGTGTTCACTTTTAAGTATACCAATCATTTAAAATGGACGATTGCCATATTCGGAGGTATTTCTATTACAGTAATCTTTTATTTTCTTATCGTAAGCGGAATTGGCAACGCCAAATTCATGACCAGCAATGTACAAGATTGGATTGGCAGCCACAAAGTCTTAATACTAACCAGTTGTTTTATCATTGCAACCATATGTATTGAAATCCTCTATCTGCTTAAAATTAATATTTTCAAAATTATAGTACTTTTTGGTACCTTTTCATTGGCCATGGCTTTTGCCGGAAACGACCTGGTCAATTTTATTGGAGTACCGCTTTCCGGACTTGAATCCTATCTCGACTTCACACAAAACGCCTATGGGGCAACAGCCAGCCAATACCATATGGGAATACTTGCTGGAAAAAATCCCGGATTCGACCGCATTGTGCCCATATTTCTGGTGGCAGCAGGCGTTGTAATGATTATTTCCATTTTCCGGTCAAAGAAAGCCCGCAAGGTTATTGAAACCTCCAACAATCTGGCACGCCAAGACGAGGGCGAGGAAGTGTTTAGTTCATCACGAATCGCACGCCATACCGTAAGAGGAGTATTGAATACTACATCAATCATTACTCATTATGTACCCAAAAGCATCAAAAGATGGATTAATTCCCGATTCAACACAGACGAAGCCATACTGGACGATAACATGTCATTTGACCTCATTCGTGCCTCGGTAAATTTGGTATTGGCAGCCCTTCTGATCGTTGTCGGAACTTCATTAAAACTTCCCCTATCTACCACTTACGTGGCATTTATGGTAGCTATGGGTACGTCATTGGCAGATAGAGCATGGGGACGCGAAACTGCCGTTTACCGTATCACAGGTGTAATAACCGTTATTGGCGGCTGGTTTCTTACCGCAGGAGCAGCCTTCATCGTAAGTTTCACATTTGCTACGGTCAACCATCTGGGTGGTGTAGTTGCCATGTGTGCAACAATGGTTGTGCTTGCGCTTGTGCTGATTAACAACAATCGTCGTTTCAAGAAAAAACAGGAAGTAGACAACGTGGATCTGATATTCAGAAGTCTGGTGCGTAGTCATGACAAAAACGAAAGTTGGAATCTGCTGCTCAAACACATCCGCCAGACCCAATCTGAACTGATTGAATTATCAAAAAACTCATTCACAGAAATTACCCAAGGCCTTTTCAACGAAAATATCAAATCACTGAAACACGCCTCCGAAGTCATCAGTCAGGAAAAAAGCAAATGGAAGCGCTATCGCCGAAAAGAAATTATCGGTATGCGCAAAATTGATTATCTGCAAGCTGTTGAAAAAAATACATGGTTTCACTTGGGATGCAACAGTTGCTCACAAATCATATACTGTCTTAAACGTATGCTGGAACCCTGTATGGAACATGTAGACAACAACTTCAGCCCTCTGCCTAAAGAATACATCAAACAATTCCACCCTATTTGCCAAGAGACAGAGAAAATGCTTGATCAGGTACATGACATCATTACTTCTGGAGATTTCAGCAATGCTGATTCCGTATTAGTTGATGGAAATGCCCTAAAAAGCAGGATTTCACAAATGCGTCATGAAATACAGGGTCAACTACAAAAGGAAAACAGCAATATCAAAATCATATTGCTATATCTTAACTCCCTGCAGGAAACGCAAGAATTAATCAGCGCAACGCGACATCTGCTCCGTGCAAGCCGCCGCTTTCAACAATAAAAAGAGATAAACAGTAAAGACATAAGTCACTCCGGGAAGATTCTGGTAGTGACTTATGTCTTTTATATAAAACCACAAAATCTATTTTAGCAAACAATCAACCACACGAGAAAAACAAACAAGGTCAAACCTTAATCATTTTTCAAGGAACACTAACTCCATAAAGTCAAGCCCTGTTTTTTACTAATAATTCCCGCAATATGCAAGAAAGGAGAACGGATGATGTTATTCTAAAAAACAGTTTGGACTACAAAAAAAGAGATTACCCCTCGATATGCAGGAGATAATCTCTCTTTATTCTCTAAATTCTTCTTATAATAATCAGAATTTCCACCAGGCTTTCTTTTTCTTCGGTATCGGCTGCCCCATGCGCTCCAACAGACACTGTTCGTAAGTTTTATGCTCCACAATAATCTGGTAAATCATCCCCCAATCCGGCAAGCCGCCCAAATTACGGTCATCAATAAATACATCAGCCTTTATTTTACGGCTATAATGCTTATTCTCCTCCTTTGTTTCTTCGTAAAAATCCTTATTTACCGCATAAAACTCAACACCCCGTTCCTCGCACCACGCTACGGCTTCATCAAGCAACTCACCTTCACGCACAGTCCATAATATTAATCGATGACCACGCTCAATCAGTCTTCGCAATGTAGCCGTAGCAAAAGGACGTTCCTTACCTATACCAGGATAACGATCTTCTACAATAGTTCCATCAAAATCAACTGCTATTACCATGTCTTATTATTTTAAATTATACATTTTATGTCCATTCTGTATATAAAATCCGTGGGGACGCCGTTTTAAACGTCTGCCGCATAAATCATATATTTCATCATTGGGGCTTTGTCCTGTCCCAGATATGATACCGGTATTTGTTTTCATATATACGACATAACCTACGGGATTTTCATCAGCAAAATCCAAATAAAGACGAAACGGATGCAAAATACTTCCTGCTGCAGCCCGCACAAAATTAGTACCTTCGGCATTTAGGAAATAAAAATTCCCGGCATTGCTATTATCCACGTAAATATCTTCATAAGTCCCTGCCATCGGAGCATATTCTGAATCTACAGATTCCTCCTGACAATTTGACAAGATCTGCCCATTATCGGACGTTAGTACAAGTTCAGCAACAGATTCCTGTAAGGGATTTCCTGTGTAACGAAAAACATAAGGCACATTGGCCTGAATTTCGGTTGCAGGCTCAAAACGCAAATACCTATCTTCTATCCCGACGTACTGTTCAAAATGAAAATTATTGGGCAATGTACTGCATGCAAAAGGCAAATAAAGGGTTTCCCACCCTCCGTCAAGACAAGCTTGACGAACATATTTGACAACCTCGCCATTTAATCCAAAGGAATAAGGTATACTTAAAGGAACACGATCAATCCACGTTATAGGGCCTGCCGCATTATAAATTCCTTCGGCTCCTGCTATCACATTACCCAGATTCTCAGGAAGACTGGCCAATTGCTCTTCCAGACAATAAAACAAACGGTTACTGTTGTCAAACGAATAGCTTTTGGTACAAAATCTTTGAGGCAAATCTGCTGCAGAAAAATCATATGCCCTATATCGGTCTTCTTGCAGTAAGCTATCGACAGTTGGCATACTGTATGCACCGCTCAACGAAACACAATGTGGCTTGAATTCTTTTGTAATTGCCGAAGCCGAACATGGCAACAGGCTAACAGCAGGTCCGTCGGCATTACATGTCAACGAGAGATGATGTCCGGCATCCGATTTTGCATACACGCGAACCGTATCACTCTCTAATAATGAAAACAGAGATATTTCATCCATCCCCCACGGTTGTGGAATTTCACTCTCTCGCAAAACAATTATCCCTTTTTCCTCCGAAAGGCGTAAATACGCATCATTTAAAGTTCGCAAGCTAAATGCTGAATCAGAGTCATTCATATAGGACTCCACTATATAACGACACGACGGCACTCCATGTGCCAAACGATTATTAACCGTCAGGAAATCGCCTACGTCACACAAACTGTCAGCTGTACAATATGCATACGCCGTACCTCCCAGCATTGCGGCCAACGACACGGTGTCTCCATCTTGAGGGACATAAGATGAATTGATATGCTCCATCGCTCGGTATAAAGCCAAATAAACCGTATCAACAACCTGCGGAAGATAACGCCCAAAATAAACACCACTGGCTGCAGAATTCAATCCTATACGACGTTGAGTTCCGTCTGTAATTTCAAAAGCTCCGTTACCAACAAATCGTACAATCCAATCATCGTATGATGAGGTTAGCTCTAAATCTGTAGTCCCGGAAGCAGTCAGTCCCAGTTGTGAATTTGCGCTAAGAATATGCCACAGCCCATCATCGGCCTTTTGCAACTGCCAAATACAATTGGACTCGGCATCACTTATAATCTCCCGATCCTGCAAATCCACAGAAACAGCCTTACGCTTATGATCAGCAGAAACTGAAGACATTAAATAACTCCTCATCCCCACAGCGCTGGAAACTCTGGAAAAAGCGCCAATCAGATAATTTCCTGATACAACGTCAGACATTGTATAAATCCGGACAAACCTTGTATTCTCTGCTCTAACTGAACCTTCAGCACAACAGAAAATATACCAAAAGATAGCCAATAAACATGCAAAATACTTTACACGACAACTGTGACACAACTGAATATGGCTATTCTCTTTCCGCGTTTTTCCGCCCTGGACTTTATACATACGTTACTTATGACGACATAAATGCCATGAAAAGAACCTTTCCCTCCATGGCATTTTTTCTGAAAATGGATTCAATAATAAACTTACTTCGCGCGTGTCACCTTTTTGGTCGTGGTCTTTTTAGCGGTAGCCGTAGACTTCTTTACCTTTGTCTCTGGCTCCAACTTTGCCAACATGTGCTGTAAACGTGCTATTTCCTTATCCTTAATTACGAGTTCCTCATCCTGATTTTTAATGGTTGTAAGGAATGAATTAAGTTCCTCCATATCCATATCGGCAGGGTACAGGTTATTCACACGAGTAATGAAGTCACCCAAAATATTCATATAGTTAGTAAATGCATCGTAAGGTGAATCATATATACCCCGATAGCTGCCGTAACTGTTGGGCTTAGTACTCATGAAACGCAAATTGTTGGAAGCCTGCAGATAGACCCAATCTTGCTTGATTTTACGGTCAGAACACATCCTGACACGATCAGCAATGCTATACAACTTGTTATACGCTTCACGCTGCATTACATTTCCTAACCAAGGACTCATGTCGCGTTCTTCATCAACCCACGATGTGGGATATGATACATTCAATTCGCCCACTGATTTAATCTTTGCACAAATCTCTGAAGGAGTAGAAAATACAATTCCACGTTCTTTGCACTTAGAAGGTAAAGCTTTAAGGAACTCCAGAATATTAGATGACAGCGGTTGGAAAATACCCAAAGCACAAAGTTCCATGAAGAGGTTGATTACCTGTTCTTCTTCCGGCAACTGGGCAATCCAGTCTGCATACGTATCTGCAAATAAAGGATACTCGCTCCAATTGGAATCATTAAAACGTAAACTAACATCCTCAGAAAGGCGATAATCGCGCAAAAGCAACTTCAAACGCGGATCGCGATTACAATTATAAACATAATGCGGACTCTTCCATCCCAAGACGTTTCGTGCCCCTTCTGCCAACATTCCTTTAAATCCCATTTGAGCCACCAACTCACCAATTTCATCGGAATAAACTAAACAAGAGTTACGGAATATCTTAGGCTCCTGCCCGAACAGATCTTTTACTTTCTTGCACAGACGCACAACCTCTTCCTTAAAACAGGCTTCGTTTGCCAACGAAGAAAAGCCATGAGAATACGGCTCTGCTAAGAACTCCACACAGCCTGTATTTGATAACTTTTGCAACAATTCAATTACTTGAGGAGAATGACACTCAAGCAATTCAATTGCACTTCCGGACAGCGAAAAAGCACATTTAAAATAATCTCCATACTGCTGGGCCATCTCAATCAAGGCATTGAGTGCCGGAATGTACGAACGCTCGGCCGTTTCCGTAATTGAGCGCTCGTTTTCATAATCATCATAATAGTAATGATCTGTACCGATATCAAAGAAACGATACCGCTTTAAATGAATGTTCTGATGTATTTCAAAATATAGACAAATCGTTTTCATATTTAGCCCTGTTTATCGGTTATTTTTATCTATGGTTTGACAATAAAGAGCGTAGATACGCTCACCAACTTTTTCCCAAGTTATCTGATCAACTTCCTTTCTTCCTTCTTCTTTCAAATACTGATACAGTGCATCATTTGTACAAATTGAATACATGGCATCAGACATTGCATTAATATCCCAATAGTCTACCTTTATACAATTGTTCAATATTTCAGCGCAACCACTCTGCTTACTAATTATTGAAGGTACTCCACACTGCATGGCTTCAAGAGGTGAAATTCCGAAAGGTTCAGAAACTGAAGGCATTACATAAACATCGCTATCGCGCAAAGCCTCATAAACCTGCCGACCTTTCATAAAACCAGGGAAATGGAATCGATCTGCAATACCTCGCTGAGCAACCATTTCAATCATACTACTCATCATATCTCCTGACCCGGCCATACAGAACCGTATATTTTGTGTACGTTGAAGCACTTGTACGGCAGCTTCCACAAAGTACTCCGGCCCCTTCTGCATGGTGATACGCCCTAAAAATGTAACAACCTTTTCCTTGCGATGCTTCTCCTCATTTCGCTGATTCACAAAATCTTTGATATCATCAGACAAAGGATAAACCGCATTATGCATTACAAAACATTTGGCAGGATCCTGATAATAATGATTGATCACCGTTTGCCGTGTTAATTCACTTACACACATAATACAGTCGGCATGATCCATACAATCTTTTTCGATACTATAAACAGTCGGATTTACATTTCCGCGGCTACGGTCAAAATCTGTCGCATGCACATGGATTACAAGAGGCTTTCCCGACACATTTTTGGCATGAATTCCTGCAGGATAAGTCAGCCAATCGTGCGCATGGATAATATCAAACTGCTCTGTTCTTGCCACGACTCCTGCGACAATAGAATAGTTATTTATTTCATCATACAAATTTGTAGGATAACAACCAGAGAATTCAATACATCCCAAATCATCAGTCAGCCTATAATTGAAATCTGCATAAATATGATCCCGCAAATTGAAATAATCCTGCGGATCCATTTTATCACCGATTCTATTTTGCACATAGTCCCAATCCACATCTTTCCAGACAATCGGGACTTCACTCATTCCAATAATATGCATAAAAGATTTATCTTCATCACCCCACGGACGAGGTAGACAAAAGGTAATCTGCATATCTGGTTGCAATGAAAGACCTTTTGTAATGCCATAACTTGCGGTTCCTAAGCCCCCCAAGATATGAGGTGGAAATTCCCAACCGAACATTAATACTTTCATATTATTCTGCTTTTATTTGTCATCTACTTTATAACGTTCCAACAGCCGAATCGCTCTTAAGATTCCGCTCACATTCATGGCAAAAGAAATAGCTCCTCTACCGCTAAATGGTGGATTCCCATCGAATAATTCAGGAATAGTTCCGACGCAATGATAAAAAAGCTCTTCCTCAAAACCAATCAGCTGACGTTCGATATAGCTGATACCACTCATTTTATACACGCGGAAATAAGCTTCCAAATAGAATCCCGTAAGCCAAGGCCATGCCGTTCCCTGATGGTAAGCAAAATCACGGTTTACCTGCTTTCCGACATAGAATGGATTATAGCCCCCACTCTTGGGAGAAAGCGAGCGGATTCCTTTCGGTGTTAGCAACTCTCTCGTACAGATATCCAGCACCTTTTTTTGCTCTTTAATATCCAATGGTGAAAAATCTAACGCTATGGCAAACAGCTGATTAGGACGAACGCTCCAATCCATCATCTTATTATCTACATAATCAAGCAAATAGCCATACTCGTTCAAGAATACATCTTTAAACGATTTTTCGACAATTCCAGCCAATCTATTAAGTTGTTCCACAAAGTCTTGATACTGTGGATCATTTAATTCAGACAATGTCAAACTGACAAATTTCAGGGCATTATACCACAAGGCATTAAATTCAACCAAATAGCCAGATCTAGGAATAATAGGGCGTCCGTTTGAAGTAGAATTCATCCAACTAATTAGGGTATCTACTCCGCAACTATATAACAACCCGTTATCATGCAAGGACAAATTAGGATGCTTTCCTTCAATTATATATTTAATAATCTCAACCAACAGATTACCATATTTTTCATAGCAAACCTTCCGGCTATTATAACGCGCAAACTGCTGGATACACCAAATAGCCCACAACAAGGTATCCGGCTGCTCCATCTCATAAATTTGGACACTCACGGGCCGTCCATTTATCAGATCCAGGATGGCCTTGCATGCCGTATTCATGTACTTTTCATATTGCTCATTCTCTCCGATAGACAAAGTCAAACCTGGCAAAGCAATAAAAGTATCACGAGCGCGACACTTGAACCACGGATAACCGGCTACGATATATTCTTCACCATCCTTCTGAATATTAAACTGATGAGCAGCACAAACAAGACAATGATAAAAACTATCTCTCAAATTAAGATTTGCGATATGCTCATCAATTTCCTTTTTCAAATTTAAAGGAGCACTTTCCTGAATTGATGCCGCAAAAACAATCTGCTCACCTTTTTTTATCGGCATTTCAAAATAGCCCGGAACCAACAAGTCCTCAGTTGGATCATATCCACGCTCTCGTTCTTTGGGATAATCCAGCCCCATATACCAATTCGGCTGATATACAAACTCGCACTTCTTACTCGTTTGCATATACAAATCCGGATACCCCTGATACAAGCACATTTTTATACCATTACGCACTTTTTCATACGCAAGATTGGCATTACTGTTTTCATGAGTCCATTGCCGCACACTTCTGAAAGCCAAATAAGGTTTAAGACGCAAAACCGTTGCAGAATGGGCATCCAACAAAGTATATCTTATATACAATTTGTGTTCCTGGCTATGAAAAGCCATTTCCTTTTTCAGCAAAACTCCACCTATACGATATATAGTAGTAGGTGCTGACTCCCATTCAAAACTTACAATATACTTATGCCCTTTGGGGCTATAGTTCTCACCTTGATATTTATGAAGTTCCAAATTAAATTCAGCACCATGCTGAATAATTGTCTCATCCAAAGCAGACAATAAAACGTGATTTTCATCATCCAATCCCGGTACTGGCAAGACCAAAAGTCCATGATACTTTCTGATATTGCATCCGACCAATGTCGTTGAACAATAAGCTCCAGATCTATTGGTTATCAGCATCTCCTTGAACAAAGATTCCTGCAAATTCGTCATTTGCATTTTATCAAATCTCAGATAGCACATAATCTTAGCACTCTTTTTTAAGGTTAAATATAATAATCATGGCAGTATATAGCTGCCATCATGTTTATTTACTTCAAAAATATAAAAAAATATTCCAACACGAAAATATTTCATAACATTTTTACCGCAACCTGCTTTTTTTAATAACCGTCCTCATCTTGAACCCGCCTTTTTCCTATTCTTTTAAACCCAAATTCAAAGCTCCTAACCTTCTGAAATCCTATGTTATAAACACATGTCATCATTCATCCTAATATTTTCAAACATTAACAAAAGGCGCGGCTATTATTCTCCTACAAATTTGAAATATCACAAATTCTTTCTATTTTTGTGTTCACAAACATATTTTTGAAACACAGAATGGTTCCCCAAAAAACAATAACGAAGAACGAAGCGATAAATAAAATTTCCGATTTATGGAATTTGCTTACTCCCGAAGAGCAATCAGAATTGTCGGAATCCATCAGCATTGAATATTTCAAAAAGAACCAAATTATATACAGCGAAGGCGACTATCCCAGCAAACTGCTTTGCTTAATAGCAGGAAAAGTAAAAATATTTCGGACTGGCGTTTGTCGGCGCAATCAAATTATCCGTGTAATTAAGCCTGTACAGTATTTCGGATATCGTGCCTATTTGGCTGGCGAGCAAGAGTATATTACTGCCGCAGCTGCTTTTGAGTCTGCCATACTCTGTGAATTTCCCATGGACTTAATTTTAAAGGTCCTAAACAAGAACAATCGTTTGTCCATGTACTTTAATAAACTTATGGCCATAGACTTGGGTGTTGCTGACAGACGTACCGTTAATCTCACTCAAAAACACATAAGAGGTCGACTTGCGGAATCGCTACTATTCCTAAAAGAATGCTACGGCCTAGAAGAAGACCAATCAACTTTAAGCATATACCTCTCACGTGAAGATTTGGCGAACCTTTCAAATATGACAACTTCAAATGCCATCCGTACGCTCTCCATATTTGCCCAGGAAAAATTAATCGCAATAGATGGCAGAAAAATAAAATTAATTGATGAAGAGGGACTACGAAAAATATCCCGCATTGGCTAAATCGAGAAAGAAAAGAGCTATGAAAAGGCTCAATCCGGAATAATAAAATCAATAGATTCCGGCTGTATGCCAACTTCAATCTCACCTTCGGCATTCCCTATTACCCAACCATCAATACTCACCTTGACGTTGTTCGGAAGTTCCTCTATCTTCACATTCCTGGTTCGCCAGGACTTAACATTCTTATGCCCTAAGAAGCGACTGGTAAAAAGCAGCCACAACCCCTGAAACAAACTGGTTAATTCCGGATGTGAAATCATTGACACATCCAACTGTCCGTTATACGGAACAGCACTTGGCGTCATGCCGTAACCTCGTGCCGACCCTACGCACAGATTCATTACACGGGCACTTACACAATCTGTATTTACTTTCATTTTCAGCGTAAACAACATCCTTTGGAAAACCAACAGAAAAGCTGAAGCCAAATAAGACAACGTCCGGAAGCCAAATATCTGCTTGGTCCGTTTATGCAAGCTCATAATTGAAGCCACCACGCCTACATTCATACAGTTCAGGAAATAACGCTTGATTTTTGTACTTCCGTTTCCATACAACACTGTTCCGACATCAATTCTCCTTATACGACGGTGCATCAGTGTCTGCACGGCTTTTCTATAATCACTCGTATCAATACCCCAATAGCGTGCAAAATCGTTCACATAAGCATTTGGAATTACGCCTAAAGCCGGCCGGTCAGTCACTTTATCCGTGAGCGCCATAATCCCATTCAAGGCATTATACAACGCAGCGTCACCTCCGACAACCACGATGGTCTGATATTTTTTCTGAGTAAACATCGCAGCCAACTGCTCCACCGACGCCGGTCCGTCACTCTTTACGAAATCAAACGACACCCCTTGAGCTGTCAGATAGTTTTTAATCTTCTGCCATCTTTTGTCCTTTGAATTTACTCCAACTTTAGGACAATATATAACTCCCCAATTTGTTTGAACCGACATATTCCTTACTGTTTAAGCATTCCACAAATGGTTTTCAAATTACTTTCTATCCCGTTATCCACCTGAAGCCAGTGTATCGGTATACCTCGCCTTTCCATACCCCGAAACCAAGTCATCTGTCTTTTGGCAAATTGATGAATGGCAATTTCCAGTTTCTGATACATTTCAGCGTAATCCATTTTTCCGGTCAAATACAATGTCACAAATTTATATTCCAACCCGTAATAAATTAAATCCTCAGCAGGTATGCCACTGTCCAAAAGGCCTTTCACCTCTTCAACCATTCCATTTTTCAGCCGCAAGTCCAGACGTCTGCTGATTCTGCGCCTCCGCTCGTCACGAGACAAGTCCAGCCCAATAGTCAAACTACTCAAGTGCGGAAAATCAGCAACTTCCTGAGCATGCAACTTATAATATTCCTCAATCTCAATTGCCCGAATGGCGCGCTTGACTGTATCAACGTCGGTTGTATTATGCAACGTCTTATAAGTTGACAATAGATACGTAAGTTCATCCAACGATTTATCGGACAACGCTTCACGCAACGCAGCATTCTGAGGAACGGGCAATAATTTATATCCCCGCAAGACCGATTCCAGATAGAGGCCACTCCCACCACAAAATACTACCTTACGCCCTCTTTCTTTTATCTCATCAAAAGCTTCGTGGAAATCATGCTGAAACTGGTATACATTATATTTTTCGCCAGCATTTACAATATCAATAAGATGATACGGGACCCGTTTTTGCTCTACCACATAATCGTCCAGATCCTTTCCGGTACCTATGTCCATCCCACGATATACCTGCCGACTGTCTCCACTAATAACTTCAGCGTCAAGCCGCGCTGCCAATGCAGCTGCCAAAGCCGTCTTTCCCGAAGCTGTCGGGCCGAGTATTGTTATGATGTCGTACTTTTTTTCTTGCATAGTCGCAAATATACAAAAAAATCTGTTCCTCATCATGCAATGAGAAACAGATTTTATTATGTTTTCTTCGTTACGTTAACTCAGCTATTAGCCGTTAACTTTAGCCATATGAGCGATGAGTTCGAGAACTTTGTTAGAGTAACCGATCTCGTTGTCATACCAAGATACAACTTTAACGAAAGTATCAGTCAAAGCGATACCAGCCTTAGCGTCGAAGATAGAAGTCAAGGTGCAACCCAAGAAGTCAGAAGAAACTACTGCATCTTCGGTGTAACCCAGAACACCCTTCAATTCGCCTTCAGAAGCTTCCTTCATGGCTTTGCAGATTTCGTCATAAGAAGCCGGCTTCTTCAAGTTAACAGTCAAGTCAACTACAGAAACGTCCAGAGTCGGAACACGCATTGACATACCAGTCAGTTTGCCGTTCAGTTCAGGAATAACCTTACCTACAGCCTTTGCAGCACCGGTTGAAGACGGGATGATGTTGCCAGAAGCAGCACGACCACCGCGCCAGTCTTTCAAAGAAGGACCGTCAACAGTTTTCTGAGTAGCAGTTGTAGAGTGAACAGTTGTCATCAAACCTTCAGAAATACCGAACTTGTCGTTCAACACCTTAGCAATAGGAGCCAAGCAGTTGGTTGTACAAGAAGCGTTAGATACGAACTGAGTACCCTTTACATATTTATCGAAGTTCACACCACAAACGAACATAGGAGTATCGTCCTTTGAAGGTGCAGACATAACTACATATTTAGCACCAGCTTCGATGTGAGCCTGAGCTTTTTCTTTTGTCAGGAAAAGACCGGTTGACTCAACAACGTATTCAGCACCTACTTCATTCCATTTCAGATCTGCCGGGTTACGTTCTGCAGTTACGCGGATTTCCTTACCATTTACAATCAACTTGCTGTTCTCAACGTCAGCTTCGATAGTGCCGTTGAAAGCGCCGTGCATTGTATCATACTTCAGCATGTAAGCCAAGTAATCAACCGGGCAAAGGTCATTGACACCTACGATCTGAATATCGTCGCGAGACTGAGCAGCGCGGAATACGAAGCGGCCGATACGACCGAATCCATTAATACCTACTTTAATCATTTTATTATTACAATTAAGGATTAATATGTGTCACTTTTCTACTGAACTTCTTCATGCCTGTTTTCAACCTTTACGCGAATCCATACAAGCATATCCGTTCTTCCGAGCACAAATTTACGAATTTCTTTTTTAACCGCACCTTTCACAGCTAAAAAAATGCACTTATTTTTTGCTTTTTCAACGTATTCTAAAGCAAAGCGGCAATTAGGTAAAAAGAGCATCATCAATTTGCAAACTGCATTTGCTAATTCAGCTTCACAAGCCCCATTTTTTCTGCCTTTCCCCCAAAATCCATATACAACAAGTCTCCCCCCCCCTTAACAACACCGGCATTTGTCCTTCCACTCCTACCTTTATTATAAACAATATCCATTCACATCCGGCCTGTCCGCACTATTGCCATAAAAAACTACCGACAAATTCAAACAACCCGGCAATTTGTTTTTACAAAGTCGGACCCGAAAACACCAAGTTGCCGGATTTTTTCTTCGCCAGACAACTTTAATCACATATCTATATGAAAAAAGGTTGGAAACACTTACCCTAAAAACACTCAAGGCGCAACTTACAAAACTGTATCATTGCGCCTTGAGATAATATATTCTATTCCTATTCCACCGGAGTCGGATTATTCCCACTCAATCGTTGCAGGTGGTTTTGAGGAGATATCGTAGCATACGCGATTTACGCCCTTCACCTTATTGATTATTTCATTGCTTACCTTAGCCATGAATTCATAAGGCAAATGTGCCCAATCGGCCGTCATTGCATCAGTACTCGTTACGGCGCGCAAAGCCACAGCCCGCTCGTATGTACGCTCGTCGCCCATTACGCCCACGCTCTTGATTGGCAACAGGATAACTCCGGCCTGCCAAACCTGGTCATAAAGCCCCCAGTCGCGCAGTCCCTGTATGAAAATATCGTCGGCTTCCTGCAGAACATGCACTTTTTCAGGAGTAATATCGCCCAAAATACGCACGGCCAATCCCGGACCGGGGAACGGATGACGCGTAATCAAATGCTCAGGCATGCCCAACTGACGACCAACCCGACGGACCTCGTCTTTGAACAACCACTTCAGGGGCTCACAAAGCTTCAGGTTCATTTTTTCGGGCAATCCGCCTACATTATGATGACTTTTAATTACTTTTCCCGTAATATTCAAGCTCTCAATACGGTCTGGATAAATAGTACCCTGAGCCAGCCACTTGGCATCCTCAATCTTACGGGCCTCTTCCTCAAAGACGTCAATAAATCCGGCACCGATGATTTTGCGTTTCTTCTCCGGATCAGTTACACCTTTAAGCTGTTCAAAAAAGCGCGCACTTGCATCCACGCCTACCACATTCAGCCCCAGGCACTCATAATCATGCATTACATTCTGGAACTCATTCTTGCGAAGCATGCCGTGGTCCACAAAAATACAGGTCAGATTCTTTCCAATGGCACGATTAAGCAACACGGCTGCCACTGACGAATCGACACCACCGCTCAAACCAAGAATCACGCGGTCGTTACCCAACTGTTCCTTGAGCTCAGCTACCGTACTGTCAACAAACGAAGCTGCACTCCAATCCTGTCTGGATCCGCAGATATTGACCACGAAATTCTTCAGCAACAATGAACCCTGCGTACTATGGAACACTTCCGGATGGAACTGTACGCCCCAAAGTTTTTCGTTATCAGCCTGATAGGCTGCAAATTTCACTTTATCGGTTGAGGCTATGCAATGGAAATCTGCCGGAATACTGGTAATTGTATCTCCGTGACTCATCCATACCTGCGAATTGTCGTCAAAACCTTCAAAGAGCGGATTACCCTGTTCTACGTATTGCAGGTTGGCCCGTCCGTATTCGCGACTTCCGGCCGGCTCCACATTGCCTCCATACAACTGCGCCATGTATTGGGCGCCATAGCAAATACCCAGCACAGGATACTTGCCTCGAATTTCGGACAAGTCCACTTTGAAGGCCTCAGGATCGTACACACTGTAAGGAGACCCGCTCAGAATGACGCCAATCACACTGGGGTCGTCATGCGGGAACTTGTTATAAGGTAGGATTTCGCAAAATGTATCCAACTCACGGACACGACGTCCGATAAGTTGGGTAGTTTGTGAGCCAAAATCCAAAATAATAATTTTTTGGTGCATCTTGTCTTTTTTGAAATTCAACGTATTCTTATATTAGTGCAAAGATAATCTTTTTTTGAAAACCTACGGCAAGGCCCCTCAAAAAAAGTAAGTTATATCATTTGCCCTTCAATTTGGTTCTATTCCATAATACCACGTTTGTTCAAGGCATCAGTATATTTTTGGGCATTTTTCTGATGTTCGGCATAGGTGCGCGCGAAATTGTGTGTTCCCGAAAAATCTTCCTTGGCACACATATATAAATAGTCGTGCTGCACATAATTCAGCACAGACTCTATACTGGCCATTGAAGGTATGCAGATAGGACCTGGAGGAAGCCCGGCATACTTATAGGTATTGTACGGACTGTCTGTAAACAATATACTACCACTAATGCGCCGGAGCTGGAACTGTTTCGTAGCAAACTTTACGGTAGGGTCAGCCTGCAGTTTCATCCCCTTATGATAGCGGTTAAGATACATACCTGCAATCATCGGTTTTTCAGCATTATTCGCGGTTTCCTGCTCAACGATTGATGCCACTACAATCACCTCGTTCGGAGTAAGTCCGGCATCAGCAGCCTTCTGCCGACGCGAAGATGTCCAGAAAGCATCGCTTTCTTTCTTCATTTTCTGCAAGAATTTTTCGGGAGTCACATCCCAATACACTTCATAGGTATTGGGAATGAATACACACATAATTGTAGATGTATCATACCCCAGCGCCTTGCAGAAAGCTTCACTTTGCAAGGCGTTTGCCCAAGCCGTCGAATCCGGCATCAGTTGCCTGGACAATTCAGAAGCCAGTCTTTCCACGGTACGTACGGTAGGAATCGTCAAACGCACAGGAGCCTGTTGCCGATTCTTCAAATGACGCAACAGACGAAATGCGCCAATATTTGTATTAACCTCATACCGTCCCGTACGCACATGATTATCATACCCCATCGCCTTTGCCGTCAACTTAAACCCTGCATATGGAACAGCATGAGATATATTCTTCACCTTTGCATAAACCGAATCAACATTATCATCGGCATCAATTTTCACAAAAACGGTTTCGTCTGCAGAGGAAATTGCAGCAAAAAACAACCAGTAAACCACGCAAAAAACTATAACCAGGCAACCGCCTGCATATAGAAACATCCGTTTCATTTTATTCTGTATTTTTAGATATAATCATTTGCAAAATTACTTTTTTTTTAGATGAAAGGAAAGAAAACAACCACAAACATTTCCACACGGACAATTAAATGCTTTTTTTTCTGTATTTTTGCGCAAAACTGTATCAAGTTGTGTAAGGACAGCATACGGGGCACATTTTTTTCATCAGCCCCTGTGCTAAAATATTAAACAAACCACCATGAAATCTTTCGAAAACTTCAACGAATACATTCAGGAAGCCGTCAAGAGCTACTGGCATGACAGTTCACTCAGTGATTATGAAGGCAGTACGCTACAATACAAAGACGTGGCATGTCTGATTGAAAAGCTGCATATTCTTTACGAAAAAGCAAACATCAAACCAGGAGATAAAATCGCCCTCTGCGGCCGAAATTCTGCCCACTGGGCTGTAGCCTTCATGAGTGTTTTGTCATATGGTGCAGTTGCTGTACCCATACTCAACGACTTTAAGGCCAACCAGATTCATGACATTGTCAACCATTCTGAAGCAAAACTGTTATTTGCGGGTGAAACCATCAGCAAAGAACTGGATGTAACGCAAATGCCTCATCTGAACGGCATATTCAGTCTTTTGGACTTTTCAATTATCCACACCCGTAACTTGCAAATGTCTAAAGCCTATGAAGAGCTTAACAAGCTTTTTGGCGAAAAATATCCGAAAGCCTTCACACCGGAAAACATACATTATTATATTGCCAAGCCAAACGAATTGGCACTTATCAACTACACTTCCGGAACGACAAGCAACTCAAAGGGAGTAATGATTCCTCACCGTGCCCTTTGGTCAAACCTCCTGTTTGCAGAAGGAGCATTAGGAATAAAGGTAAAGCACGGCAGCAAAGTCATATCCATCTTGCCTATGGCACACATGTATGGCATGATGTTTGAATTTATTTTCGAGTTCTGCACCGGTTGTCATATTTATTATTTAGGGAAAACGCCATCACCACAGATCATTTTCAAAGCTTTCTCTGAAATCAAACCAGACATTGTAATTTCTGTACCCTTAATTATAGAAAAGATCGTACGCAAAGCGGTGCTGCCCAAACTGCAAAGTCTGAGCACAAAAGCGCTGCTAAAAGTGCCCGTAATCCGAAAAAAAATACAGCAAAGAATACGTACGGCACTTCTTACGGCCTTTGGAAACAATATATACGAGATTATTATTGGAGGAGCGGCCTTAAACAGCGATATTGAAAAATTCCTTAGCGACATTGATTTTCCATTTACCGTAGGCTATGGAGCTACTGAATGTGCACCAATAATTACTTACGTAGACTGGAATTTTTTCCGAAAAGGCTCATGCGGACAAGTGGTACCACGCATGGAACTGAAAATAGACAGTTCCGACCCACACAACATTGTAGGCGAAGTGCTAACACGCGGAGACAACGTCATGTTGGGATACTACAAGAACCCAGAAGCCACAGCACAAGCTTTGGATAAGGATGGATGGTATCACACCGGCGACCTCGGCATTATGGATGAAGATGGATACCTATACCTGAAAGGCAGGAGCAAAAATATGCTACTTGGGGCTTCTGGACAAAATATTTATCCTGAAGAAATTGAAGACAAGCTTAATGCCATGCCTTACGTCAACGAATGTGTCATTATCCAAAAAGGAGAAAAACTATACGGGCTAATCCATCCGGACTTCGACACTGCACGAAAAGAGGGTATTAATGAAAATGACATACCAGCCATCATGGAAAAAAACCGTACAACACTTAACACGATACTTCCGGCTTATGAACGTCTGTCCGGCATTGTCCTGATGGATTCAGAATTCGAGAAAACGCCTAAAAAAAGTATCAAACGCTATCTGTATACGGACTTTGACATTACGCGGAAACAATAATCACTCGGATAAAACAAGCACAGGACACAAAAAAAAGAATGCACATACACGGGAACACATTCGCGACAGTTTTTGTATCTTTGCATGACATAAAGAAAAGCATCCATGTTCAAGAGAAAAAAGCATAATTGGACTATCCCTGAGGGACAAGAGCCCACCGCATTTGACAAAAAAATTCTGTCATACCAAAATCAAGGATTCTTGGTTCCTACCCGAAAACTCATCAAAACGCCAGAACAAATTGAAGGAATCAAACAATCCGGCGTTATCAACACTGGTGTATTGGACCTCATAGAACAGGAAATACACGCAGGCATGACTACAGAAGAAATTGATAAATTAGTCTACGACTATACCGTTTCACACGGAGCCATTCCTGCCCCCCTCAACTATGAAGGTTTCCCCAAAAGTGTGTGCACCAGTATCAACGAAGTGGTTTGCCACGGCATTCCAAACGACTGCGAAGTGTTGGAAGAAGGTGATATTATCAATGTGGATGTTTCTACCATATATAAAGGATACTACAGCGATGCGTCACGTATGTTTATTATCGGCAAGACCACTCCTGAAAAAGAAAAGCTTGTACGCGTTACGAAAGAATGTTTGGAAATAGGCGCCAACGCTGCGAAGCCTTGGGGATTTGTAGGCGAGATAGGAAGGGCCATTGCCAAACATGCACACAAAAACGGATTTTCGGTAGTGCGCGATTTATGTGGACACGGTGTAGGACTGGAATTTCACGAAGAACCGGAAGTTTTGCACTATGATTCTCATCAAAACGGCATGTTACTTGTGCCGGGTATGGTATTCACTATTGAACCCATGCTAAACATGGGGGATTGGCACGTTTTTATTGACGAGGAAGACGGATGGACTGTTGTCACAGAAGATGAACTCCCGTCAGCCCAATGGGAACATACGTTTCTCATGACAGAAAACGGAGTAGAAATTCTTACACATTAAAAATTTAAGAACATTGGAAGACATTATTATATTAGGCATTGAATCCAGTTGTGATGATACATCAGCAGCTGTGCTGAAAAACGGTGTGCTACTCAGCAACGTAACGGCGAGTCAAGCCATCCATAAAGCTTATGGCGGTGTCGTACCGGAACTGGCATCAAGAGCACACCAACAAAACATCGTACCAGTGGTTGATCAAGCACTCAAACAAGCTGGTGTAAAAGCGTCCGAGTTGTCAGCCATTGCCGTAACTCTGGGCCCAGGCCTGATGGGTTCATTGCTCGTAGGAGTTTCCTTTGCTAAAGGTATGGCTGTTTCTTTGGGCATTCCCCTTATTGAAGCCAATCACCTGCAAGGACACATTCTTGCCTTGTTCCTAAAAGACAAGGACAGTCTGGATGCCCCTGTACCTCCCCTTCCCTATCTGTGCTTGCTTGTAAGCGGTGGCAATTCTCAAATTGTCAAAATAAACGCCTACAACGACATGGAAATATTAGGACAAACCATCGACGATGCGGCTGGCGAAGCCATCGACAAATGTTCCAAAGTCATGGGGCTGGGCTATCCTGGCGGACCAATTATTGACAAACTAGCCAGATGCGGAAATCCCAAAGCCTTTACATTCAACAAACCTGTTATTGATGGACTCAACTACAGTTTCAGCGGCCTGAAAACTTCTTTTTTATATTTTCTGCGTGACCAACTAAAAAATGATCCTGACTTTATCGAACATCACAAGGAAGATTTGGCAGCCTCATTGGAACACACCGTAGTAAGTATTTTAATGAAAAAGTTGTCACTTGCCGTCAAGCAGACCGGTATCAAGGATGTTGCTGTTGCCGGAGGAGTTTCAGCCAATACAGGCCTGAGAAATGCATTTAAGGAAAAAGCTGAAAAAAACGGCTGGAACATCTACATTCCAAAGTTCAGCTACACTACCGACAATGCAGCCATGATTGCCATAACTGGATATTACAAATATAAAGATAAAGATTTCTGCCCGATTGAAAAACCGGCATATTCAAGAATAACAATATAAAATAAAGAATAACTATGGATTTAGACTTAAAAATCGTCAGCAAAGACATTAATGAGATGTTATGGAAAGCGGGTAAGACTTTGGCTTGTGCCGAAAGTTGCACCGCAGGAAGAATCTCAAGCGTAATTACCGCCATTCCGGGCAGTTCGAACTACTTTAAAGGTGGTCTGGTTTGTTACGCCGACGAAGTAAAATCAGAATTACTCAAAGTTGACCCTAATATCATTGCAGAAAAGACCGCCGTTTGCGAAGAAGTTGTAAAACAAATGGTTGCTGGCGCTGCCGACCTGTTCCATTGCGACTATGTGGTAGCTACAACCGGTTTTGCCGGACCTGCCGGTACAGATACCATTAAAGTAGGTACGATTTGGGTAGCAGTAGGTACAAAAGACAAAGTAATTACCTGCCTGCTTGAAGAAGACAACGGACGTGATAAAAACGTTGCTGCAGCTGTCAATAAAGCCATGCATATGCTGCGCGACCTGCTCAAAGACGAGGAAGCAGAAGAAGTATAACCATTTTTTTAGCGAAACATTTGCGTATTAGTAAATTATATCGTAAATTTGCACCTCGTATTGGGAATATATTTATAAAGAAAAAACAAAACAACAGATAGCGATGTCTAAGATTTGTCAAATCACAGGTAAAAAAGCCATGATAGGCAACAATGTTTCACACTCAAAACGCCGCACAAAACGTACTTTTGATGTGAACTTGTTTACAAAAAAGTTCTACTACGTAGAACAGGACTGCTGGATCAGCTTGAAGATTAGCGCAGCAGGTTTACGCTTAATTAATAAAATAGGACTTGACGCCGCGTTGAACAACGCCGTGAGCAAGGGTTATTGCGATTGGAAAGACATTAAAGTTTTAGCCTAATTTTTTAAAGAACAATGGCAGGAAAAAAAGCAAAAGGTAATAGAGTTCAAGTAATCCTTGAATGTACCGAAATGAAAGAAAGTGGTATGCCTGGAGTTTCACGCTATATTACAACTAAGAATCGTAAAAACACTCCTGAGCGCTTAGAATTAAAGAAATACAACCCCATTCTGAAAAGAATGACTGTACATAAAGAAATTAAATAATAAGAAGCCATGGCAAAGAAAACAGTCGCTACGCTCCAGACAGGTAAAACTGACGGACGTTCTTATACCAAAGTTATCAAAATGGTAAAGAGCCCGAAAACAGGAGCTTACTATTTTGATGAGCAAATGGTTCCCAACGAAGCTGTGAAAGACTTCTTCAAGAACTAATTTAACAAAAAAGATAAGACAGTAAAAGAGGATATGCTTAATCGACATATCCTCTTTTTTTATTTCAATCTAAAATGCTCAGCAATATTCCAAATGCATATCCCCCACCCGAGTTCCTCACGAAGCGCTATACAATACTTGCTATCCATCTTCTATATGAGTCAACAAGTATTCCTCCCTTAAGCATCAACACTGTCATTACCCAAGTACTGACGCAATAAAACTCCCTATTCCCCTTTTACAGAAAAAAGTCGGCACTTAATTCAAACAACAAGAAACTTTGCTCAAACAAAGTCCGCCCTTTGTTATTCCAGCAAGCCATCTTTTTTGATACACCAGCACACATTCCACAAACCTCCCTCATCTGCCGGATTCTTGCCTGTTCACTGATTTATCTCAAAACCCATTTTGTAAGCAAAAGTCAGTTTAAACAAAATATTGAAAGGTTTTTTGTCTTTTTTGTTGGTATATTGATAGCAAATAATCATTTATTTCTATTTTTTGAAAGATATTTTGCAGAAAATCTATGCAATGTATTATTTTTTTTATACCTTTGCATCAGAATAAGAAAGCGACAGACATTTATCCATATGGCACGAACCATTGAATTTACCAAAATGCAAGGAGCGGGGAACGACTATATCTACGTCAACACCATTGCTTTCCCCCTTGACAATCCGCAAGATTTAGCTATCAAATGGAGCGCTTACCATACAGGCATAGGCAGTGATGGTCTGGTACTTATCGGAACATCAGAAAAAGCAGATTTCTCAATGCGGATTTTCAACAATGACGGCTCCGAAGCTATGATGTGTGGAAATGCCTCCCGGTGCATAGGAAAATACCTATATGACAAGCATTTGACAGACAAGACCACCATAAGTTTGGAAACACTTTCCGGTATCAAAATCCTGCAGTTGCATATTTCGGATCAAAGCCGCCAAGTAGAAAGTGTAACAGTGGATATGGATGCGCCCATCATAAGCGCCCCCCAACAACTCGCCACTGAAAACGGACAGATGCAGGATGAACTGATCCGAACTCACGAACACCTATACAAAGGTACATTTGTTAGTATGGGAAATCCGCATTGCGTAATCTTTGTTGATGACATCAATAAGGTAGATATCGCGACTGAAGGTCCGCAATTGGAACATTACCCGTTATTCCCCCAAAGATGCAACATCGAGTTTGCGCAAGTACTGGACGGCGGAAAAATCCGTATGCGAGTTTGGGAAAGAGGTTCCGGCATAACAATGGCTTGCGGCACAGGAGCTTGCGCCACTGCCGTAGCAGCCGCGCTAACCGGCCGAAACGGAAAACATTCGACAATTATCATGGATGGAGGAGAACTGGAAATCGAATGGAAAGATGATCAACATATTTATATGACAGGCCCAGCCGAAACCGTTTTTGAAGGTCAAATCACAATTTAAATTTTCCGTTATTAAACTTTTCATCATAGATTATGGCATTTATCAACGAAAACTATCTGAAATTACAAAAAAACTATCTTTTTGCAGATATTGCACAAAAAGTAGCCGCTTTTAAAGAAAAAGAGCCATCCATGCAAATTATCCGACTTGGTATCGGTGATGTAACCCAACCACTTGCTCCCGCCGTTATCCAAGCTATGCATCAAGCTGTTGATGAAATGTCCGACAAGCAGACTTTCCGCGGCTACGGCCCCGAACAAGGATATGATTTTCTGCGCAAGGCTATTGTTCACCATGACTTTGAAGCCAAAGGCATACAAATTGACATTGACGAAATATTCATTAATGATGGCGCAAAAAGTGACACAGGAAATATCACCGATATTTTCGGACAAGAAAACATTGTTTGTGTTACGGATCCCATATACCCGGTCTACATTGACTCAAACATTATGGGAGGCAGAGCCGGAGAATGGATAAACGGCACATGGAACCGCATTGTATACCGCCCATGCAATGCTGAAAACAATTTTGTTCCGGCGTTACCGGAAACACGCGTCGACTTAATCTACTTATGCTATCCAAACAACCCGACAGGCACGGTTATCACGCGTGAACAACTAAAAAAATGGGTTGACTATGCACTTGAAAATGACAGCGTAATTCTGTATGACGCGGCATATGAAGCCTACATACAAGATGCCACCATACCGCATTCCATATATGAAATTGAAGGGGCAAAAAAATGCGCCATTGAATTCCATTCCTACTCAAAAACGGCAGGATTTACTGGAGTACGATGCGGCTTTACCGTTGTTCCCAAAGAACTGAATATCAAAACCTCAGACGGTAGCATGGCTTCTGTAAACCATTTATGGAATCGCCGACAATGCACAAAGTTTAACGGCACAAGCTACATTACCCAGTGCGCAGCAGCTGCCACTTATACAGAAAAGGGCAAGCGTCAGGTAAAAGAGACCATTCAATACTACATGACCAATGCACGCATCATGCGCGAAACGCTTCAAAAGGCAGGTCTGCAAGTGTTTGGTGGAGAAAATGCACCCTACATCTGGTTTAAGACGCCAGACGGAATCAGCAGTTGGGAATTCTTCGAACGTATGCTGACCGAAATAGGCATAGTTTCGACTCCAGGAGTCGGCTTCGGCCCCAGTGGCGAAGGCTATATCAGACTCACAGCTTTTGGCGACCGCAAAGACTGCGAAACGGCAATGGCCCGCATCACCGAATGGCTGAAATAAGTAAAAGAAACCACAATTCAAAAAACAAACGCAATATGTCAAGTTTAAGATTCAAGGTTGTAGAAGCGGCATTTCAGAAAAAACCGCTTGAGATTAAAATTCCCAAAGAACGTCCTTCCGAATACTTTGCAAAATATGTATTCAACCAGGAAAAGATGTTCAAGTATCTTCCTAAATCTACTTACAAAAAACTCCGCGAAGTTATTGAAAACGGCACTCCATTGGAAAAGGGCGTTGCCGACGAAGTGGCAGCTGGCATGAAACAATGGGCTATGGAAATGGGTGTAACCCACTGTACGCACTGGTTTCAACCCCTCACCGAAGGCACTGCTGAAAAGCATGACGCTTTTGTTGAACACGACTTCAAAGGAGGTATGATTGAGAATTTTACGGGAAAAGAACTCGTACAACAAGAACCTGACGCATCGTCTTTCCCAAACGGAGGAATTCGTTCTACATTCGAGGCCAGAGGATATTCTGCATGGGATCCAGCATCTCCCGTATTTATCATTGGCGACACGCTGATGATTCCGACAGTCTTTATTTCCTACACCGGTGAAGCACTTGACTATAAAGCTCCGCTGAAAAAGTCACTGGCTGCCGTTGACCATGCAGCTACGGCCGTAGCGCAATACTTTGACCCCGCAGTGAAAAAGGTTACGGCCAATTTGGGATGGGAACAGGAGTATTTCCTGATAGACGAAGGCTTATATGCTGCCCGCCCCGATTTATTGCTGACTGGAAGAACTCTGATGGGACACGACTCTGCCAAAAACCAGCAAATGGATGACCATTATTTCGGCGCCATCCCCGAGCGTGTGGCCGAATTCATGAAAGATCTTGAAATACAAGCACTTGAATTAGGCATCCCGTGCAAAACACGCCACAACGAGGTGGCTCCTAACCAATTTGAACTGGCTCCTATTTTTGAAGAGTGCAACCTGGCTGTAGACCACAACATGCTTATCATGTCGCTCATGCGAAAAATTGCCCGCAAACACGGTTTCCGCTGCCTGCTCCACGAAAAGCCGTTTGCTGGAATCAATGGTAGCGGTAAGCACAACAACTGGTCGCTGGCTACTGACACCGGTCTGTTGCTCCATGCCCCCGGAAAAACGCCTGAAGACAATTTACGCTTTATTACCTTTATCGTGGAAACCCTTATGGGTGTTTACCGCCACAACGGCGTGCTGAAGGCTTCCATCATGAGCGCCACCAATGCTCACCGCTTGGGAGGACATGAGGCTCCCCCCGCCATTATTTCGGCATTCCTTGGACAGCAAATTTCCGATATGCTTGAGAAAATAGAGAATTCTACTAAAGAAGAGCTTTTCTCCATGCAGGGTAAACACGGAATGAAACTTGATATACCCCAAATCCCGGAATTGACCATTGACAATACCGATCGTAACCGTACTTCACCATTCGCATTTACCGGAAACCGCTTTGAATTCCGCGCTGTAGGTTCAATGGCTAACTGCGCAAGTTCGCTGATCGTACTGAACACTGCCGTAGCTGAAGCCCTGACCGACTTCAAGACCCGTGTTGATGCACTCATCGAAAAAGGTGAATCAAAAATCAGTGCTATACTGGACGTTTTGCGTGAAGATATCAAGACCTGCAAGCCCATCCACTTCGACGGAAATGGTTACAGCGAGGAATGGAAGGCTGAAGCAGCCCGTCGCGGCCTCGACTGCGAAACCAGCTGCCCGCTCGTCTTCGACCGCTATCTTGACCCGACTTCCATCGACATGTTCACCAAGATGAAAGTGATGACAGAAGCCGAACTGAAAGCACGTAACGAAATCAAATGGGAAACCTACCAGAAGAAAGTGCAAATTGAAGCCCGCGTACTGGGCGATCTCTCCATGAATCACATTATTCCGGTGGCCACAAAATACCAGAGCGAACTGGTTGACAACGTTTCGAAAATTCTGAGCGTTTATCCCAAAGAAAAAGCAGAAGAACTTTCGGCCTACAACCGGACTTTGATTGAAAAAATCAACAAACACACCAATTTCATTGTAGACCACGTGGAAGACATGGTAGAAACGCGTAAAATCATTAACAAAATCGAGGATATTCGCGAAAAAGCCATCCAATATCACGACAAGATTGTTCCGGCTATGGAAAAAATCCGTTACCACATTGACAAACTCGAACTGATTGTGGAAGACGAGATGTGGACCCTGCCCAAATATCGCGAAATGTTGTTCGTACGTTAATACAGACATACATTTATATACCTCTTATCCAACCGAAATTACCGACGGAAAAAACGTCCGGTAGTTTCGGTTTTTTTCTGCTCTCTGACACATCCCGCCGATAACATAAGAGTTCCGTGCGACCTCTTTTCCCGCCAATCCGTATGATTCTCTTCCACAGATTCTACACCCCCTAATCCCGAAAGATATCAACTGCCAGAAAACTTATTGAGGAACTCGAAAAAACAGACGGCATACGGTAAAAACAACCCGGCACTTTGTTTAATGAAAGTGCCGGGTTGTTTTTACTATATGCCGGGATGCGCAATCACACCCTCAGCCTTATCTCCTTAAATTAACCGCAAAATACTTACAATGCCTATGAGGCAAACCTTGTTATCACTTTTTTACGGTAAACAGGTAAGTCATTTTGGCCACAATAACGCCATTGGCGGAGCGGGAAAAAACGTCTTTCTTGGAATTACCGTAAATATCACCCAAACCATAATAATATCGCCCCTCAAGCATAATATGCCCTATTGAAGAACTGAACTCTGCTCCCAATCCGGCCGTAATACCATAGTCAATTTTATTTTTTATCGGCATGGAATACTGTGCACTGAAATTATTAGGCCGGTCAGGCGTTCCGTCAGGGTTAAGAGTCCATTCCTTACTCTGCTCCGTTTTTTCACAGAAACAATATCCCAACTGCGGACCGGCAAGAAAATAAACCATAAAACCTTTATCTTCCTTGCCCCAGCCCAAACGGGCCAACATAGGCAGCTGCATATAATCCTGATGGCGCTGATAGCGGTCGGGCAACGGCTCATCGGCCGAACTTCTGATATTTTCACGCCACCCCAGGCGGGCATAATTCAATTCTATCTGTAAAGCACAAACTGCTGCAAAATATTTTTCACACGTATAACGCAACGTTACTCCGAATGTTGGTCCCATATGCAGTTTTTGCTTAATGGTGGGATCGAACGATATGTGGTTCATGGCAAGACCGCCATTAAAACCCACATCCAGCTGGCTGCGTGACTCCCCTACCTGTGCAAAAGCTACGCGCCCCCAAACTAAACACACAAAAAATATCGCCACCTTCAACAGATGAGTATGACGACTTTGCCAAATACATAAAGCATTCATGCCTAATTTATTCCAGTTTGACCACAAAAATACAAAATATATAAAAGAACGCGAGAATTTATTGGAAAGATTATTGTATTTTTGGCTTAAAATAGAAGTCTGTAAACATGAAAAAGATTTATCTGCTCGCTATTTCCATGTGCATCACATCAGGTCTGCAAGCACAAAATACTACCTCTACCCCCGTGAAGAACAGCAAAGAACTGACAGCGGCGGAAAAAGCCATCCAGCAATACAATTTTGAAGACGCAGCCACACTGCTGCAAAAAGAGATTACAACAGCCAAGCGCAATAAGCGAGACGTTACGTCACTACAAAACGAGCTGAACAAGGCCAATGCCGGACTGGATATGATGAATGGCATTGAAAAGGTTGTATTTATAGACAGCATCATCGCAGACAAGCAGCAATTTCTCAAGGCCTACCGGCTCAGTGCAGATATAGGAAATCTGTCGGCAACCACCAACCTACCGGCCAGCATAAAGAAAGGAAAAACGGGAAAAACCTTCTTTACCAATGACCTGAACGACCTTATCCTGTATGCCGCGCCCGACAGCAGCGGCCGACTAAAAATACACCGCGCCGACAAAATTGACAACCAGTGGGTTACTTCAACATCGCTCAGCGGCCTGAATAACAGACTGGGTCAGCAGGACTATCCCTTTATGATGTCGGACGGCACTACGCTGTACTTCGCGGAGAACGGCCCTGAAAGCCTGGGAGGATACGACCTGTTCGTTACCCGATACAACTCCGGCAACCGCGAATACCTGAAGCCGGAAAATCTGGGAATGCCTTTCAACTCACCATACAACGACTATATGCTCGTCATTGACGAGCCCAATAACATTGGCTGGTTTGCTTCCGACCGTTACCAACCCGATGGCAAAGTCTGCATTTACATCTTCATCCCCAATGATACAAAAGACGTATATCTGGCAGAAGAAATGGACGACAATCAATTAAAGAACGTGGCCCGTTTTGCTGCCGCATCATACACACGCGAAAACCAGTCCGCCAGACAAGAGGCTATGGCACGTCTGCAAAAAGCCAGCAACGACAATGCTCAAAACAAGAATAAATTCTTTACCAAATGTATTCTTGACAACCGCCATGTATACACCTCAACCAGTGATTTCAAAGTAGCTGAAGCCGCCAAACTGGCCACGACATGGAACGAAGCCACCAAATCCCTGGCACAAGTAAAAGAAACCCTTGAACGTTTACGCATGCAATATGCCCAAACACCTCAAGAGCAGGCTCAACAGCTAAAGAATACGATTCTCAAGTTGGAAACAACGATACAAAAGCAAACAGAGAACAACGCACAGCTGCTCAACCAGATCCGCAAATTAGAACTCAAATAAAAAAACTTTGACAATAAGTTTCTCCCCAACACGATTTCAGCCATGAACACCATTCCCCCTTCAGAACTACTCATAAATAACGATGGAAGCATATTCCATCTGCACATGCTGCCCGAGCAACTGGCAGACAAAATCATACTGGTAGGCGACCCCGGCCGGGTGGAACTTATTGCCCAATATCTCGAAGATATTGAAAGCAGATGTCAGAACCGTGAATTCCACAGTCTGACGGGGCGCTATAAGAACAAACGCGTCACCGTAGTCAGCACCGGAATCGGATGCGACAACATTGATATTGTACTCAACGAACTAGACGCGCTGGCCAACATTGATTTTAACCAGCGTTGCGTAAAGTCCCAATTGCGACAACTCGAAATTGTACGTATCGGAACCTGCGGCGGCCTGCAAGAATATACACCGGAGGGGAGTTTCATTGCCAGCCAAATGAGTATAGGTTTTGACGGATTACTTAACTTTTACGGCAGGCGCGACGAAGTGTGTGACACCCAGGCTGAAAAAGAATTCTTGTCACACATGCAATGGAAGGATGCCCAATGCATTGCCCACCCATACGTGGTAAATGCCGACGAGGAACTTCTGCAACGCATTGCCGAAACGGATATGGTAAAAGGCATTACTGTATCATGCGGTGGATTTTACGGTCCTCAAGGCCGACAATTGCGCATACCATTGGCCGACCCTCTGCAAAATAAAAAAATCGAAACCTATATCTATCAGGGACTGCATGTCACGAATTTTGAAATGGAAAGCAGTGCCGTAGCCGGCCTGTCCAAACTGCTTGGACATAAAGCCATGACCTGTTGCATGGTTATTGCAAACCGCATTGCAGGAAAAGCGATGGTAGATTACCAACAACGTATGCACGACCTGATACGAACCGTACTGGAAAGAATCTGAAACCACCAGAGGAAATTTTATTACATTAATCCATAAAAAAATTATGTACACAGTAGACGAACTTAATGACAAATTAATCGATCTGGCCTTTTCTGAAGATATTGGAGATGGCGACCACACTACTCTATGCTGTATCCCAGATGATGAAATGGGAAAATCACAGCTAATCATCAAAGAAAACGGAATTCTGGCCGGCATACGTGTTGCCCAGCAAGTATTCAACCGTTTTGATCCAACCATGAAAGTGGAAGTGCTTATAGAAGATGGAACTCCAGTAAAACCCGGAGACGTAGCTATGATTGTAAGCGGAAAGGTGCGGAGTCTGCTTCAAACCGAACGACTCATGCTAAATATCATGCAGCGCATGAGTGGTATCGCAACCATGACCTCCAAATACGTAAAAAAACTGGAAGGAACCAATACCCGCATACTTGACACTCGCAAAACGACCCCTGGCATGCGAATGATGGAGAAAGAAGCGGTAAAAATAGGTGGCGGAGTAAATCATCGCATCGGACTGTTTGACATGATTCTGCTCAAGGACAATCATATTGATTTTGCTGGTGGAATAGACGCTGCATTGGACAAATGTCATCAATATCTGAAAGATAAAGGACTCGACCTGAAAATTGAAATTGAAGTCCGCTCGTTCGATGAATTACAGCAAGTACTCAACCACGGCGGTGTTGACCGCATTATGCTGGACAACTTCAATACGGAAGATACAAAAAAAGCTGTGTCCATGATCAATCATCGCTACGAAACGGAATCAAGTGGCGGTATCACCTACGACACCATTCGGGACTATGCTGAATGTGGTGTTGACTTTATCTCGGTAGGTGCACTGACACACTCCGTAAAAGGTCTGGATATGTCGTTTAAAGCCTGCTAAATACATCAAGATGAAAATAAAAAAGATATTTCTGCTGCTGACAGCCCTGCTGACAGGTTCAAATGCCATAACCACTGACGCCTGCACCAATCTGATTGTAGGAAAAAACGCATCAACTGATGGCTCTGTCATTGTTACCTACAATGCTGATAACTTCGGGCTCTACGGTTTCCTTAGGAGATATCCCGCAGCCAAACATCCCAAAGGGACCAAACGTGACATTTATGACGGCGACACCAATCACTATTGGGGACAAATTGATGAAGCACCAGAAACATATAGTGTAATTGGTAATATCAATGAATTTCAGGTATCCATATGCGAAACCACATTTGGCGGACGACTAGAATTAGTAAATCCCAACGGAATCATAGACTATGTCAGTCTGATGTCTATTGCCCTGCAACGTTCAAAAACAGCGCGTGAAGCCATTGAAGTAATGACTTCGCTGACCGACAAATATGGATATAACAGCGAAGGTGAAACCTTTACGGTAGCCGACAAGAATGAAGCCTGGATCTTGGAAATGATTGGAAAAGGTCCCAAAGAAAAAGGCACCGTATGGGTTGCTGTTCGGATTCCGGACGATTGTATTTGCGCTCACGCCAACCAGAGCCGTATCCATCAGTTTGACCGTAAGGACAAACAAAACGTCATGTATGCCAAGGACGTCATCACATTTGCCCGCAAAAAAGGATACTTCAACGGTAAGGACGAAGATTTCAGCTTTGCTGATGCCTACTGCCCTGCAGGTTTTTCTGAACTCCGTTTTTGCGAAGCACGTGTATGGAGTTTCTTTAATAAATGGGTTGACGGTATGGACAAATACCTGGCCTATGCTTCCGGTACCAGCCAGAAAAAAGAAGAACCCATGCCTCTGTTCTTCAAGCCTAAGAAAAAACTTTCTGTTCACGACGTGATGATGTCCATGCGCGACCACTATGAAGGAACACCTTTTGATATGACTTCAGACATTAGTTGTGGAGAATACGAATCACCCTATCGAACAACACCGCTAACTTGGGAATACAACGGCAAACAGTATTTCAACGAACGTCCCATTGCAACCCAGCAAACGGGCTTTACTTTAGTAGCTCAATTGCGTTCATACCTACCCGATGCCATCGGCGGTATTGAATGGTTTGGTAATGACGACGCCAACATGGTGGCTTATACCCCCATATATTGTAGTACCACGGATGTTCCAACATGCTATGCTGAAGGAACAGCGTCAGACACCACATTCTCGTGGAAATCGGCTTTTTGGGTATGCAACTGGGTTTCCAATATGGTATACCCACGCTACAGTCAGATGTTCCCCAGTCTGGAATCCAAAAGAAACGAACTGGAAGCAAGTTACCTTACACAACAAAAGGCTGTTGAACAGAAAGCTTTGGAATTGTGGAACTCCGACCAACAGGCCGCAAAAAAATACCTGAACGAATATAGTAACCGTACAGCTGAAGACATGCTGAATACGTGGAAGACTTTTGGCGAATACCTGATTATGAAATACAATGACCAGACTGTCAAACCGGAAAAGAACGGAAAGTTTGAGCGCACGAAAGACGGCTTAGCCGTTCCTCCACAGCGCACAGGTTTCCCACAGTCATTCAGAAAAGTTATTGTAGAACAAACCAAAGACCGCTATCTCGTACCCAACCAGAAATAGCCTTACACGACAGCACACGAGAAGATATACAAGGCCGTCTCATTGCAATTTTGAGATGGCCTTTATTATTCAACATTTCATCCCTTACTGACTATGAAAAAGAATATTACCATTGATAGCAGCCTGTGCATACACTGCAAAAAATGTATTATGATATGCCCTCAACTACTATTTTATGAAAATCAATCCGGACATATTGAAGTAAATACTAAAGGTTGCATAAGCTGCGGTCACTGCGCAGCTATATGTGCCCCAAACGCAATTCATCATTCAGCCATTCCTCAAGCCCGAATACACGCGTTTAACAGGTCAGATTTACCAACTCCCTTTCAAATAGAACTACTCATAAAAACGAGACGTTCGAATCGTGCTTTTACATCCAATCCTATTCCAAAGGACTGGTTACAGAAAATTATTACAGCCGCACATTTTGCACCTACGGCTTCTAACTTACAGGAAATAAGAATAATTGCAATTACCAACCCTCAGGTACTTCAAAACATTAGCACTACTACCATAAACAATTTTGTGAAAGCGACCCGCATATTGAACTATCCATTAATTCGCTTGTTTTCCAAAAGACTAATCCCACAGAAATACAAATATGTAAAGGTTTTTGAACGAATTGAAAATGAATACAAGAACGGTTACGACCACATCTTACGAAACGCTCAAGCCCTAATCCTATTCTACACAGAAAAACGCAACAACTTTGCTTGTCATGACGCTAACTTAGCGTATCAAAACGCCTCGTTAATGGCAGAAGCATTAGGAGTAGCGCACTTCTACACTGGATTCATATGCCGAGCCGCAGAGCTTGACAAAAAGCAAAAAATACAGAAAATACTAAACATTAATGGCTTTATTTACGCTGGAATGGCATTGAGTATGCCTCGATTTAAATTCAACCGGTACATAGAAAAAAACGATTGCAATTATATTTCCATCGACTAAATAAAAACGAACGCCCCAATAAAAATCATCGAACTAAAAATAGCCGCTCAAATCCTCACGGACTCGAGCGGCTTTATTGCTTTATATCAATCAGGAAATTTAAGTGTATTGGTGTATTGGGAATTATATATAGGTTATTCCTGACTGACAATATTTATAATCCTTACTTTGCTTTTTCTACAATTGCTTTAAATGCCTGAGGATTATTTACTGCAAGGTCGGCCAAAACTTTGCGGCTGATTTCGATATTTGCCTTATGCAAACCTCCCATCAACTGAGAATATGACATACCTTCCAATCTTGCAGCAGCATTGATACGCTGAATCCACAAAGCACGGAAATTGCGTTTTTTGTTTTTGCGATCACGGAAAGCATAGGTAAGACCCTTTTCCCAAGTATTTTTAGCAACGGTCCAAACGTTTTTACGTGCACCGTAATAACCACGGGTTAATTTCAGGATTCTTTTTCTTTTCGCTCTTGAAGCGACATGATTTACTGATCTTGGCATAACTTAATTTTTTTGAATGCTAGCGCCGTCATCCGACGATCTTTAAGCTAAACATTCGGTTCTACTTTTAAATGTTTGACAATTAGTTTATCTCAGACAAAGCAATTCACGTACCTGCTTTTTATTGGTTGAATGTACCAATCCGGTATGAACCAAATTACGTTTCTGCTTCTTCGTCTTCTTAGTCAAGATATGACTATGATAAGCATGCTGTCTTTTAATTTTACCTGTTCCGGTAAGAGCGAATCTTTTTTTTGCACCGGAATTAGTCTTTACTTTTGGCATTTTTGTTTGTTTTTAATATATGAAACTTAAGGCGGTTGCGTGATACCATGACACAACGCGCATTCTTTTTATCTTCTTAATCTTCACCCTCTACTCGCGGTCCCTGATACTCTTTTGGAGCCTTTACCGCAGGTGCTGCCTTAGGAACACGTTCTGCTACTTTGGTAACCTCAGCAACTTCAGCGGCTTTTTTAGCAGCAGCAGTTTTTTTGGGTGCAATGAACAAAAACATACGTTTACCTTCGAGCACAGGCATTTGCTCTACCTTGCCGTAATCTTCAAGATCGTTTGCAAAGCGAAGCAACAATACTTCTCCTTGCTCTTTGAACAAGATACTACGACCTTTAAAGAACACATATGCCTTGACTTTATCCCCATCACTGAGGAACTGCTTGGCATGTTTCAGTTTAAATTGATAATCATGATCATCGGTTTGTGGTCCAAAACGAATTTCTTTGACCTCAATTTTCACCTGTTTAGCCTTCAATTCCTTTTGACGCTTTTTCTGCTGGTAAAGAAATTTAGAGTAATCAATCAAACGACACACAGGAGGATCGGCATTCGGAGAAATCTCCACCAAATCAAGTCCTTTATGTTCAGCGAGCTGCAAAGCTTTTGCAATGGGCATCACAGAAGATTCAACATCGTCTCCTACGATTCGAACTTCGCGAGCACTAATTTGATCGTTAATACGATACTGGAACTTTAATTTATCGTTCTTCATTCAAATATTTCGGTCTTTCTTGCTTTTGTTTTTTATGACTACTCTTTTTTAGCGCTGCAAAGTTAATAGTTTTTTGTCATTTCAATGACTTCTTCATTAATTTTCTTTGCAAATTCCTCGAATTTCATGCTATATTGCTCGCCCGTGCCTTGTTTTCGTACGGAAACGGTACCGTTCTCCAACTCTTTTTCACCTACAACCAACAAGTAAGGCGTATGTTTCAATTCGTTGTCACGAATCTTTCTACCGATCTTTTCGCTACGATCATCAATGTATGAACGTACTTCGTTTTCCTCAAAATAATCATGCAATTTTCGTGCATAATCATTGAATTTGTCAGAAATAGGCAAAATTGCCACTTGATCAGGAGTCAACCATAATGGAAAACGTCCGGCGGTATGCTCAATCAGAACTGCAACAAAACGCTCCATCGAACCGAAAGGCGCACGGTGAATCATAACCGGACGATGTTTCTGATTATCCGTACCGGTATATTCCAATTTAAAACGCTCCGGCAAATTATAATCCACCTGAATGGTTCCCAACTGCCAACGACGTCCCAAAGCATCTTTTACCATAAAGTCAAGTTTAGGACCATAGAAAGCAGCTTCACCATATTCAATTTTTGCCTGCAAACCCTTTTCCTGACAAGCTTCTATAATAGCATTTTCGGCTTTCTCCCAATTATCCTCACTACCAATATATTTTTCACGATTTACTTTATCGCGCAAAGAAATTTGTGCTTCGAAATTCTCAAAATTCAGCGCTTTAAAGATTATCATAATAATATCCATAACACGGAGGAATTCTTCCTTCACCTGATCCGGTGCGCAGAAAATATGAGCATCATCCTGCGTAAAGCCACGAACTCGTGTCAATCCGTGAAGTTCTCCGCTCTGCTCATAACGGTACACCGTTCCGAATTCGGCAATGCGCAAAGGAAGATCTTTATAACTACGCGGTTTCCATGCATAAATGGCGCAATGATGCGGACAGTTCATCGGTTTCAACATATATTCCTCGCCTTCCTCAGGTGTATGGATAGGCTGGAAAGAATCCTTACCATATTTGGCATAATGACCGGATGTCACATAGAGGTTCTTGCTACCGATATGAGGAGTCATGACTTGCTGATATCCGAAGCGCTTTTGGATCTTTTTCAAGAAATCTTCAAGACGAAGCCTCAATGCCGTTCCCTTCGGCAACCATATAGGCAAGCCCTTCCCTACCAAATCAGAGAACATAAAGAGTTCCATTTCCTTACCAATCTTACGATGGTCACGTTTCTTTGCCTCTTCCAACATGGTAAGATATTCGGTAAGCATTTTTTTCTTAGGGAAGGTTATACCGTAGATACGTGTCATTTGAGGACGTTTCTCGTCTCCCCGCCAATAAGCAGATGATACCGACAATACTTTAATAGCCTTAATGGGAGCGGTATTCATCAAATGCGGACCTCTACACAAATCAGTAAATGCTCCTTGAGTATATGTTGAAATGTGTCCATCCTCCAAGTCTTCAATCAATTCATTCTTGTAAGTTTGTCCATGCTCCGCAAAGAATTTAAGAGCATCGGCCTTTGAAATAGACTTGCGCACCAGTTCTTCCTTACGTTGCACCAATTCTTCCATTTTCTTTTCGATTTTTGAAAAATCTGCATCAGAAATGGAAATACCCTCAGGTGGCATAATATCATAATAAAATCCATTTTCTATGGCAGGACCTATGCCGAATTGTGTGCCAGGATAAAGTTCTTGTAATGCTTCAGCCATCAAGTGAGCTGAAGTATGCCAGAAAGCATGCTTTCCCTCTGCATCATCCCATTTAAACAACTTGATGGATGCGTCTTCGTTAATCGGACGATTCAACTCGACAATCTCATCATTTACTGCACAAGCTAAAACATCCTGAGCCAGTCGGGAAGATATACTTTCTGCAATTTGCAGGCCTGTTACTCCGTTTTCATATTCACGGACAGAGCCGTCGGGAAATGTGATCTTAATCATTATTCTTGTTTTTATGAAAATTACCGCAAAGGTAAATATATTTTTTCGAATACATTCGCGAAAACAGATACAAAACTTTTTATCATTAAAAAACGATACAAAAACGTTTGGTCTATTTATGAATCCCCTATATACAGATTAGACATAATAACCATTTTCGCGTATAAGGCTATAAACTGATTGCGGCAAATACGCAGAACAATCCTCGCCTATTTTTATTTTTTCTCGAATTTGCGTAGAACTAATCGGATACAACGGCGCTTCTACATATTGTACATGAGGATGAGCCATTTGCAATGACTTCGCGTCATTACTTCCTTGTCTTGGGTAAACAATGATACGATAACGTTGTATAATTTCATCTGCCTTGTACCATTTATCAAAAATGCGCCAATTGTCACTACCAATAATCAGACTAAACGTATGATTTGGATATTGTGCAGACAGAAGCTGCAAAGTATTCCAAGTATACGACGGACGCGGCAAACCAAACTCAAAATCCGAAACTCTAATGCCAGGATATGTCTGCACTGCCACCTGTGCCATTTTCAGCCGTACATCTTCAGGCAAAAGATTCACGTTCTGCTTAAGCGGATTTTGCGGTGAAACCATCAGCCACACTTCATCCACTAATCCTCGGTTCAGGATCCATTGCGCTAATTCTATATGTCCATTATGTATAGGATTATACGATCCTCCCAACAGACCTACTTGCATAACAAATTCCTATTTTGCCAAAAAATCTTCAATAATTCGTCGAGTATCTTCGCAAGCCTTTTCCAATTTATCATTAATGACTATATAATCAAAACGGGGAGCGAATTCCAACTCATAAGCAGCACGTGACAAACGTTTTTCTATCATTTCTGCCGAATCCGTTCCGCGCCCTTCCAGTCGCCGACGCAGTTCTTCTACTGAAGGCGGCTGAACAAATACACTCATGGCTTCCTCACCATAATAATGTTTAATATTAAGTGCACCTTTAACGTCAACGTCGCAAATAACGTTTTCACCTCGAGCCAGTTGTTCATTTACCTGCTCTTTCAAAGTACCATAAAAAAGGTCCGCATATACCTCTTCATATTCCAAGAACTCGTCAGCAGCAATTTTCTGTTTGAATTCTTCAGGAGACAAAAAGAAGTATTCTACGCCATTGCGCTCCGCTCCACGAGGTGCGCGACTGGTTGCACTAATAGAAAAATGCAAATTCGGCACAACTTGCATTACTTGATTTATAATCGTACTCTTTCCGCTTCCACTCGGAGCAGAAAAAATAATAACCTTTCCTCGAGCCATATTTGTTTTGATGAGTAATCCTTATAATGCGTTCAGCACTTGTTCCTTAATTTGTTCCAGTTCGTCTTTCATCTTCACCACGATGTTCTGCATTTCTGCCTGATTACTTTTGCTACCCGTGGTATTGATTTCGCGTCCCATCTCCTGTGCGATGAATCCCAATTTCTTTCCTTGAGCATGACCATCAGCCATAGTTTCGCGAAAATACTTCAAATGATTGGCCAAGCGTTGTTTCTCCTCACTAATATCCAACTTCTCTATATAATAAATAAGTTCCTGCTCCAAACGATTCTGATCATAAGCCACAGCCTTCAACTCTGAAAGCCCACTGATAATACGTTCCTTGATTTTGGCCACGCGGGTCGTTTCATATGTCTCTATTTGTTTAAGCAAACATTCTATATTATCCAGTTTCTGGGTAAACTTCTGCTCCAACGCGGCTCCCTCCTGCCGACGGAAATCCTGCAAATTGTCTAAAGCCTCTTCAATTGCTTTTTTTACGACTTCCCATTCTGCTTCATCCAAGGTTTCAACCTGTGAGGAAAGTAAGGTCTCCGGCAAGCGCACCATGACTTCCCACCAATTATTCTGCGGTTCACTAATGCCGCAATTCTGACTAATCTGACGAATCTGCTGAACATAATTCTGTACAGCCTCTTCATTAATTGAGGCACTGCTCTGCAACGTTTTTTCCACCCAAACGTTCATATCAACCTTTCCGCGTTCTAAGGCTGCTGCCACCATCTTACGGATTTCTATTTCCTTTTCCCGATAAAGTGGGGCTATACGTGTTGACAAATCCAGACTCTTGCTATTGAGCGACTTTATCTCAACATGAATCTTCTTTCCTTCAAAAACTGCTTCGGACTTTCCGTAGCCCGTCATGGATAATATCATAATACTGACTTTTTATTGGGTCATCAAAATTCATAATCTACACAACTGCGACCTTTCAAATGAGGTTTCAATGCGACAGACACCTTCAGATGGATCGGATTCTTTCCATATGCCACAACCTCTTCCAGAGTAGCAAAATCTCCATTCAAACAAATATCCCAAGCCTCGTCCGGATTAACATTGCGTCCGACAAATATCTGCTTAATCGATGGAATTTGAGAAGGAAGTGCCTCTATGCCTTGCTTGAACTGGAGATATATCTCATTTTTTTCTTGCGCTGTCAGTTCATCTTTCAATTGAAATAATACGATATGCTTTACCATACAGGATATCTTTTAAATTCGTAACTTTGCTGCGATAATCGCAATAATGCAAACTGCCGAACAGGCAGCTCCACTCGCAAAATTACAAATAATTGAAATATCTATTCGTTTTTTTATTCACAACTTTTCTCTTGATTTCCTGTGGAAGCAAAGAAAAAAAAGCGCATAACTCTGCATTTGGTGCAGAAAACACCCCGGCATATTCCAACGAATATGAACAATTGCTTTCATCAGGTGAAAGTATAATCGGTACTCTTAGCGGACCTGATACATACTATGAATACCGTGGCATGGAACTCGGACTTCAATATGCCCTTATTTCCGACTTCGCCCAAACAGAAGGATTACAACTGCAAGTCGAGTTAGGTAAAGACACCGCCGATCTGATACGCAAACTGAACGACGGCGATATAGACATCATTTGTGTCCAACTGCCCCTAAGCACCATCAAGAAGAACCACTTGCTGGCTTGCGGAGCTGCCGACAAAAAACAACAGACCTCCTGGGCCGTAAGCACTGACTCCAAGCATCTGGCTGATGCGTTGAACAAATGGTACAAGCCGGACCATATAAAAAGCATACAAAAAAAAGCCCGCAACACCTACGCCAAACGCGACTACGTACGACGTAAGGTACATGCACCATACCTTTCGCGCGAAAAAGGCATTATTTCAAATTACGACCACCTTTTCAAAAAAGCCTCAGCCACCACCGGATGGGACTGGCGCCTTGTTGCTGCCCAATGTTACCAGGAATCAGGGTTCGACCCGCAGGCCGTATCATGGGCCGGAGCTCGTGGGCTCATGCAAATTATGCCTTCCACAGCTGGACAACTCGGTGTTTCTGCAGAAAATCTTTATAATCCGGAAGAGAACATCGCTACCGCAGCCCGCTACATACGTTTTCTTTCCAACCATTTCAACGACATCAGGAACCGTGCCGAACGAATCAATTTTGTACTGGCTGCCTATAACGGAGGATTAGCACACATTCGTGACGCCATGGCTTTAACAAGAAAATACGGAGGCGACCCGACCTCCTGGAAAGATGTAGGCCCCTACGTATTGCGTCTTTCACAACCCCAATATTACCGTGACCCCGTTGTCAAAAACGGTTATATGATCGGTTCTGAGACTTACAACTACGTCAACTCCGTCACCGAGCGATGGCGACGTTATGGCGGTTCGGTTGAAGCAGGAGCCGGATTCAACGACATACACTCAACACCTGTAAAAGCCACGAAACACAACCGATTCACCAAAAAGAATCACATTATGACTCCAGATGAGCTACAAAATGCTGTCCAATAATTATGCACAGGAATTTCTGATAACACGACAAGCCTCCTGCTCGCTTCTGCAAAAATATGCGGCATATCAGGCACTTTTCAAAAGAGCCTGTTCGGAACTTTCCCAGGATTTTCATGCTGAATTTACCAGTCTGTTTTCACGTTTGCAGGCCATAGGCCGTGAATTTCATTTTAACATACGCCATATTGACGCTTTCAGGCGCCATGCCCATGCCATTCTGAATCTTCAGGAAAAGCCGACAACCCACGGTTTGCAAGAAGATGAATATGCCCTGGCTTTATTCATCAACCACTTTTCAACAACTGGCATTCCCCTGAATCTGCTACAACAATGCGCAGCCACATCAACTCCACACTCGCACACCTCCACAGAGCGAATCATGAGGGTAAATGTAGAAGCTGTTCATACGGACCACCTTCTTGTTCATTCAGCCCGCAACTCTGAACCGGCCCAACGCGTTGCTCTGAATGATTTCCCTGAAATGTCAACATGGCTTTCCCCCGGAACAACACTGAATCTGATTGATACGATTGCGGACGAAGAGCAAATTCTACATCCACTTTACATCATCTACGAACCGGATTTTCTGATTGACGTGACTTCCCTGACTGCATGTCTGCGACCTTACGGCCACCACCCATACAACTATCTGATCAACAAGTTCCGCCCCCGAACTACCCATACTCCGCAACTGCTGGGTGACGCCACCAACCAATTTGTTGACACTTGTCTGCACCATACCGACACGCCCAATCAGCATCTTTTCGAAGAAGCTATTCAAAATGCTTTCCATAACAACATCTTAGGCTACCTGAGTTGCTCTACCCAAGTAAATGCCAAATTCTTTAACGAAGCCCACCAGCATTTTGACCACATTGCAGAAACGCTCAACAACACGTTCCGACAGGCCGACATACACATTGATACAGCACATCTGCTACTGGAACCTTCATTTGTGTGTCCCGCCCTCGGTTTACGCGGACGCCTTGACATGATGAGCGACGATCACACCTGCATCATTGAGCTGAAAAGCGGGAAAATAGATGAATACAACCACCGTCCCCGCCGTACACATGTATTGCAGATGGCCCTCTATAAAGAAATTGTACACTACAACCTTAACCTCTCCCGTACAAAAATCCGCACATTTCTGCTTTACAGCAAATATCCGTACCTGTATGATGAGCGAGTCAGCACACAAGAATTACGTAACCTGATGACCCTACGCAACCAAATCGTATACCAGGAACAAAACATACGAAAAGGATTATGGCCTCAAATCCAAAGCCATATGTCAATTGACGTCATCAACACCAACAAACTGGACGGAAAACTTTTTCATCAATATCTTAAGCCGGAGCTGGAAGCAATCATTACCCCTCTGCAACAGTCGGGTACTCCCGTGGGGCACTATTTTTCCGCATTTTTCTCTTTTATCAGCCGCGAACAGTTCATTGCAAAGACAGGCGACAACCGTCCGGACTCAAACCGTGGTTTCGCCAACGTGTGGAACACAGACTACACAACACGCAAGGACAACGGCGACATCATCGCTCCATTGCAGCTGAAATCCATCCTTAATCAGGACGACACCATACGTATCATTTTCTCATTCACCGGGAACACGGCCATACTGCCCAATTTCAATATCGGAGAAATGGTGCAGCTCTACCCCATTACCCGAACCGGAGAAGCGCCCAATGTGCAACAGACTGAAACCATACGCGCCATACTTGTTGACCTGACCAAGGATTCACTGACCCTGATACTGAACAGCACCCAACGCAGTGCCCACTTTTTTACCGACCTGCGCCCGTATGCCATTGAACATGACTACACGGATGCCACTTTCAACACTTGCTACCGCGGACTTTTCCGCCTGCTTACGGCTCCCACCCGCCGGCTGGCACTTTTTATGAACCAGCGGCAGCCTGAACGCGACGAGCGCCTGACCCTGACGCGCTCATATGGTTCTGAATCAACAGACCAGATTCTGCTTCGGGCCAAACAGGCATCCGACTTTTATTTGCTTTCGGGCCCTCCCGGATGTGGAAAAACAAGCATCATGCTGCGGGCTATGGTTGAAGAATTCGTAGCGTCATATCCGGATGAAAACCTATTGCTGACGGCTTACACCAACCGGGCTGTTGACGAAATATGCGCGATGCTAAAGGATATCACTCCGGTTCCCGAATTCATACGGCTCGGCAACCGATGGGCTACTGCTCCCCAATATCACTCCGACCTGCTTGAAGAAAAGTTTAAGCCATTACGCCGTCGACAGGACATCCGGCAGCGGCTTGAACAAACCCACATCATTGTGGGCACTGTTGCCACAATTGGCGGAAATGCCGATCTCTTCCAGCTCAAGCATTTCCGCACAGCTATCGTAGACGAAGCCTCACAACTGCTTGAGCCCCAGCTGGCTCCTTTGCTCTTCGGACAACATCGTAACGGAAACACGGCCATTGACAAATTCATCTTTATCGGCGACGAGAAACAACTTCCCGCCGTAGTAAGCCAGCCCGAAAAGGATTGCGTCACCCGAGATTCCGTACTGAAAGAAATAGGCATTGAGAATCTGGGTCATTCATTATTTCAGCGACTGCTGCGCCAGGTAAAACGCGACCATCAAGAATCTTTTTTCGGACAAGTCCGGACACAGGGACGCATGCACCCTGACATAAGTCGTTTTGCCAACCGTTATTTCTATGCAGGCGCGCTGTCGGCCGTACCGCTACCGCATCAGACGGAAGCACTCGGGCTACACTGCAGCACGGACACGCCGCTACACAACTTTCTGGCCCGACAACGTACCGGTTTCATTGACATCACGCCTCCATCACCGACAAGCCACAGCTACAAAGCCAACCCGTCTGAGGCGCATGCCCTGCTGCGGGTTGTAAGCGCCCTGCTGCAAGTGTATCACGACAGCGGAAAAGACCTGAAACCCAATCAAATCGGAATCATTGTTCCTTTCCGTAATCAGATAGCCTTGGTTCGGTCACTGTTTGCCCTACATCCTGAACTCCAGGATATTACCATTGACACCGTAGAGTGCTATCAGGGCAGCCAACGCGAAATCATATTATTCGGCACCACAATCAGCCGCCCGTACCAACTTGAACTGCTTTCGAACCTGCAACAGATTGACGGCATGCTGATTGACCGTAAACTTAATGTTGCCCTGACCCGTGCGCGCCGGCAATGCTTTATGTTCGGACAAAAGGAACTGTTGCAACAAAACCCTATCTATGCTCATTATATAAAGGAACATTCTGTTTTTACTTTACGTTAGGAAAAACAGAAACACAGCTTCATATCTCATGATTTTGGAAAGACAAGATGCCGTTTTATTATTTTTTCCCGGCACCTTGTTTTTCTAAAATCCCACCTGAATTCCACATCCCCGCACTTACTTTTTTACGTCATACCGTACTGTCGACTAATCCGTGCTGCAAATTAGTCGATAAAAAATCCCCATCCGTCTATATGCCCTTAAAAAAGGGGTTTCAGCCTGGTGTGTTTCAATATGGAACACATTAATTTTGCTTTCAGAACAATATTACTTAGCTTATGATAAAAAGAAAAATCAGTATCGGCGGGCTATTGCTTACTTGCCTGTTTACGGCACAGGCCAATGGCAATTGGACACTACAAGACTGCATTGACCATGCCCTGCAACACAACATCCAGATTCAGAAAAACCGACTTTCGGAAAAAACCTCACAGCAAACTACAGCTGAATCAAAAGCTGCACTTTTGCCAAGCCTTTCAGCCAGCCTGTCGGAAGCAGTAGCCTACCGTCCGTTTCAGAAACAAGGAGGTAGCTTTGTTAACGGAAGCGTAACCTCAAGCACATCAAACAACACAATTGCCAACGGAAACTATGGTGTAAACGCATCATGGACAATTTGGAACGGCAATCAAAACCGAAACACCATTAAAAGCAGTCAGATTTCGGAACAAATAGCCAGTCTGCAAACCCAACAGACAGCCAATTCCATTCAGGAACAAATTGCCCAACTTTACGTTCAGATACTCTACACACAAGAAGCCGTAAAGACCAATGAAAAACTACTTGAAAACGACGAGCAACTGCTACGTCGCGGACAGGAACTGCTGCGCAACGGAAAAGCCACTCAAGCAGACGTAGCCCAACTGCAGGCACAGGTTGACAACGGCAAATACGACGTCGTAAATTCACGCACACAAATTGCGTCATACAAGATGCAGCTCCGACAACTGCTGCAACTCTCCGACACGGTAGATTTCAACATCCAGACGCCGGAAGCTCTGGATTCACAACTCATCAATTACATACCGACCATCGACAACGTTTATCAGGCAGCACTGGTTTCACGTCCGGAAATAAAGAGCAGCCAGCTGGCCATTGAACAAAGTGACCTTGACGTCAAAATTGCCAAAGGCGCCTACTCTCCTACCATCAGCCTGACTGCGGGGCTGTCTGACAGCCATATGACAGGAACGGGACAAAACATCGGGAACCAGTTGCGCGACAACTTTGACGGACAGATCGGCGTAAATATTTCCATCCCCATTTTTGACAACCGCAAACGAAAAACGACTCTTGAAAAAGCAAAAATAAATCAGCTCAGCAGTCAGCTCGACCTGAAGGACAATCAGCTCAATCTGCGCAATACCATAGAAAGCTATTGGCTGGAAGCTACCAACAACAAACAAAAATATGAAGCCTCAAAAAGCCAGGTTAAAAGTCAGCGGACCAGTTACGAACTCGTCAGCGAACAATTCAAGGAAGGCAAGCAAAACATTGCTCAGGTACTGGAAAGCCGAACCAGCCTGCTTTCAGCCGAACAGACGATGCTGCAGAGCCAATACACGACATTGCTGAACATTACACTTCTGAAATTTTACCAAAACGAGAAACTTTCATTTTAACATACTGACATGAACAAGAAAACACGTAAAAAATGGATAATCGGTACGATAATCCTCCTTATCATTATCCTGAGCATCTTCATCGTAGTCAAACGTAACGAACAGCCTTTTGACGTTTCCTACGAAACAGCGGCAGTCAGCCGTGACACAATTCGAACAAGCATCAGCGCTACCGGCAGCATCGAACCGGTTACGGAAGTAGAAGTGGGTACTCAAGTATCCGGTATCATCGACAAAATTCTCGTTGATTACAATTCGGTAGTACACAAGGGACAGGTCATTGCCTTGCTCGACCGTACCAATCTGCTAAGCGAACTCAACAGTGCAAAAAGCCAACTGGCCAGTGCCAAGAGCGACTTGGCTTATCAGGAAGCCAATTACAAACGCGTCAAGAATCTGTATGAAAAAGGCATGGTCAGCGCAGACGAGTACGACACAGCCCGCCTGGCCTTGCTCAAAGCCAAACAGACCTGCCTCTATCAGGAAGAAAGCGTAAACAAGGCACAAACCAACCTGAACTATGCTACCATTACCTCACCCATTGACGGCGTAGTAATCAGCAAGGACGTTGAAGAAGGACAAACCGTAGCTTCAAGTTTCGAAACGCCTACTCTTTTTACCATCGCCAAAGACCTGACAGACATGCGTGTTATTGCCGATGTTGACGAAGCCGACATTGGTGGTGTAAAAGAAGGACAGCGCGTCAGCTTTACCGTAGACGCCTACCCCAACGAGACCTTTGACGGCATCGTGACCCAAGTTCGCCAAAACGCTACAACCACAGACAATGTGGTAACTTACGAAGTGGCCATTTCAGCCCCCAACCCCGACCTGAAACTTAAACCGGGACTTACAGCCAACGTCACCATATATACCTTAGAACGCACCAACGTTCTGAGCGTGCCGACCAAGGCACTCAAATTTACCCCGACTAAAGAGACCATTGGCCCTAAAGACAAAATCGTAGACTGCAAAGGAAGCCAGAAAGTATGGATAAAAGACGGTCGCACGTTTAAAGCCATTGCCGTACAGATCGGCATAACAGACGGCATTCGTACAGAAATAAAAAGCGGCATTGCAGCAGGCCAGAAAGTTATTGTCGACATGAAAGCCGCAGAAGAAGAAACAGAATCTACGGCAAGTCAGGACGAACAGAACCCATTTGCTCCCGGACCTCCCAAAAAAGAACAGAAAGGAAAATAAAGACGATTATGGATACTAAAAGAGTAATCATCGAACTCCAGAACGTTAAACGAAACTTCCTGGTGGGTGACGAAGTCGTACATGCCTTGCGCGGAGTGTCCTTCAAGATTTACGAAGGTGAATTTGTAACCATCATGGGTACCTCTGGTTCCGGCAAATCCACATTGCTCAACCAGTTGGGCTGCCTTGACACCCCCACTTCGGGTGAATATCTGCTGGATGGCATACCGGTAAAGCAAATGAAGCGTCGCGAACGCGCCGTATTGCGCAACCGAAAGATTGGTTTTGTATTCCAGAACTACAATCTGCTACCCAAGACCACATCAGTAGAAAACGTTGAACTTCCACTGATGTACAACTCTTCCGTCTCAGCTCAGGAGCGCAAGCAACGCGCCATCGAAGCACTCAAACAAGTTGGTCTGGGCAATCGGCTCTATCATAAATCCAACCAAATGTCAGGCGGACAAATGCAACGCGTAGCCATTGCCCGGGCATTAGTTAACAATCCAGCCGTCATTCTTGCCGATGAGGCTACAGGAAATCTGGATACCCGAACTTCACTGGAAATACTTGTTCTATTCCAAAAATTGCATAAAAGCGGAAGAACCATTATATTTGTAACTCATAATCCAGAACTTTCGTCGTATAGCAGTCGAAATATCATTCTAAAAGACGGAAAGATTCATGCTGACACGATCAATACAAACATTCTGTCTGCTCAGGATGCGCTTGATGCACTGCCAAAAAATACCGACGAATAATTAAAACACAGATACAATGTCCATTATTAATCTATTCAAAATAGCTCTACGTGCCATTGCATCCAACAAGTTGCGCTCCCTACTCACCATGCTGGGAATCATTATCGGCGTAGCTTCGGTTATCACCATGCTGGCCATTGGACAAGGCTCAAAAGCCAGCATCAGAACACAGATTGCCGAAATGGGCTCCAACATGATTATGATTCAACCAGGACAGGACAAAGGCCCCGGTGGAGCAAGACAGGATGCCAGCGACATGCAGACATTGAAACTAAAAGACTACGAAACCCTACGCGAACAGGCCAAATACCTGTCTGCCATCAGTCCAAGCGTCAATGCATCCGGTCAGTTCATCAACGGAAACAACAACACACCGTCAACCTTATACGGAATCAGTCCTGACTATCTGACGATACGCCAACTGAAAATTGAAGATGGCGAAATGTTTACCGAAAACGACGTCAAGACCAACGCAAAAGTCTGCGTTGTGGGTAAAACCGTGGTTGACAATCTGTTTCCTAACGGCGAAAGTCCTGTCGGAAAAGTTATCCGCTTTAATACGATCCCGTTACGAATTGTGGGAGTATTGGAATCAAAAGGATATAACTCCTTCGGTATGGATCAGGACGACGTGGTACTGGCACCCTATACCTGCGTAATGAAACGCGTGTTGGCCGTTACCTATCTGCAAGGCATCAACGCCTCTGCCATCACGGAAGAAATGACCGATCTGGCCATTGACGACATCACTCAGATTCTGCGTAATTCACACAAAATCACAGTCGAAAGTGAAGATGACTTTACCATTCGCAGCCAGCAGGAACTTTCATCCATGATGAGTAATACTACAGACCTTATGACCACCCTGCTGCTCTGCGTAGCCTGCATCTCTCTGATAGTAGGCGGAATCGGAATTATGAACATCATGTACGTATCAGTAACAGAACGCACGCGCGAAATCGGACTACGAATGTCAGTTGGCGCTCGCGGCATAGATATCCTCAACCAATTCCTGATTGAGTCCGTATTATTAAGTTTCAGCGGCGGCATAGTGGGAGTCATTTTGGGCTGCCTTTCATCATGGGCTGTCAACATCTTTGCCAAATGGCCCATTGAGATACAGCCATGGAGCGTCCTAGTAAGCTTCATTGTATGTACCGCCACTGGCGTATTTTTTGGATGGTATCCGGCAAAAAAAGCAGCTAACCTCGATCCCATCGAAGCCATTCGATATGAATAACAGATAACTGGATTCTATATGAAAGATCTCACTCAAAAGCACTTGAGCACACCGTTGCAAATCCTTATTTGGTTTTGTATTTTCTGCTCTCCGTTGCTTTTTAAGAATTACAATGAGTCTATCAACTGGCATCGGTACTTCGTCGGAAGTATCGTGCCATTGATAGCTTGTGCCATTTTCTACATAAACTACTTGTGGCTCATTCCACAATATCTGATTAAAGGAAATAAAAAAACATTTATCCTAACCAACATTTCCATCATCCTGATCATGGCGGTGATGCAGCATTTCATGATGACCGTACTATTTCGTCCCGAACCCCGTCATCACCCTCATAATATACTTATGCCAAGGCCTCCTTTACCCACATGGGTATTTGTCATCCGCAACATTTTCATTTTATGCTGCACAGTACTTATTTCCATGACTGTAAAGATGAGCCTCAGCTGGCAGCAATCGGAAGAAGCCCGCAAAAAAGCAGAAATGGAAAGGTCGGCCGCTGAACTTAAAAACTTACGCAACCAAATAAACCCTCACTTTCTGCTAAATACGCTTAACAACATCTATGCGTTAATCGCATTTGATACCACACGGGCCCAACAGGCTGTACAGGAATTGGGCGGGCTGCTGCGATATGTGCTTTACGACAACCAGCAACGCATGGTAAGTTTACGCAAAGAAATGGAATTCTTAAAGACCTATATAGAGTTAATGCGCATTCGTCTACAACAAAATGTACGGATTGAAACTCACATCAACATACCTCAACACACAGACCCGCAAGTTGCCCCACTCATCTTTATATCACTGGTAGAAAACGCTTTCAAACACGGCGTCAGTCCCTCACGTCCAAGTTTTATTCTGCTCTCGCTGCAAGTGGATGACAATGGCAGCATACACTTTAAAGTATGCAACAGCAACTTCCCCAAGAATCAAAACGATAAGGCAGGAAGTGGAATCGGTCTGCAACAAGTAAAGAGAAGACTGGAACTGGACTATCCCGGTCGGTATCAATGGGATAGAGAAATTGACGAAAAGAACAATACATATACTTCGACCATACATTTATATCCCAACAAAAAAACAGAATCATGAATATTACCTGCGCAATCATTGACGACGAGCCCTTAGCCATAGACTTGCTCAAGAGCTATGTCTTACGTACTCCGTTTTTAAAACTGGAAAATACATTTTCAAACGCTATTGACGCCACAGATCAATTAACGACCAATCCCGTCAACCTCGTATTTTGCGACATACAAATGCCTGATTTAGACGGTCTATCACTCGCACGCATGCTTCCCGAAACCACTCGCATCATATTTACTACAGCCTTTAGTCAATATGCTCTTGACAGTTATAAGAACAATGCTCTTGACTATTTGCTCAAGCCCATCAGCTATCAGGACTTCCTGACTGCCGCCAACAAGGCACGCGACTGGTTCAGCCTGCTACACAAAGCCACTCAACCAACAGCCGATCAGGAACCGATTGACGCCATTTTCATAAAAAGTGATTACAAACTGCTCAAGATTCAACTGGCAGACATCCTTTACATTGAAGGACTGAAAGATTATGTAAAAATATATACCCAGTCTGCTCCTCGGCCCATTCTGTCACTTACTTCCATGAAATCCTTGGAAGAGCACCTGCCACAAGATCATTTCATGCGTATCCACCGCTCTTACATCGTAAACATGCAACACGTAGAGGTTGTGGAGCGTGGACAAATCATTTTTGGGAACAAGCAACTCCCTATATCAGACAGTTACAAAGACAAAGTCATGTCATATATTGAACACAGACTACCATAATATTACTTTTCCGGCTTATCGGGCACAAAAAAACAACACATATTCCCGACGGCATGCGGCTTTTTTTATTAAGTTTGCCGTATGGAAAAATTTACACTGCATATTTTAGGCTGTGGCAGTGCTTTGCCTACGGGGCTACATCTGCCGAGTTCACAAATAATTTCTTTGCGTGAACGCCTGTATATGATTGACTGCGGAGAGGGAACACAATTGCAGATGCGCAAAGCAGGATTAAAATTTTCGCGCCTGAGCTGCATATTCATTACGCACCTGCACGGCGACCACTGTTTCGGACTGATCGGGTTGATTTCTACCTTTTCATTACTGGGGCGAACCACTCCCCTACATATTTATGCCCCGACAGAACTGGAACAAGTACTGAAGCTGCAACTATCCACCTTCTGCTATGGACTGTCATTCCCAATTGAATTCCACGCCATCAATACAACATCAAGCCAGGTAATATACGAAGACAAAGCCCTGACCGTACAGACCATACCGCTCAAACATCGCATTGCCTGCTGCGGATTCATTTTCCGCGAAAAGCCAAGCCTGCCGCACATCAGACGGGATATGATTGACTTCTATCAAATTCCGCTTTACGCCATTAATCAGATTAAACAGGGAGCCGACTGGACCACCACCGAAGGCGAACACGTCCCCAATCGCTTCCTCGTATATGAAGCACAACCACCCCGCTCCTTTGCCTACTGCTCTGATACGGCATACAGCCCTTCCATTATACCACTCATACGAAACGTAAACCTACTATATCACGAAGCTACGTTTGGAGAGAACAATAAACAAAGAGCCAAAGAAACATATCATTCCACAGCCACTGAAGCCGCACAAATTGCTCAAGAAGCTGCCGTGGGAAAACTGCTTATAGGGCACTACTCAGCCCGCTATACCGACACAACCCCTTTGCTGAAAGAAGCGCAAGCCATATTTCCACACACAATAGCGGCCACCGAGGGGATGATACTCCACATTGAATAAAGCCCAAAGACTTAAATATTTTATTTTCAACCCATAAAACAGAAAAACATTTGGCCAATATAAAATATTTACGTAATTTTGTGGCCGATTTAGAGTCTGTTCGGGCTAAACAAGCACTTTCACGAAGAAAGACGCCCGGCAGAAAAAACCGTTTTAACATCCTATTAATTTCAATGTACGCAATTGTAGACATTAACGGTCAGCAGTTCAAGGTGGAAGAAGGCAAGAAACTCTTCGTTAACCACATCCGTACCGCCGAAAGCGGACAGACTGTTGAATTTGAGAAAGTGTTGTTGGTAGACAACAACGGAGACATCAAAGTAGGTGCTCCTACCATTGAAGGCGCAAAAGTAGTTTGCGAAGTACTGACTCCGCTGGTAAAAGGCGAAAAAGTATTGGTATTCCACAAAAAACGCCGCAAAGGTTATCGTAAGCTGAATGGTCACCGTCAGCAGTATTCAGAGGTGACAGTAAAACAAGTGATTGCTTAATCCCTAAAATTTAGAAGAAATGGCACATAAAAAAGGTGTAGGTAGTTCTAAGAACGGCCGTGAATCGGCTTCACAGAGATTAGGTGTAAAGATTTGGGGCGGCCAGACATGCGTTGCCGGAAACATCATCGTCCGTCAGCGTGGTACGGTACACTACCCGGGTAAAAACGTTGGTATGGGTAGCGATCACACTCTTTACGCCTTGGTTGACGGCGTAGTTACGTTTAAACGTGGCAACCGCGACCGTAGCGTTGTTTCAGTAGAACCTCAAGCTGAAGCATAACAAAAAAATACATAAGGATAATTCGTTTATCCATTTCGTATCCAAAACAACAAGAACGGTGCAGAATTTTTAAAGAAATTCTGCACCGTTCTTGTTTATATCCCCATTACCGATTTATTACCGCCCAAAGGCGCAAAAACAAAGTACCTTCAAAAATCAAAAAGGCGGCTTGAAGAAAAAATTTCAAGCCACCTTTTTGGTTTTTGGAAACACTATCTTCACTGATAATGCAAATCCTTAATGTAAAAATCCTTGCTGCTTTAACGTAGCTACAAGCTCCTCAGACATTGCTTCGTTATCCTTGCGCGTGTATCGTATATCCGTAAATATCTGAGCCAGCGTATCTTTTTTGTTCAACTCCACAAAGTGCCGGTTTTCGGGAAGCGCTTCCTTTTCTGCATAATATTTGTCGATATCCTCCCGCGTATAATCGGCATACGACTCCTTATGCACAATCGAAGCCAAGGGCAACCGATCAGTCAGAGCCGGCTCCTCTGCCGGCCATCCCAGCGTAATGGTAGCCACCGGCACGACCAGGCGGGGGAGATTCAATATCCGAATAATCTGTCGCGGCTGATAAATGGTCGTACCCAAGAAACACAACCCCAAGCCCTTTTCTTCGGCCAAATTACAGAAAGTCTGACAATACAACAAGGCATCCGTAGCCGCATTCATGAACGACAACATATTATCATACCCCGCATCAGCCTGCCGCTCTTCACACCAGCGCGTGGTGCGATGATAGTCGGCACAAAACGTAAGTACAACCGGAGCTTCGGTCACCATGGGCTGGTTAAAATGACAGGGAGCCAATTTGGCTTTCATCTCAGCCTCACGCGTTACCACCACACTATACAACTGCAAATTGCCCATGGTTTGTGTCCGTTCGGCCATCTGCAACAAATTATCCAAAAGTTCTTGTGAAACAGGCTCTGACGTATATTTACGTATTGACCTACGCAATTCAATAGTTTGCATAACCATAAAGATATATCCGTATTTATATAATGTCTTTTCCAGATACAAAAGTAAACATTAAAAAATAAAACGCCCCGTTTTTTGGCAGCATAATCGGAAACATTTTATTAGCTTTGTACCATCGAACACCAAATCAAAAAACAGTGGAAAATAAGACATATACACACGACGAAGCCTATCAGGCTTCCTTAAAATATTTCGAAGGCGACGCTCTGGCGGCCCGGGTATGGGTTGACAAATATGCCATGAAAGACTCCAACGGACTCATTTACGAACAGAGCCCCGTTGACATGCACAGACGACTGGCGTCTGAAATTGCCCGGATTGAAAACAAATATCCCAACCCCATGAGCGAAGATGAGTTGTTTGAACTATTTGACCATTTCCGCTACATTGTTCCGGCAGGCAGCCCTATGGCTGGCATAGGCAACCATCACCAGACCGTATCGCTCTCCAACTGCTTTGTAGTAGGACTGAAAGGAGCGGCCGACTCCTACGGTGCCATCATGAAAATTGATGAAGAGCAGGTTCAGCTCATGAAACGCCGCGGCGGCGTAGGTCATGACCTGTCACACCTGCGCCCTAAAGGATCGCCGGTCAATAATTCAGCACTTAACTCGACCGGACTGGTCCCGTTTATGGAGCGTTACAGCAACTCCACCCGCGAGGTAGCTCAAGACGGCCGACGCGGAGCGCTGATGCTTACCGTTTCAATCAAACACCCCGACGCAGAGTCCTTTATTGACGCCAAGATGACGGAAGGAAAAATTACGGGAGCCAACGTCAGTGTAAAAATTGACGACGAATTCATGCAATGCGCTGTCAACGGGAAACCGTATGTACAACAATTTCCGATTGAAAGTTCCTCCCCTCTTTTTAAGAAAGAGGTAGATGCACGGGCTATATGGAAAAAAATCGTACACAATGCCTGGAAATCGGCAGAACCCGGCGTCCTCTTTTGGGACACCATTACACGCGAAAGCGTGCCCGACTGCTATGCTGACCTTGGATTCAAGACGGTTTCAACCAATCCCTGCGGAGAAATTCCTCTTTGTCCTTACGACAGTTGCCGCCTGCTGGCCATCAACCTCTATTCATACGTAGAAAATCCATTTACACCGCAGGCCAAGTTCAACTTCGAACTGTTCAAGAAACATGTCATGGCCGCCCAACGCATCATGGACGACATCATCGACCTGGAATTGGAAAAAATTGATGCCATACAACAGAAAATTGATATGGATCCGGAAAGTGACGAAGTCAAACAAACTGAACGCCACTTATGGGAAAAGATAAAAAAGACCACCTCAATGGGTCGCCGCACAGGTGTAGGCATTACGGCCGAAGGCGACATGCTGGCTGCACTCAATCTGCGTTACGGCACACAGGAAGCCACGGACTTTGCGGTAAAAGTACAGAAGACACTGGCTCTTCAAGCCTACCGCATGTCGGCTATGATGGCCAAGGAGAGAGGTGCTTTCAGCATCTACGACTACCAGCGTGAAGTTAACAATCCGTTTGTCATCCGCTTGTGTGAAGCCGACCCTTCATTACGCGAACTGCTCCAACAATACGGCCGCCGCAACATTGCCTGCCTGACAATAGCCCCCACAGGCACAACAAGCCTGATGACCCAAACGACAAGCGGCATTGAACCCGTATTCAAGCCTGTTTATGTACGCCGCCGCAAGGTAAATCCCAACGATGTCAATACACACGTAGACTTTGTAGACGAAAACGGCGATTCATTTGAAGAATACATCGTCTATCACCCCAAGTTCCTGACTTGGATGAAGCTGAACCACATTGACACCGACAAGAAATACAGCAAAACGGAGATTGACGAACTCATTGCCCGTTCGCCCTATGCCAAAGCCACGGCCAACGATGTTGACTGGCTGATGAAGGTAAAAATGCAGGGAGCCGTACAGAAATGGGTAGACCACAGCATCAGCGTAACTGTAAACCTGCCGTCGGATGTCGATGAGAACCTGGTAAACGACCTTTACATGGAAGCCTGGCGCAGCGGCTGCAAAGGTTGCACCATCTATCGCGACGGAAGCCGCTCAGGCGTAATGGTCAGCCTAAAGGAAAATGCCAAGAAAAAAATCACAATAGAAGGTGTCAATCCGTACGAGGAAATCGTGGAAAGCCGTCCGGAATCACTGGAATGCGACGTGGTTCGTTTCCAAAACAAAAAAGAGAAATGGGTAGCCTTTGTAGGATTGCTCAACGGCCGTCCTTATGAAATCTTTACCGGACTACAGGATGACGAAGAAGGCATCGTTCTACCCAAAACCGTAACCAAAGGACACATCATCAAACGCGTCAATCCCGACGGCACCAAACGCTATGACTTCCAGTTCAAAAATAAGCGCGGTTACAAAACCACAGTTGAAGGTTTGTCAGAAAAATTCAACAAAGAATACTGGAATTATGCCAAACTCATCTCGGGCGTATTGCGCTATCGTATGCCACTGGACATCGTTCTGAAACTGGTAGGTTCACTCCAACTGGAAAGCGAAAGCATCAATACCTGGAAAAACGGCGTAGAACGTGCCCTGAAAAAATACATCACAGACGGAACCGAAGTAAAGGGACAGGTATGCCCCAACTGCGGCCACGAATCTCTGGTTTATCAGGAAGGCTGCCTGATTTGCAAACACTGCGGGGTATCACGGTGCGGATAAGAACAACAAAGGTCATACATACCCTTCACGAATGAAAATAACTCATACTACCATCAGCCTGAACGACCTGAAATTCTATGCCTACCATGGAGTTATGGCACAGGAAAACAAGGTCGGGGCACACTACACCGTAAACATACGAATCACGTCTACGGCAGATATGGAGGCGCTTAAGCATGATGAACTGCACGGAACCGTCAATTATGCACAAGTCTATGACGACATCAAGACCATCATGAACATTCCGCACAAACTGCTTGAATCTGTAGCCTACGATATGGTTCAACTGCTATTTGACCACTACCCCAGCATACAGGAAGTCTGGATATCTGTATGCAAAGATACGCCTCCAGTTCAGGCACAATGTAATGGCATGGCTTTTGAACTGACAGCCCAACGATAATACTTAAACCTAAAAAATGCGGTCGTATATATTTTGAGATTATATACGACCGCATTTTTAATAGTCAATCAACGCTTACCTTCTACGTGAAAGGGACGTTCTTTTTTACCAAATGCGAATCAAGTATCGCAAGCTGCACAAGAAATACAACTACTTCCTTATGCACGCACAATCGTCGCCTGTCGATCAGGACCAACAGAAACGATCTTGATAGGCGTTTCGAGTTCTTTTTCCAAAAAGTCAATATAGGCCTTAAAGGCTTCCGGGAATTGATCTTCAGATACGATCTTGGTCAAATCACACTGCCACCCGGGCAATTCCTTATACACGGCAGTCCATCCTTCTGTGTCAAAAGGCATTTCAGTAACTTGCGTGCCATTCTTCTCATAAGCCACACAGGCCTTTATGGTGGAGAACGTATCAAGTACGTCACCCTTCATCATAATTAGCTGTGTAACGCCATTTATCATTATGGCATACTTCAAGGCAACCAAATCAACCCAACCACAACGACGGTTACGTCCCGTAACTGCACCATATTCGTTACCTATATGACGAATCGTGTCACCGGTTTCATCAAACAGTTCAACAGGAAACGGACCGGAACCTACACGTGTGCTATACGCTTTAAAAATGCCAAATACCTCGCCAATTTTATTAGGAGCTACGCCCAAGCCTGTGCAGACACCACCACAAGTCGTATTGGAAGAACTTACAAAAGGATATGTACCATGGTCAATATCCAGCATCGTTCCCTGTGCACCTTCAGCCAATACGCTCTTTCCTTCGCGCAGGTAATTGTTGATTTCAATTTCCGTATCGCTAATCTGAAAGCCTTTCAAATATTCAATGCCTTCTTTCCATTTAATTTCATCCTCGGTAATATCGAAATCCGTATAATTCAAGTCCTTCAATATTTGCAGGTGACGGGCTTTCAGCGCCTCGTATTTCTGCTCGAATCCCTCCAAGATATCACCTACGCGCAAACCTATGCGGCTGGCCTTGTCGCTATAAGTCGGTCCAATACCCTTACCAGTCGTACCAACCTTGGCTTTACCCTTAGCCACCTCATAAGCACGATCCAATACTCTATGGGTAGGCAAAATGAGATGAGCACGTTTACTGATGTGCAGACGACTTTTTAGATCGTAGCCTGCATTTTCCAGCTCCTGAGCCTCAGCCTTAAACAAGTCTGGAGCCAACACGCAACCGTTGCCGATAATGTTGACTTTGTTTTCGTCGAAAATTCCAGAAGGAATAGAACGCAGCACAAACCTCTTACCGTCAAATATGATCGTGTGTCCGGCATTAGGACCACCGGCGAAACGTGCCACTACATCATACTTAGGTGTAAAGTAGTCTACTACCTTACCTTTTCCCTCGTCACCGAAAACGATGCCCAGCAAGGCATCTACTTTTCCTGTTTTCACTTTTATTTCCTATTTTAGTTTGTTCAACATCAAAGAGCACACGCAGAATTCCGCACGCACCAGTGTACAAAAATACAGAATTTTATTCATATACACCCATTGTAATTTTATTTTTTACATCTTCCCTTTAATCAGGACTTTCCGCTTAAGAGCCAACCGGCCATTTCCTCACAAAGTTTTTCCACCCAATCCTTTTCTCCCACAATCCATAGTTTGCTTCCCGGTTTAATCAAACTGTCAGCTGAGGATATCTCCAGCACATCTCGTCCGGCACTCAGACCAACCACCATACAATGAAACCTTTCACGTATTTGACTCTGCCCTACTGTAATTCCGGCAAGAGGCGACTGCTTGAGCACCATCAAGGTCTTCAATACCATAGGACTATGTTGAGGTAAGTCATCGACAGAAATAGCCTCATGTTCCATCTTTGCCACAAAAGTCTTTATGCTCTCGTCATCACCTATAATCTCGAGTTTGTCGCTGGGATAAAGTCGCGTAGTACCATCGGGAATATTATATCGTCCGGTATCACGGATAATTGAAGTAATCATAACTCCCGTTTCACGTCCCAAGGATAACTCACTCAATGTGTGCCCCGCCCATGTGGAATGCTCTGGCAATTCCAACTGGGCTATATGCAAATTCTTGGTTTGTAACAAACGCGCATACCCAGGCATGGAAGTTCCTTGTTTTTGCGCCAAAATTTCCCGCGAACGCAAATTAATAAAAAACGTACGCTCAATACGAATGCTAATCAACTTGATTCTACGTGAAGCCACTATCAGCAACATAATTATCATAGCTATCCCCACATGAACCCACGTAGCAAAAGGTGACAGGTAGTTCAATATGTAAGCAATAACCAAAGATGCCAACACAAAGCGTACAACCATTACAACAATCAGCACCCCCCGATTAAACAGATTCTGCTCCCAAAGTTCCTTGAACTCTTCTGAATGATTCTTTTTCATGACAAAAGCTCTCAGAAAAGGCGAAACCACCAATATGGCCAATACGCCACACACGGCATTGCCCATCCAATGTCCTAAAGCTGCCCGTCCCAATGGCAACAAAAAGCCTAAGGACAAAGCTGTCACGGCTATTGTCAGTACAATGTAAGCCACGGCCTGACGCAGCAATGCCATGAGCAATCTTGACCAACTACTCTGCGTACTACGGCGTTTGAACGGCAACCCATGCCGAGGCTCGGCATGATAGGCAGAAAGGTCGCGTGGCCACAAACGCTGCACCAACTGATAGGCAGGTTCTGCACTACGGATAAGATATGGCGTGGTAAAAGTAGTAATAATGGATACCGCTACAATTACCGGATACAAAAAACCATCCGTTACTTTCAAATTATTGCCCAGCGAAGCCAGAATAAATGAAAATTCACCTATTTGCGTCATGGAAAATCCACATTGCATGGCTTGTTTAAGCGGTTGCCCTGACAGCAAAAAAGCACTGCTTCCCAAGACTATCTGCCCCAAAATTATGGTGACGACCAATACCAAAATAGGTAACCAATAAGTCAGGATAACGGCTGGATCAACCAACATGCCGACTGAAACAAAAAACACGGCTCCAAAAAGATCCTTTACCGGAGTTACTATTTTATCTATCATTTCCGCTTCTACTGTTTCCGCCAGAATACTCCCCATCATAAAAGCACCAAAAGCCGTACTGTATCCTATTTGAGCAGCCATCACCACCATACCAAAGCACAATCCCAGTGACACCACCAGCAGTGTTTCACGATTCATCCACTTACGTACCTTCCGCAGGAATATCGGAATCAGAAAGATTCCGACCATAAACCATAGACAAAGATAGAACATCAGGCGCAACAGACTTCCCAACAGTTCTTCGCCTTCAAATCCTCGACTGGCTGCCAGTGTACCCAACATCACCATGAGCAACACGCCCAAAATGTCTTCAATGACCAACACGCTCAACACGGTTCCGGCAAACTTCTGCTGGCGCAAGCCCAAATCGTCCAAAGCCTTGTAGATTATGGTGGTAGAAGACATTGACAGAATTGCCCCCAAAAACAAACTGTTCATACGTCCCCACCCAAACAGATGCCCCACGCCTGACCCTAAGCTCATCATACAAAACAGGATCAGACATGCGGCTATAATCGGGCCGGCTCCCATCTTCACAATTTTCTTGAAACTGAATTCCAGTCCCAACGTGAACATCAGGAAAATCACTCCAATGTCCGCCCAAACGCTCAATGTGCTGGTATCACCCACCGAAGGCGTATAAGGCATGTTGGGACTGGTCAAGATACCAGCTACGATGTATCCCAACACCAGTGGCTGTTTCAGTCGCTTAAACAGCAAGCCTACCACGCCGGCCACCACCAGGATGAGCGCCAAGTCGACTATCAAATCAGGTAAATGCTGCATATTTTTCCTAAAAAATGAAATAAGGAAGAAAGCCTGCTTTCACTTCCTTCCTTACCGTAAATCTTATTCTATGTTGTCTCTATTATTCATGAAATTGTGCAGTAAGCCGACAAATATTCACTACGGTTTCCATAGCCTTAGTAAGTGAAGGAATCGGCAGGAATTCATACGGACCATGGAAATTGATGCCTCCCGCAAAGATATTGGGACAAGGCAGCCCCTTGAACGAAAGCTGCGCGCCATCCGTACCTCCGCGAATAGCCTTTACCTGCGGATGTACAGATGCCATCTCCATAGCTTTCAGTGCAATATCAATAACGTGCATCATCGGTTCAACCTTTTCACGCATGTTGTAATACTGATCCTTCACCGTTGCCTTGACCGTACCGGCACCATATTTCTGATTCAACTGCTCAGCTGCACCAGCAACCCACTTTTTACGCTGCTCAAAACGCTGACGGTCGTGATCACGAATAATCATTTGCACGGTAGCACGCTCCACATTACCTTCTATGCCGACTACATGATAAAAGCCCTCGTATCCTTCGGTTGTTTCAGGGGTTTCGTCAGCAGGAATCAAACCCACAAAATCAGCAGCTACACGGGCGGCATTAATCATCTTGTTCTTGGCATATCCGGGATGCACGCTTACGCCAGTAATGTCCAACTGGGCAGAAGCGGCATTAAAGTTCTCGAACTCCAATTCGCCCACTTCACCACCGTCCATGGTATAAGCCCATTCACAGCCAAACTTTTCTACATCAAACAGATGTGCTCCCAAGCCAATTTCCTCGTCCGGATTAAATCCGACGCGTATGGTACCGTGCTCAATTTCGGGATGGGCCTTCAGATAAACCATGGCTTCCACGATTTCAGCAATACCGGCCTTATCGTCGGCTCCCAACAACGTATGTCCGTTTGTCACAATAAGATCCTCACCCACATGACTCTTGAGTTCCGGAAATTTCTCAGGCGACAACACAATGCCGGCCTCAGCATCCAACTCTATAACCTTGCCATCATAATCCTTAACAATGCGCGGTGTTACATTAGCACCAGAACAATCAGGACTGGTATCGTAATGCGCAATAAAACCTATGGTAGGAATCTCCTTGTCGTCATCGGCATTTGAAGGCAGTGTGGCATACAGATAACCATGCTCATCCAATTCCACATCACTTAATCCTTCATCCTCCAGTTCCTTTTTCAGGAAACGGGCAAAGTCCATCTGTTTCGGTGTACTCGGCGTAGTGCTACTGTTTTCACTTGACTGAGTATCAAAACTCGTATAACGGATAAAACGCTCTACTATATTCATGCTATATTATCTTTTTATTTCATTGTCAATTGCAAACTTACGATTTTTTTTGCAAGCAGGAATTCCGGCTCCACAAAAAAAATCCATCCGATATCCGAATGGATTGTAAAATAAGCGTTTTTCACGCATCATATTCTTTATATAAGCGGAATACCGACTTCCGTGCATTCCTTGCGCATAGCCTCGGGCCAGATACTGGCCTGAATTTCGCCGATATGAGCCTTACGCAGATAAAGCATACACAACCTTGACTGTCCGATACCGCCTCCTATGCTTAACGGCAGCGTACCTTCAACCAAACGTTTATGGAAATAAAGCTGCAATCGGTCTTCGCGCCCCGTATCGTGCAACTGACGCAACAGAGCATCATGATCTACACGAATACCCATGGACGAAAGTTCAAAAGCACGGCCCAACACCGTATTCCACACCAGCAAATCGCCATTCAGACCAGGCAATCCGTTCTCAGCCACCGTAGAATAATCATCGTAGTCCGGAGCACGCTGGTCGTGAGGCTTACCATCTCCTAAAGGACAACCGATACCTATGATAAACACAGCTCCATATTCCCTGCAAATCTCATTTTCACGCTCCTTTGGCGTCAAGTCCGGATAACGCTGACGTAGCTCCTCAGCATGAATAAACTGCACTTCCTGAGGCAAGAACGGCTTTAGTTGCGGGAAACGCTCTGTTACCAGGAACTCCGTACGCAACAATGCGGCATAAATGCAGCGCACAATGCTTTTCAGGAATTTCAAATTTCGATTTTCCGGTAAAATAACACGCTCCCAGTCCCACTGGTCCACATAGAGTGAATGCAAATTGCCCAACTCCTCATCGGCACGTATGGCGTTCATGTCGGTATAAATGCCATATCCCGGCTCAATGCCGTGATCAGCCAGCGTCATGCGCTTCCATTTGGCCAGCGAATGAACCACCTCGGCTACAGCCTCATTCATATCCTTAATGGGGAAACTGACCGGGCGTTCCACTCCGTTAAGATCATCGTTGAGTCCAAGGCCCTTCTGCACAAAAAGAGGACCCGTCACACGATGCAAGCGCAGCCCTGTGGCCAAATTTTGCTGAAAAAAGTCCTTAATCAGCTTGATGGCCTGCTCCGTTTCCTGACGGTCGAGCAATGGTTTATAATTAATGGGTTTTATCAGATAGCTCATAATATTTTTTACTTTTTGTTATTTGATGTGCAAATATACAAATAAAAATGTCGTTTACAAAACTTTATTCAGAACAAAATGCAAAATTATTCATAAATATTCCGACATTATTTTCATTCATACTATAAGCCGGTTTCCCTATCAGTGCCTAATTCATTACTAACCTATACTTAATTATATCATTTTCTGCTCAAATAAATTCAAATTAATTTGGTTTATAAAATAAACTTCTTTATCTTTGCAAAAGAAAACAGTTAAATGAGGGGTAAATACCCTTATTTTTTACCACATTCAGTTTATATTATAAACCATACTGAAAAATAAAATTCAAACACCCGATACTTAGCTTGCCAACCTGAAACCTGGGCCCGAACAAAGGTTTGACATTGCCGGTATCTATTAAAAAATTACCATTATGAACGAACATATTTTTAACGAGAAAGAAAGTCTGGAACTGATCACGCAAATGATTCAAAAAACCAGAAAAGAACTTGAAGTGGGTTCTGGCAACGTTTTCTTATGTTATGGCTACACCAGTGTTATTCTGGCCATCGCTGTATATCTCATCACGCACTTTACCACACAACCCGCATGGAATTTCCTTTGGTTTGCCATGTTTTTACCCCAACCCATCATCTATTTCAAAAACAAGAAGTGTAAACCACACGCCGTATCCTACACCGACAAAATGCTAAACAACACATGGAAAATCGTAGGATGGCTCATGGTGCTGACCTGCGCCACCATCATTGGTATGGGATTCCTCACCCTATCCATCAACTTCAGCCTTATGCTCCCACTGGCCCTGCTATACGTATGCATAGGTACAATGATATCCGGCCTGGTTGTCAACGTTCCCAGTATTACCCGAATCACCGTAGCAGCTGCCATCATACCTGTAACATTGCTCATAGAAATGCGCAGCGGACAGGCTTTTCACGCCAGTTGGAACCTGATGGCAGCCATTGCATTTTTAGTTGCATTAATCATACCCGGACACATTCTGAATCATAAAGCCGCAAAAGAATGAAGCCGCTCAACCCTCTACTACATGCGCAACTGCGTCTGTCTGTCATTTCGCTGCTCCTCACCGTAACCGAAGCCGACTTCGTGTGGCTGAAAGAAAAGACAGGCGCTACGGCCGGCAATCTGAGCGTTCAGATAGAAAAACTGGCAGAGGCCGAATACATCAGTGTACGTAAAGAAATCATCGGCAAAAAGCCGCGAACCACGTGCACCCTTACCGACAAAGGCCGGCAAGCGCTAAAAGAATACATAGAAACCCTCCGGGAATACCTGGGCAATGCCCTGTAACCCGCCACTTCCCGCTCCCGACTCCCAGTAATACGCCTATATGTAATGTATTACTGGGAGTCAAGACTATTTCCCTTCACACGCTTATTTACGCACACTATCCTCACCTATCGGCGGACACAATAGCAAATCCTCTCCCCCCCAAAAATGTCACCCTATATTAAACTCCCCATCCTCTTCTCTACAAAAAGCGAACTTTATTTTTGCCGTTTCAACTTATTTTTATACTTTTGCAGCCGATAAAGGTCCCGTAGCTTAGCTGAATAGAGCGTCAGATTCCGGTTCTGAAGGTCTTGGGTTTGAATCCCAACGGGATCACCAATAGGCAGCGGATTACTCCGCTGCCTATTATTATAATGAAATCGATACAATCGGTTTCTGCTTATCCTACACAACATATTATGGCCGTTTTTTCACCAATTTTTATGACCATATATATGCCGTTTCACTGAGACTTATTAAAATTACCGTGTCTGCAACAGAAACAGAAGATATAAAGTTCCGACTTTGTTGGAACAAGGTCGGAACTTGTTATTTTTAGATGCCTTCATAATTTTTTTTCAAGCCTCTCCATTAAAACGCCTCTTAACCACGGAAAGTCCATACGCGCTAATGTACTTTGGCACACACTTTTTTACCCCACATACTAAACCATGGCATTTAAAATCGGTACGCTCATTCATAAAGCAAAAGAGAAAAAGCAACAACCCACGACAGATACACACCATATCTGAAAAGAAAGGTTTTGGCCGGCCTGCCGCTTTTCTGCTTAGCGGAATAGTCGCCAAACGGCAGAAAATTCGTATTTTTGCAACCAGAAAAAAATTTTTTCATCCTATCATGGCAAAAGAACTGAAAAACCTCACAAAACGAAGCGAGAACTATTCGCAGTGGTATAACGAGTTGGTAGTAAAGGCCGACTTGGCAGAACAGTCAGACGTGCGCGGCTGTATGGTAATAAAACCCTATGGTTACGCCATTTGGGAAAAGCTCCAGCACATTCTGGACGGAAAATTCAAAGAGACGGGCGTACAGAACGTGTACTTCCCGATGCTGATTCCAAAATCATTCCTCTCCAAAGAAGCCGAACACGTTGAGGGCTTTGCCAAAGAGTGTGCCGTAGTAACCCACTATCGTCTGAAAGCCAACGAAGAGGGCAACGGCGTGGTAGTTGACCCGGCCGCCAAACTGGAGGAAGAACTGATTATCCGTCCGACGTCGGAAACTACCATCTGGAATACTTACCGCAAATGGATTCACTCCTGGCGCGACCTGCCCCTGTGCTGCAACCAGTGGTGCAACGTGATGCGCTGGGAAATGCGTACGCGTCTGTTCCTGCGCACGAGCGAATTCCTCTGGCAAGAGGGCCACACGGCCCACGCCACACGCGAAGAGGCTGAAGCACGCGCCAAACAGATGCTGAAGGTATATGCTGACTTTGTGGAAAAATACATGGCCATACCATTGATTCAGGGAGTGAAGAGCGAAACCGAACGTTTTGCCGGCGCGTTGGACACCTATACCATCGAGGCCCTGATGCAGGACGGAAAGGCGCTGCAGTCGGGTACGAGCCACTTCCTGGGACAGAACTTCGGCAAGGCTTTCAACGTGCAGTTTATCAACAAGGAAAACAAACTGGAATATGCCTGGGCCACCAGCTGGGGCGTAAGTACCCGTTTGATGGGTGCACTCATCATGACACACAGCGACGACAACGGCTTGGTACTCCCGCCACACCTCGCCCCCATCCAAGTTGTTATTATCCCCATCTACAAAGGTAATGAGGAGCTGGAAGAGCTCAACACACGCCTGCAGGCCCTGGCTGACAAACTGCGCAGCATGGGCATCAGCGTAAAATACGACAACGCCGACAACAAGCGTCCGGGCTTCAAGTTTGCCGACTACGAGCTCAAAGGTGTTCCCGTACGTCTGGTTATGGGTGCCCGCGACCTGGCCAACGGCTCCATTGAAGTGATGCGCCGCGACACGCTGGAAAAGGAAACCCGTCCGGTAGAAGGCATCGAAGAATATGTAGCCCAACTGCTGGAGGAAATTCAGACCAACCTGTTTACCAAGGCCAAAGCCTTTTTGGATGCTCATATCTACGAATGCAACGACTACGAAGAATTCAAGGCCCGCATTCCCAACGGAGGATTCTTCCTCTGCCCGTGGGACGGTACGGTTGAAACCGAGGCACGAATCAAGGAAGAGACTCAGGCCACGATACGCTGTGTACCGTTCAGCGTAAGTCAGGAAAATCCGGGTACGGACATGGTGTCGGGCAAGCCGGCCAAATATCGGGTACTCATTGCCCGCAGCTACTAAAATCATATTGACATCCTGAAAAAAATACAGAATCAAGGTGGAAAATCATTTTCTGTCCGATTTGAACGAAAATCAACAAGAGGCCGTCATGTATTGTGACGGCCCTTCGTTGATTATAGCCGGAGCCGGTTCCGGAAAAACGCGTGTGCTGACCTACAAGATTGCTTATCTGCTGAGCATCGGCATGGCGCCCTGGAACATTCTGGCCCTGACCTTTACGAACAAGGCGGCCGCAGAAATGAAAGACCGTATTGCAGCTCTGATTGGGCTGGAAAAGGCCCGATACCTCTGCATGGGTACCTTCCACTCCATCTTCCTGCGTATTCTGCGCACTGAATATCAGGCCATCGGGTTCAATCCGAACATTACCATTTATGACTCCAGCGACTCGCGCAGCCTCATCAAGGCCATCGTGAAGGAAATGAAGCTGGACGACAAGACCTACAAGCCCAACGTGGTGGGCAACCGCATTTCAGCCGCCAAAAACAGGCTGATTATGCCCGAGCAATACAGTTCGGACAGTACGGCCATACGCCGTGATGCAGCCGACAACCTGACGGAAATGCACAAGATATATGCAGCCTACGTGGCGCGATGCCGGCAGGCCAACGCCATGGACTTTGACGACCTGCTACTCTACACCTTCCAGCTGTTCTTCAAAAATCCGGAAATCTGCCAGAAGTACAAACAGCACTTCCAGTATGTTCTGGTAGACGAGTTTCAGGACACCAACTACGCCCAACACCGCATCCTCTCGCTACTGACCGAGAAGGATTCACGCATCTGCGTGGTGGGCGACGATGCACAAAGCATCTACGGATTCCGCGGTGCCGACATCAGCAACATTCTGAGTTTCACCAACCAGTATCCCACGGCGCGCACCTTCAAGCTGGAATGCAATTACCGCTCAACGGGCAACATTGTCAACGCAGCCAACTCCATTATCCGCCTCAACCGCCATCAGATTGAAAAGCAGGTGTACAGCAACCGCAACGAAGGCGAAAAAATTCACATCCTTGACGCCTACAGCGACAAGGAAGAGAGTATCAAGGTGGCACGCTGCATAGGGCGTCTGGCGCGACAACACGTTTCGTACAACGAAATGGCCATTCTCTATCGCACCAATGCACAAAGCCGAATCTTTGAGGAAACGCTGCGCAGCATGAACATCCCCTACCGCATTTACGGCGGGCTGTCGTTCTATCAGCGAAAGGAAATCAAGGATATTCTGGCTTATCTGCGCATCATTGTCAATCCATACGACGAAGAAGCGCTGCGGCGCATTATCAACTATCCCGCCCGCGGCATTGGCGACACCACGCAGAAAAAGCTGCAGGTATTTGCCATTACGAACCAAATGTCCGTATGGGATGTGCTGCAGCGCGAAGACTGGATGAAGGAAGCGCAAATCAGTGCCGCCACCATCAAGAAACTGCAAAAGTTCAAGTCGCTCATTGACAAATTAATCAGCCGGGAAGCTGACACGACCCATACTGAAGGACTATATGCATTCTGCATGAGCGTTATCGAGAAAAGCGGCATCAAGGCCGACTTGTCGGCTGACCAAAGTGCCGAATGCCTCAGCAAACAGGAAAACGTACAGGAATTGCTCAACGCCATCAAATTGTTTGAAGACGAGCAACAGACTGAAAACGAAGAACAACCGGTACGATTGGCCAATTATCTGGCTCAGGTGTCACTACTTACAAACGAGGAGCACGATGAAGACGGAAATGCCGAAAAAGTGTCGATGATGACCATTCACTCAGCCAAAGGTCTGGAGTTTGAAGCCGTGTTTGTTGTCGGAATGGAAGAGGACTTGTTCCCCAACCAATTGGCAACCTATAATCCGGCAGAAATGGAAGAAGAGCGCCGCTTGTTCTACGTGGCCCTGACGCGCGCCAAATCCTACTGCTACCTGAGCCACGCCCAAAGCCGCATGATGTACGGCAAATTCACTTTCTGCAATCCCAGTCCTTTTCTGAAGGAAATTGACAGCCGTTATACGGATGCCCCGTCAGACAATTTCAAGAAATCGCAGACTACGGCGCAGCCCATTTCCCCCTTCAGCCAACCATTACGCCCGCTGAAAAAGGAGGAGACTACATCATCATACACCC
>FR903596.1:6576-34320 GCA_000438115.1 Prevotella sp. CAG:617 | reverse complement strand
GGCCTCAACACCGGCCAATGCCCACAATACGCCGCTACAGGAAGGCGGCGGTGTACGCCTGAACCAGCACATCGAACACGACCGCTTTGGGAAAGGACAGATTACGCGTATAGAAAAAGTTGGCGACAGCTACAAGGCTACCGTAGATTTTGAAACTGCGGGAACCAAGACCTTGCTACTGAAATTTGCCCGCTTCAAGACACTCGACTAATGAATACAAACAAACATCATGAATAACACGGACCTGAACATTGCCCGCGAAAAATTTCTGTACTGCTGCAAGACGTACATAAAACGCCCGGGCCTCGACAGTTTGCTGGAATACCTGGAACAGAAGACCGACTTTTTTCATGCCCCAAGTTCAGTGTCGTATCACCTGAATGAAGAAGGTGGTCTGGTACAGCATGCCGTTAATGTATTTGAATGTGCCCTCACAATATACGACCAGGTAATACAACCTGCCATTCAAAAAGGTACATCACCTTTTACTGAAGAAGTTGACATTGAATCCATAGCCGTCAGCGCACTGTTTCATGATGTCTGCAAAACCAATATCTACAAGAAGAAGCAGAAATGGAGAAAGGACGAATATAATCATTGGGAAAGTTACGACGGATACGAAATCGAAGACAACTTCCCGTTCGGACATGGCGAGAAATCGTGCTTCATTATCAGTACATTCATGAAACTCAAGCAATGTGAACTGCTGGCCATACGCTGGCACATGGGGATGTTTGAAATGACCGATGTGGGAAGCAACGGAAGATTTGCTTATCGTGCAGCTATGGAAAAATCACCACTCGTAGCGTTGCTTCAGGCAGCCGACATGCTTAGCGCTAATTGTCTGGAAAAGACAAGTATTCCACCAGCTACTGCACATCATTAAACGCGATGAAAATGGGGATACGTCATACGGAGGACTTTTTATTTTCCCGTTTTTTCAATAGCTCAGAAAACGAACAGGGAGCGATAAAAGATATATAAAAAAGTCAGGACAAATGCTGCATACAGCAAATCGGCATCAGCAACCCGATATCCCGTTGCGGTATAGGTTGACGAAATCAGATGGGCATTTTTATGCTTACTGATCTTCTTCATGATAAAATACATCAAGCTACCGACCAGACTTCCCCATACAACGCCTACAAGCAAATCACCTGCATAATGCACGCCCAAGTATACACGCGACCACGTATTCAGAATGGCCCAGATAAATAGCACTATACTCAAGCGCAAACGACGAATCAGCAACGACACAAAAACCGCGACAGCAAACGTATTGGCTGCATGGCTGGAAAAGAATCCATAAAGTCCGCCCCGATAGCCATTAACCACTTTTACGGTATACATGATTGAAGGCTCATGCGTAGGCCGGAAACGCTCAAAGTAAGGTTTACAAATTCCTGAAGCCATCTGATCGGCAAACAGTATACTCAACCCAATAAACAAGATAACGAGGAAAACATTATAAGTAGCATTATTACGGATCAACACATACAACAACACTGCGACGAGAGGCAACCACACTACGGTTGAGGTTACTGTCATAAAAAAAGTATCCCAGTAGATAGAATGACTGCCGTTTAAAAGCAACGTCAATCGCTGATCCAATGATAAAAGCTGCTCAAGCATAGATAATTCATTATTAAGATGCCACTCGCTCCACTCGCGAAGAAATCAGCCATCCGGTTGATCCATCAGGCAATTGGACCTGATACCATCCTTTGATACTGTTATCGGTAATCTCAACGGTTGTACCTTCGTGCAATTGAAGGATTGTTTTAGAAGACAAATCAGGAGAAAGATTCAGATTTACTTCATTCTGCACAACTGCCTGTCTGTTGTTCTTAAAATTGTTCAACTGAATGGCAGCAAAAACATTACATACCACCGTCAGAACAAAAAAAGTCAGGAAACTGCAAAATCCGACTTTCCGAAAAAGCACAGACCGGGGGAACCAATAAACCAGAATACTCAACAACGCCAATACCAACATGACAACGGATATAATGCCCCACTCGCGTTCAGACTGCCAGTTAACCAACGTACGGAAAAATGTTATGAAAAACATTTCATCCGGCTTGTCGAACTGGTCTTTTAATTTGGTTTGGGTCAATTGCAAATTAAAACGTGCTTTAGAATCTGAAGGATCAATACGCAACGCCCTTTGATAATTCAATACAGCCTTGCCATAATCATTCAACCGATAATAAGCATTTCCCAAATTATAGTATAACTCCAGTGACGGCCCTCCCTTCAAACCGTTTTCGTACAGCTCTGCCGCGAGTGCGAAATTTCCCTGCCGATAAGCTGCGTCGGCCTCTTTCCTCGTCTGAGCAGTAACAGACAAACTGAAACATACTATAATTATCAATATTGATATAAATCTTTTCATTTTCCGCAATTCTTTTTGAGTTCTTGCTCTACGCCTTCAATTACTTTCAAAGCCTTGATGTAAAATTGGTTCACGTCTTGAACCGTTCCGGCAGGAGCATATCGCGCATATTCAGAATCTTGCAGCAATAAGACAAAAGCTTTGGAAACCTCAGGTGTCACACCATGCTGCTGTAATGCCCCCACAATATTTTCTTTATTCAAATCTGCTCGTTCCATGTGCAGGCGGTCTGCTGCATAATCCAACAGAGCCCTACCAACTTCGTCATAAAAAGCTGAAATCTTGTTCTGCTTCATTAAAGTTTCAGCAGTCTTCAATTTCTTGTAAGCCATCTTTCCTGCATGCTTCTGACGACGCCCCACAAAATCCTGCTGCAATTTGTCATAACGCCGCAACAATACGAACACGACAACAAATATAGCAAGAATCACTATATGAAGCAACATGTAAGACCAACTTCCCCACCAACTTCCTGAATAATAATCTGTTTTATTTCCTTTTTGGATATCAAATATATCTCGCTGGCGTAATTGCAACTGCTCATCAAGTTCATTCGACTTTTTCCCTTTTGCGACATTCATCGTAACAGGTTGCGTACGCACTGTTTTGTATGACTTACTATTGACATCAAAATAAACAAGTTCAATAGGAGGCAGAGTAAATGTTCCCGTGGTTTTAGGCACTACCAGATAATCGAATACCATGCGTCCCTTAATTCCTTCTATGCTTAATTTTGTTTCATCACTTACTTTAGTATCATACTTATCAAAACTCTTGGGGAAATTCACAACCGGGGTCTTTATAAGTTTCATATTACCTACTCCCGAAACAACTACACGCAGGGTAACAGCCTCATTGGTACGAGGATTCTTTGTAAGAAGTTCGGCTGAAATTCCTAAAGAACCGACCCCACCGGAAAAATTAGAAGGTTGCGGTTTAGGCAGCGGGATGACATGAATATCAACTGCTTGCGTTTTTCTTGTTACCTTAACATTATACGCATCACTTCCTCCATTGAAAAACGCATCTATGGGATCTATTGACTGGTCATACTGTGTCACGATTCCCTCAAAGGGAATTGATGGGATCTGCAATTTTCCGGTCTGTTGCGGGAACAACACATATTGACTCCATGTTGCCGTCTGATAAAGCTTGCCATGATACCGTTCAGCCACAAGCGTTTTTTGCTGCGGCAAAGTTACTTCCTGAGTAAGGAAGCCTTTCAAATCAGGCATTTTAGCATTCATCTGCGTCAAATTCGCCAAAGTATAAACTTTGTAAGTCAACAATATCGGCTCCTGCTCATAAACTTCAGTCTTATTGGTTGACGTAGTAATAAACAAATCACGACCAGAAATTGGACCTGAAGTCTTAACCGGTGCATCATTCGTACTGCCAGATCCACCAGGAATTGATTTTGATGCACGTCCATTTCCTTTTACCACTTGCACCCGAACCGATTGTGAACGATACTTACGCCCATCTACCGTAATTACTGCTCCTGGAATAACAAAAGTCCCTTCTTTCTTTGGTGACAAAATATAAGTATACGTAGTAGAAGCACTTGAACTACTGCGTCCGTTAACTATCTGGTAGTTACTAAAAGTAGATACTGACGGGCCTACCAGCAATTCAAAATTAGAAAAATTCGGCGACTGAATGCCACTGGCATTATCTGTATTCACCGTATATTCCAATCTCAAATTACCTCCAACCGGCACTCGTGACGGATCAACATGCACTGTTACACGTATTGCTGCAACAGCACTAAAGATTACCAAAGCCCAACTGATTAACAGGACATATAGATATCTCATCATAATTTACCAATTTTTCTCCAAACGTTTTGACGGCGGATTCTGCTGAATCTTTTTCAATTTCTCCTGAGTATTTCGTTCCTCGCGTTCAACGATATTCTTCAACAAACTTTCAGCATTCTGCTTTGACATCTGATTTTGATTCTGCGACTGCTGCTTATTATCTGATTTGGACTTAGACTGCTGCTTCTGCTGTTGCTGTCCCTTGTTTTTATTATCCGACTGATCGTTCTGTTTTTTAGGGGGCTGCTTCTTTAATAAATACTGACACAAGGCCAAATTATAACGGCTATCAGCATTAGCAGGATTCCGTCGTAACGAGTTCTTGTAACAGTCAATTGCATCCGCATAATCCTTCTGTCCCTGCAAGATGACTCCCATATTATGGTATATCATACTCTGCACGTTTTTGTTTTTCTCATCGGGCAATGCCTTTTCATACAATTTTATGGCAGCCTTAGGTTGTTTCAGTGCCAACTGCACATTTCCCAAATTATAAAAAGCACGCGATGAGCGCGGATTCACCGAAAGCGCACGACGGTAGAACAATTCCGCCTGTTTATAATCCTTTTGTACAAAACAGCGATTTCCCTGATGAATCAAAGTGTACTCCTTTGACTGTGCCTGAACCTGTAAAGTCATAAGACAGGCATATGCCAACAATATATATTTTAAAAACTTCATCGACGAAACAAATTTAGTTTTCGGAATATCGGATTCTTACTTTCAGACACTGCTACCTCCAAAATCAGCAAGAACAAAGCCAACAACACAAAAGCCTGAAATTGCTCATCAAATTCAGAATAAACAGGCGTTGAACTTTCTTTCTTGGCCAATTTAGACAGTTCCTGCTGTAACGCTTCCTGTGCATTCATTGAATTGTCAACATGAATATATGTGCCTTTTCCGGCGGCGGCCACTTTACGGCACATATCCTCGTTCAATTTTGTTACGACAACCTCACCTGTATTGTCGGTCAGATAGCCATTTCCCATTGGTATCGGTGCTCCCGTAGCTGAACCCACGCCCAATATATACACATATTTGCCTTCCTTGGCTGCCTGTTTGGCCGCTTCCTCGGCATCCGGTTCGTGGTTCTCACCATCGGTAATGATTATAATAGCCTTACCTACTCCTTTTTCCTGCGTAAAACTCTTTGAAGCCAAAGTTATGGCAGCAGCCAAATCCGTTCCCTGCGTACTGATCATTCCCGGATTGATAGCATCCAAAAACATTTTGGCTGACACATAATCATTCGTTATGGGCAATTGCACAAAAGCATCACCGGCAAAAACGTCAAGCCCGACCTTGTCGTTGCTCATTTTGTCCACCAAAGTAGACACCAACATTTTTGCACGATCCAACCGGTTTGGACTGACATCCTCTGCCAGCATGGAATTGGAAACGTCCAAGGCTATTACGGCCTCAATTCCTCTTTTCTGTTCTTTATCCTCATGCGTACCAAACTGAGGCCGCGCCAAAGCCACAATCAGCAGGGCATAAGCCAAAACGAACAAGACGAACTTGAACACACGGCGCCCACGTGATACCCCGACAGCCAGCGCAGAGAGAAGTTTCCAATCACCATAACGGCTGATACGGCGTCTGACGTACCATTCCGACCAGATGAACAATGCCACCATCAAAGGCAACAACAACAGCAAATATAGATAATATGAATCTGCAAATCGAAACATACCCACAATCTCCTATTTTCTTTTTTAAGGTATTTTTTTCAATACTACCGTGCGCAACATAAACTCAAGCAACAAACTCAACAAAAGCACCATCACAAACGGCTGATATGCATCATAGTGGCGTGAATAACGTTTTACCTGCAATTTCGTTTTTTCGAGTTTGTCTATGTCGGCATAAATCTGTTTCAACTTCTGATTAGACTCCGCCCGATAAAACAGTCCTCCCGTAACCCTGGCAATCTGCTGTAACGTTGCGGGATCAACCTCAACGGGCATATTCACGTAATGTACGCCACCTCCCGGCAACGGATACGGATACGGAGCTACTCCATCTTCCTTTCCTACGGCTATGGTATAAACTCTTACGCCACATTGCTTGGCTATGTCAGCCGCAGTCAGAGGCGAAATGTCGCCCTTGTTGTTAGCGCCGTCGGTCAGCAGTATAACCACCTTACTTTTGGCCTTGCTGTTACGCAACCGTGTCACGGCACTGGCAATACCCATACCAATAGCCGTACCATCGTCAATCATACCTCGTGCCGGCAATTCGCATGACACATTCTTAAACATATTAAGCAATGCGGCATGATCAACCGTCATTGGACATTGGGTAAAAGCCTCACCTGCAAAAATAGTCAAACCGATATTATCATTGGGCCTGCCGGAAATAAATTCTGTGGCCACCTGTTTGGCCGCTTCTATACGATTGGGGCGTAAGTCCTCAGCCAGCATGCTGGTTGACACGTCCATAACCATCATGATATCGATTCCCTCCGTTTCCGACTGTTTCCAGGCATTGTCAGTCTGCGGACGTGCCAATATGATAACAATCAGCACAAAAGAAAGGATACGCAGCACAAACGGGACATGCAACAAATTGGTGCGCCATGTCGAAGGAGCATACCGGTACATCTCCGTTGTGGCCATCTTGAGCGACGCTGACTGGTTACGCCGCGAAAAGCAATACCACCATACGTAGGGTACGATTAATAATAACAGGAAGAAATATTCAGCACTTGCAAAAGTCATTTCCTAAAGTTCTTACATAAATGTTTGATACAGAAATTCTCCTATGTAATAAAGCAACACCGCAGCGGCCAAGGCTATCAAGATTCCCAACACCAGCATAACGGTACGCAAAGCCAACTGACGCTTCTGCGACACCGGTATCTCCTGAATAATCGGTTTAGGCGGCTCCTTGCTTTCCACTTTGGTCGAATTAATAAAGGACACAGCTTTCAGCAAATTGGCATCGTTTTCATTAAGCTGCGTATCATACTTGGCAAACTTCACAAGGTCGGCCGTTTCAAAAATCTGCTTTAACTCACGCAGGGCCTCTTCGTTGTCCACCTTCATAAGATGGTCAATGATTTCAGGCGAAGTCATCTTGCAGGCATTAAAGCCGAAACGCTGCTCGATATAAGTACGCAACACGTCGGTCAGTTCCATATAATAAGCCTTTCCGCCACGCTCAATCGACCCGCTTTGCTTTATTTTCTCGATTTCCTGCTGTGCTATCTGATGAGGAGGCAAAGGCGGCGGCAATATCTTGCGGCGTACCATGGGGCGCTTGCTGCGCGAACGGTATATCATCACCACGGAACCTACAAAAAGAAGAACCAGCAAAACAGACATGAAATACCAGAAGGCATTCCACTCAAAAACACCTTCAACATCAGCCCTCGGACCATAGTAACGGTCAACCTTAGTCGTATCAACGGCTACCGTATTCACCTTCAGGCCGATGCCCTTGGTTGCTGCATAACGCTTTCCGCCTACCACCACGCTCATCGGCGGTAGGAAATAAAGCGCAGAATCAAACGACGTCAGCAAATAAGTACGCTCCACACAAATGCGCTTGTTGTTATTCAGCCAGGTAGTATCAGGAGAAGTGATATCAACTACCTCAACCCCCGGAATCATTTCCTGGCCTTTCAGTCGTGGAAATTCAATAAACTGACCGGCATCGGCAGTCACTTTTACCTGAAACCGAACCTGCTGTCCAATCAGAATTTCAGTTGAATCCAAACGATTTTCTACAACCACCTGCGCCTGCATACATTGCAGCGAAAACAGCAAAAGCACAAGCAGTCCTATTTTTCTCATCATTCTGTACGCTTTTTTATACTCGTTTTGCAAATAAGCCAATCAAGGACTTTACGTAATCGTCACTGGTACATACGGATATGCTGTCAATGTTGGACGAATGCAGGATGGTAAGCAGATTGTCCTGATGTCTTTTCCACCACTCTGCATGCAATTTCCGTATGCGTTTTGACGAAGTATCCACATATTGCTCATGTCCTGTTTCGGCATCAAGCAGTTTTATCAATCCCACATCCGGCAAGCTGGCCAACCGCTGGTCGTACACCTGAATAGCCACTACGTCATGTTTTTTGTTGGCTATGCGCAAAGCCTGCGTATAATTTTCCTTTACCAGGAAATCACTTAATATAAATGAGATACACCGCTTGTTCAGGGCACGCACCAAATATTCCAGCGCTACCGACAAATCTGATTTGCGACTGACAGGCGTAAAATTGAGCAATTCACGAATGATAAAAAGAATATGCTTGCGGCCTTTCTTTGGGGGAATGAATTTTTCTATTCTGTCCGAAAAAAAGATTACGCCAATCTTGTCATTGTTCTGTATGGCCGAAAAAGCCAGCGTAGCAGCCATTTCAGTTACCATGTCACGCTGATACATGCCGGAAGTTCCGAAATCAAGGCTTCCGGAAACATCAATAAGCAACATGACGGTCAGTTCACGCTCCTCCTCAAAAACCTTGACATAAGGATGGTTGAATCTGGCTGTCACGTTCCAGTCAATGTCACGCACGTCGTCACCGGGCTGGTATTCACGAACCTCTGCAAACGACATACCCCGGCCCTTGAAAGCCGAATGATATTCGCCTGCAAAAATATTGTTGGTCAACGCGCGGGTCTTTATCTCCACCCGCCGAACCCTGGTGAGCAAATCTGTTGTTTCCACGGCGATTAAGGCACCACTACCACGTTCAACACTTCATTCACAATGTCGTCACCCGTAACGTTGTTGGCCTCGGCCTCGTAAGTAAGACCGATACGGTGGCGAAGCACATCGTGAGCCACGGCACGCACATCCTCCGGTATCACATAGCCACGGCGCTTGATGAAAGCACGTACGCGTGAGGCCAGCGCCAGATTGATTGAAGCTCGGGGCGAACCGCCGTAAGCAATGTAATCTTTAATGTTTTTAATCTTGTAGTCCTCCGGATTACGGGTTGCGAATACGATGTCGGCAATATACTGCTCGATACGCTCATCCAGATATACCTCCTTCACGATTTCGCGCGCCTTCACAATTTTGGCGGCACTGACCACGGGCTTCACTTCCTGGAAACCGTCGCTGATGTGCATGCGGATGATTTTCTTTTCCTCCTCCTGCGTAGGATAACCGATAAGCACTTTCAACATAAAACGGTCTACCTGCGCCTCGGGCAGCTGGTAGGTACCTTCCTGTTCAATCGGGTTCTGCGTAGCCAGTACGAGGAACGGATCAGGCAAAGCATAGGTTTCGTCACCAATCGTCACCTGGTGTTCCTGCATGGCCTCGAGCAAGGCACTCTGAACCTTGGCCGGAGCACGGTTGATTTCGTCAGCCAGAAGGAAGTTACTGAACACCGGTCCCTTTTTCACCGTGAAATTCTCATTTTTCTGACTGTAAATCAAGGTTCCGATTACATCCGCCGGCAACAGGTCCGGGGTAAACTGAATACGGCTGAATTCAGCGTCGACCAGCTTCGACAAGGTTTTGATGGCCAAGGTCTTGGCCAATCCCGGCACACCTTCCAGCAGGATGTGTCCGCCGCTGAGCAAACCGATCAGCAACGAGTCAATCAAATGTTTCTGGCCGACAATGGTCTGATTCATACCCGTAACCAAGTCGGTAATAAAGCCGCTCTGAGCTTCTATTTTCTCATTCAGCTCTCTGATGTCTATTGATTCTGCCATTATTTTCCTGTATTTCTATTTTACTGTATGCAAAAGTACAGTATTCATGGCTTATGTAAACTTAAAAACCTTTAAAAAGGTCATATTTTCTTTTTTTGCAGCTCACAAATCACACATTCCTACCCTATACGCCCTTATATTTTCCCCGCATCAGGCTCAGGCTGCCTGAAAAAAACGGCATCTTAATAAAAACAACCGGCACGTAATTCTTTTTTCGTCCCGACCATTTTCCACTTCTCGCCTTAGCGGCAGCCGTATGTCCGTTTTTTTCACATAAACAGACATTCAAATTCACATCAACTGCCGCTTACGACCGTTTTCTGCGACATCACAAACACTTTATTCTGCTTTTTTATGCAAGAAATTGGCAAGTTCTCCGTATCTTTGCATAACTTTTTAAGGGCTAATACCAAACAAAAAAACGAACTACTTATGAAAATCAACATTCATTTCATACTGCTGGCGTCATTCCTTGTCTTGTTTTCCACCACCTCGTGTAGCGACGACAACGACCACGGCTTTACGCCTACCCTGCCGGCCAACGGAGGCGAAGATGTCAAGGAAATCACCCACTCGTCCAACATGCAGGAAACGTATAACTGGAAATTCAATTACCAATCGGGTCGCTTGGTATACGTATCCAGCCAACTCATCAGCAGTATCTCGCCCATCAATTTTACGGCTTCGCTAAGCTACAAGAGCAATCAGGTGAAAGTAGTACGTTCGGACGGGAACAACATTGACATCACACTGAATCCCAACAGCCTGCTGATTTCGACCCTGCGCATGAGCAGTTTTGTCTATAATTATAATTATGACGACAACCGCAGGCTCATTCGCTGGAACTGCGCCTACATCGACCCCATACTCGGAGTGTCCATCAAACGCTCATACGGCAACATCAACTATGACGAAAACAACGACATCCGGCAAATACAATACGTAGAGGACGAAAACAACGCGGACAACGTAGTCACGCTGAACTTTACGCCTTCAGCAAAAATTAACCTGAACGGTCTGTTGCCCGAGGGTGTCAGCGAAGAGCTGGGCATGAAGGGGCTGGAATACCTGTATTATGGCGGACTGCTCGGAAAATCGACTTACCATCTGGTGGAATCCATTGAGTACCAGTACGCCAAGACTCCCGACAACAACCACACCGTAACCTATCAGTACGGCGACAACGGAAGCAACGGAAACATTGTCAGCTGCACATTCGGCAACGCATGTTCCGTACAATATGCTTATTAAAAGTTTGCCAATGCAACCACACACTCCGCTTACCATAAACGAGTGGAACGAAGCAATAGCCATGTGTCAACATGCTATTGCTTTTTCCATATACCGTTTTCCGCATACCAACCAGGTTTTTCTGGTCATACAGAAAACGCCCGACATTACCGTAATCCGACATCTGGACGAGCTCACCAATCAGCCGGCGGGCTACGTGACGGCTCCCTTTCACATTGACGAAAAGACGCCCGCAACCATGATTCGCCCCGATATGTTCCTTACTGTACCCCTGCCCCGGATTTCGGACCAAACGGTCACGGACTATCAGCTACTCTCGTGCAACACCAATCAGGACGTTTACTCTTCGGCCTTTGCCGACTTCATGACCCAACTGCGCACAAAAGCATGCCGCAAACTGGTACTGGCCCGCGACGAACAGATTACAACTGCACGCCAGATAGACCCTTTTGACATTTTCCTGCGGGCGGCTCATGAATACACCAATTCATTTGTATCGCTATGGCACACGCCACAAGCCGGCACCTGGATTACGGCCATGCCCGAAGTACTGCTCAGCGGCAGCGGCAACCAGTGGCACACCGTGGCCCTGGCCGGAACCATGAAATACAACGAGACCAACGCACACCCCTCGCTGCAGGCCTGGAGTCAGAAGAACCGCGACGAGCAGGAGTGGGTAAGCCAGTACATAGCCCACATTCTGAATACGCATGGCATCAACTTCCTGGCGGAAGGGCCACACCCCGAGAAGGCCGGCAAACTGGTACACCTCTGCACCGACTTCCGCTTCAGCCTGCCCGACCTGCACACTGCCACACGCCTGCTCGAGGCGCTTCATCCCACGCCGGCAGTATGCGGTTTCCCGAAGACAACCGCCCTGGCCTATATTCTGCAACATGAAGGCATTCAGCGTCAATACTACGCCGGTTTCAACGGACCGTGGCAACTCAACGGGCGCACTGCCTTCTACGTCACCCTGCGTTGCATGCACCTAAGGGATGCACACCACATCAAGCTATTTGCCGGCGGCGGCATTATTCCCGCCAGTCAGGCACAGGAAGAATGGCAGGAAACAGTACGCAAGATGCACACCATGAAGGACATGCTTTTTGCCCGTCATCAACACTAACTCCACCCGCTCACCATGTTTTGCAACAAGAAAAACGTCAATCTGCTCACGGCCCTACTGCAGACCCAATCCATACACCACATTGTCATCTGCCCGGGCTCACGCAATGCCGTACTGGCACATAATTTTAACGAAGGACGCTTCACGCTGCACCCCGTAACCGATGAGCGCAGCGCCGGATTCGTAGCCCTCGGACTGATAGCGGCCACGAGCCAGCCGGTGGCGGTATGCGTCACCTCGGGCTCGGCCGTGCTGGGCCTGCATCCGGCCGTGGCCGAAGCGCAGGAGCGGCACCTGCCCCTGCTGGTCATTTCGGCCGACCGCCCGGCCTGCTGGATCGGGCAACTCGACGGACAGACCCTGCCCCAGCCGTCTGCCTTTGCCCACCTGCACATTCCGCACGTCCAGCTGCCTGAAATACACGACGAGCAGGACGCCTGGTGGTGCCGCCGGCTCGTTCGCGAGGCCCTGACCGGAATGTCCAAACATGAGGGCGGACCGGCTCATATCAACATCCCCATCAGCGAGCCGCTCTTTCAGTTTACCACTGAGGACCTGCCCCAAGTCCGCAAGGCCAGCCACTATGCTCCAGCCTTTTACCGGCTGCCCGAAGAGGTAGTCCGGAAAATTGAGCACGCGCGTCTGCCGGTGGTCTACATCGGGCAGCTTACGCCCGCCGTCAGTCAAGCCCTCAGCCACACTGACCTGCTACACCACGACGGGCTCCTCTTCCTGCCCGACCCGCTGGCCAATGTCGGCAACCGCTTCCGCGCAGCCCGACTGGAAATGTCGGCCCCGCTGCGCCAGGAGTTTGCGCCCGACCTCATCCTGCACCTTGGCGGCAACGTGGTACACAAACAACTGAAACTGCGCCTGCGCAGCCTGCCCCATGCGACCGCCATCCGCTTCGGGTTCGACAGCCACCTCGTTGACACCTTTCAGCACGATGCCGACTGGGTGGAAATGCCTACGCTCCAGGCGCTGGAGCAACTGTGCAGCCTCCGTCTGAACCGCAAGCCCGAAGTAGTGGAATGGAACCGACGCCTGGACGAGGCTTCAAATCCGACCGACCTGCCACTTCCGTTTTCCGACCTCTACGCCATGCGCCACGTGCTGCAGCGACTGCCGCAGGAGACCATTGTGGAAGTAGGCAACAGCCGGCCGGTGCGTTCAGCAGCCGTATGGGCACCTCACCACGGTTTGGCCCTTCACTGCAACCGCGGCGTCAACGGCATTGAAGGCTCGCTGTCCACCGCCGTAGGCCATGCGCTGGGGTGCCCCAAGGAGATGGTGGTGTGCCTCATCGGCGACCTGAGCTTCTTTTACGACCTCAACGCACTTTGGAACGTAGACCTGCCCCGAAACCTGCGCATCGTGCTCTTCAACAACGGACACGGACAGATTTTCGACGCCCTGCCGGGACTGTCGGCCTCACCGGCTCTGACACGCTACATCAGTGCCACCCACCACACCTCGGCCCGCGGACTGGCCCAGAGTTTCGGACTTACTTACCTGACCGCCCAAGCGGGGTGACTTACCGCACCGCCCACGACGAGGCGTCGCTACAAACCGCCTGTTCCACCCTGCTGCAATCGCAAGAGCGGGCCTCTTTACTGGAAATCTTTACACCTGCCGGAGGCAATCAGCAATCGTGGATTCAGCTGAAACAGTGGTTTGAGCAGTTGGGCTGATATAGTACATCGTTGGGAGCAACGTCACGATTTTTCTCACTAAATGGGACAAACTATACTTTATTTTTAAGCACCTGCGACTGAAAATAAATCCCACTTATTACCCAAAAGACAATTACAGACGAAAGGAATGGCCCGAACTGGGTATGCTGCCTTCCGTGTCAGACTGGATGTCACAGACCTTTGACCCGCAGCACAGTGTACTGGCCACGTTGCGCTCAAACTATCACGTCATCGCCCTTAAATTTCATAAGGAAGAATTCCAAAACAACCTTTGGCGATTTGACTTCAACCTGCCGCTCAGTTTTGACCGCAAACGACTGGATTACAACCGTCCCACTCTTGTAGACACCACGTTTACCAAACTTTTCCTGCTTTTCCGTCCTTCAGCCACGGCTCATCACGTATGGATCCGTCAGTCGGCAGATGGCCGCACCTCACGTACGCATGAACTGAATCTGCAGTACGAAATGGGCATGGAGCCGCCCTCAATGAGCTACTACGTCAATGTCCGAAACGATGACAACCCGCTGCAGGTATATACGGGTAACGACAGGCTGCGCGTAACAAGCCGCCATCACTGGAAGGCCGACTACAAATGGAATAACATAGACAAGCAACGCATTTTTTCGGCTCAAATAGGCTATCAACTCATACAGAACGCCATTGCCATGGGTTATACCTACGACAGAAAAACAGGCATTTACACCTACCGTCCAGAAAATGTAAACGGTAATAACTCCGTATCAGGCCAAATCGGATTTTCTACGCCTTTGGATAAAAACAAACACCTGACGCTGGATTTAAATACAAACGCCTCACACCTGCACAGCATTGATCTGAGTCGCGAATCTACCAATATTGCTCTTCAAAAGAGTACGGTAAATACCACATACCTCACACAAAGCGCCCGATTGAATTATTCCATCAAAAAAGTACGCATCGGGGGAAAATCTTCCATAACCTATACCCACCAGACCTCACCCCGATCAGGCTTTCAAACCACAAATGCAGCTGATTTCCACTATGGGCTGACTCATGTGGCCGACATTCCACAGGGCTGGCAAATTTCTACCGATGCCACGATGTACAGTCGCAGAGGATATAGCGACAAAGAAATGAACACCGACAATTTTGTGTGGAACATGCGTATTGCCAAGAAATTCATGAAAGGTAAACTCAACCTGATGTTGGACGGTTTCGATATATTAAACAATCTGTCGAACATACGCCGAACCATCAACGCACAAGGGCTTTCAGAAACATGGTATATGTCAATTCCTCGCTATGCCATGCTTCATGTCATATACAGATTCAACAAAGCGCCCAAAAAGAAATAAAAACCATACACCTGCCAACTCCGACAATTAATATGAAAAAGAATTCCACATTGCGCCAATGATTACCTGACGAGCATATCTGTGGTAGATAAACGCTCTGTAAATCAAATCTTTTACCATATTAACCGATTCCTCGGTTTTTTATCGTAACTTTGCACGGGAAAACGATTTACTACTCACTACCACTATGAACAGGACTTTTTCCATTTTCACCCTGGCCCTATTACTGGCAATGCCTTCATGGGGCGTCAGACCCAGAAAAATATGGTCGACACTTATACAAACCGACGGCACCTCGATAAACGTAAGCAAACTCCCTATAAACAACAGACAATACGGATATACGACATCTGACGGATGGGCTTTACAATACAACCGGGAAGGAGCCTTATGCTACCTTATGCTACAAGGCGATTCTATTGTTACCAGCCAAATAGCACACGACGCATCAAGTCGCGATACAGCTGAAAAACAATGGCTCAACAGTGGTAAGGCTTTGTCATGGTCGCAATATTATAATCTCAAAGCTGCCCAATCCGCAAAAGAGGCAAACTCCAACCGCTACGTACAGGCCCGCAGTGCCAACAGTGTTGGAATGGGAACGTACAAGCAATCGGCTGGCGGAATGGTCAGCAGTATCGGCGCTCCCCAGATTCCCGTAATCATGGTTGAATTTACAGACAAAAAATTCCAGCCTTTTACAACCGTTGAAGGAGTCAACCGCCTTTTTAACGAAGAAGGATACACCGACAATTATGGTACCACGGGATCTATCCGTGACTATTTCGCAGACAATAGCGACGGACTGTTTACTCCCCATTTTGGAATACTCGGAAAAGTTTGTCTGCCTAACACCTATGCTTACTACGGCGCTGACAAAAATGGAGAAATCGACTACAACTGCTACCGCATTGTTCAAGATGCACTTGACCAGGCCGTAGCTCAGAACTTAGATCTTAGTCCATACGCCAGCACCACCGGCGAAATCCCCCTTTTGGCCATTTACTACGCAGGTATGGGTGAACATGTGGCCGATAATTCGGCTGCCAGCGAGGATTTAATCTGGGCGCATTATCAAAGCTTAGGTAACTCTTCTGCCAGCGTAGAGCAAAACGGACGTACATTTGTCGTACACTCCTATTTGGTGGGTGACGAAGCATGGCCTGCCTATACGACCGAAAGCGATTCGGACACTTTACAACTGGTTCCAAGCGGAAATGCCGTTTTCATTCATGAATTCTGCCACTCGCTGGGGCTACCAGACTTTTACAATACCACAGGAGATGAACAGGTCAACGGCATGCTCTACTGGTCAATCATGGACAGCGGAGAATGGTGGGAAAACGGTTATCTTCCCGTAGGTATGACTGCCTATGAAAAAAATTATCTGGGATGGCTGGAAATTACGGATTTACCCGCCAACCAGGCAAAAACATGCCGTCTGGACATTATAAGCAATAGGCAAGCTACTGCACCAAGAGCCTACCGAATTGTCAATCCGATTGAAGAAAAGGAATACTACATTCTTGAGAACCGCCAGCCCTCACGCTGGTATCCACAAGAATTAGGAGTTGGCATGCTCATCACGCACGTGGATTATTCTTCATACAACTGGAACTACAACATCGTCAACAACACCCACACACGTGAGCGCATGAATTTTATACCGGCAGACAACTCGGCCGGCCCGCTATATGACTCGAAGAACTTTACCTTGAAGGACTTTCAAGGTGACCTCTATCCGGGAATCACCGGAAATACGGAATTTTCCAATCAAAGCACCCCCTCAAATACCACTTATTTTTATTATCAGGGTGCCTCAATTCCTTCCATCTACAACATTGCCAACGAAGATGGCATAATCACGTTCAGCTATATTGAACCCAATGTCGGAATTAGCGATACCTATATCCATTCATCTGACAACGAAACCGTAAAAATAACGACTATTGACGGAAAATATGTCGGCCAAATGAAACAAGCTGAAATCACCAACAAATTAAGCAAAGGTATATACATCATTACAGGAAAAGAACACAGCGAAAAGATTATAATAGAATAATTGCACAATTCAATCAAAATAAAAAAGAGATAAATGATGAAAAAGATTTCAATTGTCATGCTCATGGTTGCAACGACCATGGCATTACCCACCAGCCTGCATGCGCAATCGTGGGGAGGTTTACTGAAACAAGCCGTTGAAAAAGTAACCGGTGATGCTACAAATGCCAAAAACGCCGTGGAAGAAAAAGCAAAAAGCACTCAACAACAGGCGGTTGATACAGCAAAATCGAAAATTCAAAATGTGGTAGGCAAAGTCACAAGCACCACACAGCAAAAAACAGGTTCGCTGACAGGAGCGGCAGGTTCATTGCTCGGTACACTCAGCAATGGAAACGGACTTGGCTCACTTACAGAAAATGCTGCAAGTACCATAAAAGGATGGTTGACCGGCACCACAGCACCCACCGCAGCGCAGCTTACTGGAAACTGGGTATATAGTGAACCCGCCGTAAAACTGGAATCCGACAATTTGCTGGCACAAGCCGGCGGTACGCTGATTCAGAATACCGCGGAATCAAAAATCAAGGAGCAACTCGAAAAATTCGGTTTCACCAGTGGGGCCGTAACCCTGACGTTCAATGCCGACAGTACCTACAAATGCCAGATGGGCAACATTCCGCAAAGCGGACAATATTCGCTCAACGGCAACAAGATGCAGCTGAAATCACTGCTGATGACCGTTGACGCAACGGCCACTATCAGCGGAAACAACCTGCAGCTGGCCGTAGACGCCGACAAGATACTCAAATTGCTGGAAAGCATGGGAAGTCTGGCTTCACAAAGTACAACAATTTCCACGCTGACCAAATTGCTGGAATCATACGACGGGCTGCAAATCGGCATGAAATTTACCAAAGCTACTGAATAAAACGACTTGCCCCAAAAGCGAACAACTCAATCCTAAAAAAGCGGGCTGCAATTGACAATTACATCAGTTGCAGCCCGTTTTCTATAACCACAGGTCCAAATAAGCCTGCTCTATTTCAACAATTAAGCGTAGGGATTGTGCAGGCGCTCATAACCAATACTCGTAGCCGGGCCATGACCGGGATAAACCGTAACGTCATCCGGCAAGCTCAGCAATTTGTGCAAACTTTCCAGAAGTGCTTGGGAATCACCTCCCGGAAGGTCTGTACGCCCCACACTGGCCCGAAACAGAGTATCGCCGGTCAGCACAACAGGCCCCGGCTGCCAGTCGGGAATGTAAAAGCTGACGCCACCCGGCGTGTGTCCCGGCGTTGGAATAACCTGTATCTGATAATTTCCGAACCGTATCTCATGCCCCGCAACCAATGCCTCTCCTGCCGGACACGTCTGCATCGGTATATCAAGCCCCATAATCATGCGTACCTGATCGGAAAGATGCGCATAAAGACTACCGTCAGCTGCCGACATCTGCGGACATAAGCCAGTTGCTGCATGAAAGAGCGCATTGCCCCACACATGGTCAAAATGAGCATGTGTATTGAGCAGACGAACAGGAGTAAGTTTATGGTCACGCAAATATTGCAGAAGCGGAGCCAGCTCTTCACTTGAAGACGCTCCACAATCAACCACCACGGCCTCACTCGAAAGGTCATCAGACAGAACGTAGCAATTTACCTGCACCGGGTTAAAAACAAAACGATGTATCATGGTTTTCTGATGTTTCATCCATTAAACTTTTCCGCACCTATACCAACGGAATGTAAACCACTTTTTTGGTCTCGAAGAATTCTTCCTCAAACTCCTCCGAAAGATTCCACACCTGTGCCTTGCGGTGAAATGGTTTCAGCTCCTCAGCCAGTTCGCCTCCCTTGAGACACAACAAACCGTTGGGCAAGGCGTTCCGCTGCTCGCGTGCAACATTCTTCTGTACAATCTGCACCAATTCGGGCGCAGCCATTACCGCACGGCTCACCACGAAATCAAATTTTCCGCGCTCCAGACGGGCATTTTCCTGCAGGAGCTTCACGTTGCTCAACCCCAGCGCGGTGGCAACGGCCGTGGCTACCTTTATTTTCTTGCCGATACTGTCAATAAGCAAAAACTGACATTCCGGGAAAAGTATGGCCAACGGTATGCCGGGAAAACCGCCTCCCGTGCCGACATCCAGAATACACGTACCCGGACGGAACGTGATATACCGCGCAATGCCCAACGAATGAAGCACGTGGTGTTCATAGAGTTGTTCTATGTCACGGCGCGAAATGACGTTAATACGCTCGTTCCACTCCGTATAAAGCGAACCGAGCATGTCAAACTGGCGTTGCTGTTCCGGCGTAAGGTGAGGAAAATATTTTTCTATGATTGCTCTGTCCATAAGCTGTAGTGACTTTATAACTGTTGGTTAATCTGCTCAATATAGGAGAGTATCTCCTCACGCCCCTTGCCGCTCTCGGCACTGCTGACGAAATAAGGCGGCAACTCTTCCCACTGCTCCCGAAGCCGGTCCAGAAACCGATTGACCCCCTGCTGCAATGCGGTGGCCTTCAGTTTGTCGGCCTTGGTAAAGACGATGGAGAACGGCACACCATGTTCGCCCAAAAATTCCACAAAGTCAAGATCAATGGCCTGTGGCTCCACACGCGGGTCAATCAGGAGGAACAAATTGGTAAGCTGTCTGCGGTTAAGTACATAATCGTTGATAAGCTCATAAAGCCGTGCTACTTCGGTCTTACTACGACGCGCAAACCCGTAACCCGGCAAATCGACCAGGAACCATTCGTTGTTAATCTTAAAATGATTGATCAGCAAAGTCTTTCCCGGAGTGGCCGAAGTCATGGCCAGCCGACGGCGTCCGGTCAGCATATTGATAAGACTGCTCTTGCCAACATTGCTGCGCCCGATAAAAGCATACTCGGGTAAATTGGTATCGGGACATCCCGAAGCACGGGCATTGCTGACTACATATTCTGCAGTTTTAATCTTCATATCGTATGTAAATATAATGTTTGGAAAAAGTTGTATGGCGGTCTGACCACATCCCGTCACCGCCTTTTATAGAAAAACAAAATTACTGATTTTGCCAGAAACACTGGCGTTTTTCCTCAAAAAAAGTTGCGACGGAAGTCCCGTATCGGTCTGCGGCAAACAAAGGTTCTCAAATCCGGCAAGTTTCATACCGAAAAAAACAGGCAGGAAAAAGGAACAAAGTGCCGAGTTCTTTCTTCTCTGACCGACCTTGATTTTTCCGTTCGGCACGCTCATCAGGCGAATACCCACCCGGCGCAGCAGAGATACGCACGCCGACACTCAAGCCCGAACCACCCGGCTCATCACCTAAGCAAAGCGAAGCGCCATCAAAGAAAATTACGCTCCCGCCGTTAACGCGTCAGCTGGAACTTCAGGCTGATTCCAAAATCCTGCGTAGTGGTAGGGTAAGAACTGGAAGTCAGCAACGGGCGGTTCATCTGGCGGTCATAATAAGCGCTGATGGTAAGCATGCGGCTCACGGCATAGTCGGCCGAGAAAGAAACCTGCACGGCCTTGTTACCGCTGGTTGCGGTAGACATGGCGGTCATGATGTCACGATTCAGGGCAGCCTGATTCCGGATGGAAAGATCAAAACGAATGTTCAAATCGCTGGAGAAGCCTCCGCCTCCGGCCGAAGCCGACTGGTTGCCCGTGTCAGACGACTTGTTGCTCTTGCTGCGTGAAGACACCTTGCGCACCTTCTTCTTGGGCGAGAACAACTTGAAGTTGGTAATCTTATAGCCAAAGCCAAACACCCAATCGTAAGAACGCGTATCCACAATCTGCAACGAAGTCATACTCAGGTTCAACACACGCGTACGGCGATATTCTGCCTTGGCCGTAATGTTATTCTGGAACGTCATGCTAACCCCCAACAGCGGCGAGAAACTCTCGTTAATTGATACCGTAGAAATGTCATACATGCAACTGGGCACAGGGTTACCACTTGTCACGTCATTTACAAATCCATAGGCGCCGAACATTTCCATAAAACTGTTGTACGTAGAATACGAACCTACGGAATAAATGCTCTTATAGGAATGATTGAGGGTAAAATTCTTGAACCAGCGCTTAAAGAACGACAGACGCGACAACCCGTCGTAGCTGACACTCCAGTTGGGCAACAGGCGCGACAACGCCGGGAATATGCCCGACGAACTCTGTCCCGTATAGGCCTCAATAAATGCCGGAATCATAACCTCTGACGAATACCGGCTGACCGTACCGTTTTCGGGATTAAACTCCTGCCCGGCCAGGCTGCTGCCTTCCGGATAGGTCTGCCCCACATAAAGACGCTCAATCTGCTGCTGATATTTGTCGAGATTGGAAAGGAAACGCGTAAATCGCTTGCTGGCATAGCCATTGTTTATATTACCCATGCTTTCGAAAGCCGAACCGATACTGATGGTTGTCATCTGGAAACTACCGGTCTCCGTCGTAGGCATGCCCTCATACATATACTGAATGCTGCGTACCTTATTGACATTGCGCGTAGCCGTCAAATCGATTTTCAAACTGCGAATCGGTTCAAGCGTGGCCCGAAGCTGCAAATCCTCGGTCATATTGGTTGTGGCTGGCGTTATAATGCTGTCGGAACAGAGGAGCCAGTTACGGTCAATGGCCTTCTGGATATAACCTTCGTCCACAAAGCCAAAAGCAAAATCCAGTCCCGGACGCATAACGCCGTCACGACGCCCCTGACCGAAGAAATCGCCGATGGTCGGCATAAAACCGGGCAACGTCATCGAATAACTGTTGCGATAAGAAGCACTGACACTGCGCACCATCATCAGGAAACGTGCACCGCCCTGAAGAACATCATAGAACTTGGACTCGTCAAAACTCTTGCGGGCAGCCACGGTCAGTTTGATACGCGCCGTATCCTTACTGAGAATCAGGATGTTTTCCTTATCCACTATTTTATATCTCAGCGGATAACGCGTTCCGTCAGCACGTATGGCCGTCACCTTCAGTTTCTTGCTCTTCTGGCTATGCTTTACGGTCAGCGTCGTATCGGGCTTCAATGTGATTTCCTTACTGAAATTGGCTTTTTCTTTCTTTTGTACGCCCCCTCCTGCCGAGGTTGCAAAACGACGGTTGGCCGATTTGAGGAACGGCACGAAGTTGTACAACTTCTCCATACTCAAACGGGTTTTGAACGAAGCGTCGCGCGACGTTGTAATCGTGTTGCCCAAGCTGGTTCCGTCCTCCATCTCCGTTCCGCGCGCCCAGTTGTAATTGGAACTATAGGACACGTCAGCCGAAATCCAACTCAAGGCAGGAATCTTGTCGAGCGGTAACGACCACGAAGCATCAAAATTCTGCTGATAAGTGAGCGGAGCACCGAAATGACGGATACTGTGCCACACGGAATCCTTCCAGGCCGAATACTCGTCGGGGTACAAATCCTTGTTTACCGGAGTGTAAGGCTGCTCAATCTCGGCATTGGTCTGTGAAGAGAAATTGGCATGCAGATTCTTCGTCAAGTCCCAACGTATGGCAAAGTTACGATTCCAGAAAAAGTCACTGGTCCACGTCAGAGGCAACGAATTGTTGCTCAAATCCTCCATGTCACGCTCCTGAAATTCGTAATAGTTGCGATTAATGTCGGAACCGAAAGAAACTGATTGCGGCAAATAATTGAACGAAAAATCCTTAGGATAACTCAGCCATTTGCTTTTGCTCTTGATTTTCTTTTTAAAAGGCTCAAAGGGTTTATACACCGGCGAATAGTCGTAAGTAAGTCCCCACTTCCAGGTATCATTGCGCTCCCACGCCGTAGTTTCGCCCGTAGTATATTTGTGACTTTTAGAGTACGTAAACGAGAAGTTGGCAGGATCGTAAGGCATCGGGCGCCCCTTGGTCGACCAGTCGATACGTGCATTACTAATACTCAGGTTCTTGTTTACAACTACACTGTTGACTATTGCAGACAACGAATCACGCTCATGCTGCGTTGTGAGGGCATCCATGGCGTCAGACATCAGCATGTCGGTGTCAAGCGGGTTGTACTTAGGCACCTTTTTCTCCTTGCTGTATGAATAATAGAAAGGAACCTTGAATTTAGCTTTGTCGGGTAAGAAACGCCCCAACTCAACATTGGTTGAAACCTGATACTGATATAAATCATCCTGGCGGCGTTGCATTACACCCTCTTCCAGTCCTCCGAAACCGGCAGTTTCCAGATGCCCCGACAAATTCAATGTAGCAAAATCCGAAAGCTGCAAATTCAATGTGGCCTGTGCCGCCCATCCGCCATCAGTAGTATAATCCTGCAGACGCAGTTCATTGGCCCAAACCTCCACACTCTGTGTTGCCCGCGAACGGTTGCGCACACCAATCATAATGGTACGCACCTCGCCAAGCGACGGGTTACCCATGATGCTGATACGATTGTTGGGCTTGCTCTGCTGATAGTCTGAATACAGGTCGGAATTAGTTATCAACCCCAGCGACTTCTGGCGATTACGGGCTTTCTTCAAATCGGTAAACACGGACAGGTCGACATCAATCATATTCTCCTCCGGCCACACTTTAATGGCACCGGCTCCATCAGCATAACGTCCTTCGGGAGTCAGTTTCAAGGGCACTTCATATTCATAGAAATTACTGTTATAGTCAGAGCCCATACGGATAAAGACACTGGTTTGGTCGTCGGCCAGCTGATCGTCGCCCGACAAAGCATTGGCATGGACAAACATTTGCAGATGTTTATAACGCCGCAAATCAAGATTGGTGTTTTTATATACGGCTCTGGCATCACCCGAAGCAAGGTTGTTTACCACCAGCGAAAGTGCCTGCTCGTTCTCCTCCAACACTTGCCCTTGCGAAGGATCCTGAACACGCGAAATGCCTGGAGGCAAAATATAGTTGACCGGCGTTTTTTCATTATTTTCCTCATAACTTACAGCCGAAACGCTGAGCGTACCACTCACCGAGGGAGCCTCACCTGTATAGAGGTTCTGGTCATAACTACGCCAATCGCCGCGCACCAAATTCAATGTGGCAAAACGCAACACAACCGGATTACTGAAATTGGTCAGGAACATACGCATAAAACGTATACTCGTAAAATCGCTGATTTCGCCCTCCCGTTTTTCATACTGATCCAACGGAATACGGAACTGATACCAGGAAACTTCCTGTTTTTCGTTGTTACGCAAAGTTACCATTACCGTGCGCTTGTCGACAATATAATTCTGCCCTACGACCATTGCTTCAGGAGCAAGGCGCACATGATACTGGTAGTACTTTTCATATTCATTCAGGGTATAATCCTGATTGATATCCTCCACATCGGGAGTCGTTTTGTAGGCCGTGCTGTATTTTTCAGGCGAGTGGTCAGAATCCACCGAATTACCGTTAGGATTGTTGATATCCTTATAACGATTTAGGATTGACACTTCGTGCTCATCAAAATCGGATCCGCGGAAATAATGATACTTATCGCCCGAGGGATTGGCAAAAATAGAATCGTACACAGCAGGACGTACACGTGTCTTTACCTGTTGCAGATAATTCAAATAGGTAGAAAAAGTTTGCTCCTGCTCACTGCTCAATCCGTTGAGACCCACATCCTGCTGCTGACGCGAACCACCACTGGTATTGAAAGCATAAGTCACACTGCTTTGCGTAGGTACGCGCCCCCATACGGTTTCAATAAACTCGGTGCTTTCCGCATTGATCGGCATGGCGCTCTCACTATACTTTTTGCCATCCTTCAGTACGTCTTCACTGATTTCTCCCAAATCAATGTAAAAATCACCCGACTGATCAAGACCGGTCTGCTCGGACTTGATAAAAGGATCCATCAGCCAGAACTCAATATATTCAATATTGGATGTTTCAAAATCGCTGTTGTCAATACGGCGCATCATACCTCCCCAACGGCTTCGCGGATTGGACAAGTGGCCGTCTGCATCCAGATTGGGATCAAGATTATACGGCCCACGCTCATTAGGATAATATGCCAAGTTGAGCACGGTCATGGCTGACGATTCATTGTAGTTCAAATTCGTATTCGGGAAAAGCTCACGCTTGTAAACCTCACGCACGTAGGGATCAGAGAGTTGCTCAAGGTCACTTTTAATATGACTCGGCGTCAACGATGAAGAACGACGGGTGAACAACGGGTCAATATTATACCATGCCAACTTCGCCCGATTATACCCATAACGGATATCGTTAGAATATTTAGACTCAGGAAAATCTGACGGACATGAACTCAGGACCCATTCTGTTGGAACAGATACATCAATTGTTGTTTTGGTATTCTCAAAATCGTCGAGATAAGAAGCATTACCCTGCGAACCTTTATTCTTACCGGCAATCAACTGTGCGACCTCCGCTGTAAAATTAATACTGGAAGGAGCCGTACAATGCAAGAAAGGCAATTTGTCAATCATATCCGTAAGCCACTGGCTCTGTTGCTTCCACGACATGTTGAGTCCCCAAATCGTATTGTTCAGCGGTTCACTGCCCATAGCGACTTTGGTTGTCAATGGTTGCTCACCCAAATGCATAAGCGTACCGCCTATCTGGAAATTCTTGGTAAAATCGTACTCAAAATTCAACCCCACCATTGTTTTTCGCTGCATGCCATACTCCGAATCACTTTCGGAGCTGACACTTACCGGAGTTCCTGCATCAATAATGCTCTGGTTCAAAATCGTAACGACACCAAAATTATAATCTACGGTATAGTCAACATTTTCCACCAGGGTTTGCCCCCCCGCTGTCACGACCACGGAACCACGGGGAACATTGGTGCTCCCCAAACTGATTTCGCTACCGGAACTTGCCTTATACTGGCCAGTAATCAAAAACTTATTTTTGTCAGCAATCTGTTTGGCTACGGTTTTGGTTGAATCGTACAACTCCTGAAAAACATAGCGCTGAGCTATAGCCTCGTTGTTGATAGCCGAAGCAAGATCCGAACCGAACGGCTCTACTGTTGGGAAATAAACACGTCCGTTACTTGAATTTATGGTATAGCCGTCTATATAATCAAAATAACCATTGGGATTATTCTTATTATTGTTATCCAACCGATCCATCCCCATTAACTGAATCAGTTTCTTGTCTTTCAGGCCAGGCTCCGGCAAATAAGAAATATATACACCCGAGGAATCACTCAACAACTTGATATCCAATTTAAAGTTTTCCTTTTGCACGGAAGTCGCCCCCAAAGAATACACGTTTTTCATCATTAAACGCCAATTTCGCATACGCGGAGAATTGGATGTATTCTTCAAAGCTTTAACAAACAAAGCATTGGAATTATCTTTCTGATCGGTCGAAAACTCTCCTACCTGATAAGTTCCACCACGGTATGTATACTCAAATGCCACAGCAAGCACTTGGTCAGGTTGTAGCGTCGTATTTAATGAGAGATATCCCAACGATGTATTTAAACTATACTCTGACGAGCTCAACAACCTGGCATTTTCCAGCTTTTCATAATCATTTCCTCCTGAAAAACCGGCTCCATCAAGCACTTGCGTTGTCTGGGAAATGTCACGAGCGGCTACCAATGACGTTGTCAAAGTAGAATATAATCCTCCTAAACTATTCTGCGGATTAATGGAACCATCCCACGATGACCCAACCGTACGTTCTCCCAAATCTGTGAACGCCACAATATTTCGGGTATTCGTAGTAGCGCCGGTTTTATTCGTAACCCAAACTTCTATACGGTTTATCGTTATTCCGGAAAGAACATTCGGCAACTGCGACATGTTCTTATTATACTGACTGCGAAAATATTCAGATAAAAAGAAATGGCGGTTTTCCTCATAATTATCGGCTGAAAATTCATAATTAGTCAATTGCACACCACCTTCCGAACTAACCGACTGAGTGGAAGATTTTTTTTGGGAAACCACAGTCTGCAACTTCAATTTACCAAATTGCATGTCTGCACGCACGCCAAACAAAGAGGAAGCTCCCCGAATAAGCGAAGAATTGGTCGGCATCGACACATTTCCGGCTTCAATCAACTTTATAATCTCATCTTCCTTCCCTTCATATCGTAATTTCAGGTTCTGCGCATCAAAGTCGAAAGTAGCCTCTGTATTATAATTAAAATCGACATTAACCTTGTCACCAACAGAACCTTTGATATTCAAATTTACATTCTCATCAAAATCAAATCCAAAAGTTTTTCGATTTCTTTCAGAAAGTGACGGATTATCTATCTTTCGCGTTGTTGCACCTAATTTTAATTCTGCAGAACCCTGCGTCTGAATTTTTACTCCTCCCGGTCCGAAAATCTTTTCTGCGGGACCAAGACTAAAATTCATATTGGTGAAATCAAATTTATCCTTACCCTTGGCTTTAAAATCAGCATTATTTTTCTCCCGGAAATAAGCACTCATAGAACGTTTAAAGCTCCAGTTACTGTATTCCTGCTG
>FR903596.1:5104-6555 GCA_000438115.1 Prevotella sp. CAG:617 | reverse complement strand
TCCTGCTGAGTCATATAGAAGGGGGCGGCCAAATACTGGTTATTCAGTTTGGTTCCCATCCGATAACTACCAGTAGCCTCATCATAAAAGACATTACTTTCAAGATTCTCCGGTTCCTTAAGATCAACAGGTTTTTTATCCAGATCGTCCTCTTGCGTAACTACTGTTTTATTGACTGAATATTTGATCTTTCGGACTGTATCTCCAACTCCACTTTCCATTGCAGAAGCGCTCTCCAACGATTCCGGCGTCGAACTCAATGATACAGAGGAAGCAGTAGCAAACTGATGAGCATAAGCCCAATAGCCCATGCAACAACCTGCCACTAAAAAAGCGACCCAAATGAGTTTAAATAAAAAGTGCTTCCTAAAAGACATAACCTTAAACAATCAAACTCCAAGCATATTGATTACAACATTTTCAAAGCCTGCTTGATAATTTGTTCAACCGTGGCCTCCGGCTCCTGCTTAACTATTGATAGCACGGTTTTTCGTACTGGTGCCGGCGAAAAGCCCAACATTACAAGAGCGGAAGACGCCTCCTCCACATTTTTTGCGTTTGTTGCGGGTACACTAAACGAGGCGTTAGAAGAAGTATTATCACCTGACATCACTAATTTAGCCAAAGCATCTTTTAAATCCACAATGATTCGCTGTGCGGCCTTTGGACCAATTCCCTTTACACTACGCAACTGACGTTCATCACCAGCAGAAACAACATTACAAAATTCCTGTGGAGTAAAGGCAGACAACACCATACGAGCACTCTGTCCACCAATTCCTGAAACTCCTATCAACAACAAAAAAATTGTCCGCTCATCCCTGCTTGCAAACCCAAATAAAGTATAAGAGTCTTCACGTATTGATTCATAGACATACAACTGCACGGTTTTATTCCCCTGCACTGCCGTATAAGTGTTAAGTGAAATATTCAGATTATAACCTATACCATGGCAATCTATTACCGCATACGTTGGGGTCAACTCTACTACTTCGCCTTTTATATATTCAATCATCTGATAATTCTATATTTACTGTATAAACGTTCCTTACGCTGTTTTATTGCGCAGTTGATCCAAGATTCCCCCTTGATTCTGCTTTATGCCCCCAAATTACGGGGCATCCGCACAAAACAAAAGCTGCATCTGCGCAAAACAGATGCAGCCCTAGTTTATATTTTTGAAGTATTATATTCCTTCAACTATTATTCAGCGCGCAAGGTAAAGCGGTTGAATGCCAGAACCGTACAGTCGGCATCAGCCTGATGCAAATAATCAGCTACGCTTAATTTGCTGTCCTGAATAAATTCCTGCATGAGCAAGCACTGCTCCTTGTAGAATTTCTTCATACGGCCTTCAGCAATGCGCTCAACCATATTTTCAGGTTTACCCTCTTCACGAGCCTTATCAGCTGCAATTTCAAACTCACGAGCCTTTACATCAGCAGGAACAT
>FR903596.1:0-5091 GCA_000438115.1 Prevotella sp. CAG:617 | reverse complement strand
CAGCAGGAACATCGTTTTCAGAAATCGAAATCGGGTTCATTGCTGCAATCTGCATAGCCACTGCGTGACCATACTGAGCATCTACAGACTTGCTCAATTGCACCATTGTGCAGAGGAAATTCTTGTTCTGGTGGTTGTAGCAAGAGATGTTGTCGCCTTCGATATAAGAATAACCATCGAGCTCCATCTTCTCACCCGTGATACCACTGCGAGCAGTGATAGCATCAGCTACATTACCGTCACCCATAGGCAAAGCCAAAACTTCGTCCTGAGTCTTGCACTTAGCAGCTACAGCTGCGTCCAGAATATCCTGAGCCAATTTTACGAAATCTGCATTCTTAGCCACGAAGTCAGTTTCGCACTTCAAAGCTACGATTGCACCGAATCCGTTTTCTACCTTGCAGAGTACACAACCTTCTGCAGCTTCGCGATCAGAACGTTTAGCGGCTACGGCCTGTCCTTTTTTACGGATGATTTCAATAGCGCCTTCCATGTCACCGTTTGATTCAGCCAATGCTTTTTTGCAATCGCCCAAACCGGCTCCGGTCATCTCGCGGAGTTTTTTGATATCTTCAATAGATACTGCCATAATGTAATTTCTAATTAAAATATAACAATATAAGGTTATGCTTCTGCCGGAGCTTCAGCGTTATCAGATTTTACGCGAGCACGGCTGGCACGTTTACGCTCAGACTTGCCTTCTGCGTTTTCTCCGTTTGCCTCACCAGCTGCTTCAGCGTCAACCTTTTCAGCCTTACGCTCTTCCAGACCTTCAGCAATAGCGCCGCAGCATGCGTCCAAAATTACTTCAACGCTCTTATTGGCATCATCGTTTGCAGGAATAACATAGTCAATCTGGTTGGGGTTAGAGTTGGTATCAACGATACCGAACACAGGAATACCCAGGCGATTTGCCTCCTTAACAGCGATGTGCTCCTTGCATACGTCAACTACGAACAATGCTGCCGGCAAACGTGTAAGATCAGAAATTGAACCCAAGTTCTTTTCCAATTTTGCACGCTGACGAGAAATCTGAAGGATTTCACGCTTTGACAAATTAGAGAAAGTACCGTCTGCAGTCAGTTTATCAATGTTAGCCATTTTCTTCACTGCCTTGCGGATAGTCGGGAAGTTGGTCAACATACCACCCGGCCAGCGCTCTGTAACGTAAGGCATATTTACAGAAGCAGCTTTTTCAGAAACGACTTGTTTGGCCTGTTTTTTAGTAGCTACAAAAAGAATTTTCTTTCCTGATTTAGCAATTTGTTTCAGAGCTTCAGCAGCTTCATCAACTTTTGCTACAGTTTTATGGAGGTCGATAATATGAATTCCGTTACGCTCCATGAAAATATAAGGAGCCATGGCGGGATTCCATTTGCGCTTAAGGTGACCAAAGTGGCAACCTGCCTCGAGGAGCGCATCAAAATTTGTTCTAGACATTTTCTTTTTTATTTTTATTGTTTACATTCTTGTTAGTTGAAGGGCCTCCATTCGGAATAAGCCCCAAGGATAGTTCAACCAGCTATCAAGTAGTCTTTCACGACAAAAGAATCCTGATAGTTTAGATACTAAACAGCCAGTCGATAATAAACGGCCGAATTAACGTTTACTAAACTGGAAGCGACGACGTGCTTTAGGACGACCCGGTTTCTTTCTTTCAACAGCACGCGGGTCACGCGTCATGAAGCCTTCAGCGCGCAAAGCGGCTTTATCTTCAGCATTTATCTTCACCAAAGCACGGGCAATAGCCAAACGGAGAGCCTGAGACTGACCGGTGAAGCCACCGCCAAACACATTTACTTTGATATCATATTTCTCAGCTACATTCAGCAATGTCAACGGCTGCTTTACAACGAACTGAAGAATTGGTGAAGGGAAATATTCTGTAATATCTTTTTTGTTAATGGTAATCTTACCAGTTCCTTCGGTCAGGTAAACACGTGCTACTGCACTTTTACGACGACCCAATGCATTAATCATTTCCATTACTGCTCAGCTTATTTATACAAGTTAATATCAATCACTTTAGGAGACTGTGCCTCATGTTTATGTTCTGCTCCTTCGTAAACATAAAGGTTGCCCAACAACTTTGCACCCAGGCGATTTTTGGGAAGCATACCTTTTACTACACGGTGAAGCAACTTATCAGCACCGTTAGGTTTAGCCATAATGCTAGCAGGAGTCTGCTCGCGCTGACCACCAGGATAACCCGTATAAGAGTAATAAACACGGTCTGTCCATTTTTTACCGGTCAACTTAATCTTGTCGGCATTGATAATAATAACATTGTCACCACAATCTACATGAGGAGTAAAATTGGGTTTGTACTTTCCGCGCAACAATTTTGCTACTTTAGTGCACAAACGACCCAAAACCTGGTCAGTTGCGTCAACTACCACCCATTCTTTGTTGGCAGTCTCTTTGTTTGCAGAAATGGTCTTGTAACTTAAAGTATCCACTCTTTTGTTCTTTAATTGTTTAACTACTAAAAAAATTTGATTCTCAAAAACTGCGATTCACTAACCATCCGCCCAGCCAATTAGGTCGAACTATTAACACGCAGCCGCCTCGGCCTAAGCCTCAGCTTGATAATAATCGGCGTGCAAAAGTAATAATTTCTACACAAATAGCCAACGAAGGTTTGTGTTTTTTTATTATTTAGCAATTTTTCAAGCTGAACCGGGCCTAATCTGGTCTTAGCCAATAAAAAAATACAACCAGAAGCACGGCTGACGTCTACACAAAAAAATCTGGCCATACCTTTCCCTTTAAACAGGAAAGTACAGCCAGACTTATAATTGAATATAAAAAATATCAGTCAGTTCCGCTGATTAGAAATCAGCTGACTTCGGTGTACGCGGGAACGGGATTACATCGCGAATATTCTGCATACCCGTCACAAACAAGATCAGACGCTCAAAGCCCAGTCCGAAACCAGAGTGCGGACAGGTTCCAAACTTACGTGTATCGAGATACCACCACATATCCTTCATCGGAATGTTAAGCTCCTTGATACGCGTCAACAGTTTGTCGTAACTTTCCTCACGTTCCGATCCGCCGATAATTTCGCCGATTTGCGGAAAGAGTACGTCCATGGCGCGAACCGTCTTGTTATCGTCGTTCATCTTCATGTAGAAAGCCTTGATTTCCTTCGGATAGTCAGTCAGGATAACCGGCTTCTTGAAGTGTTCTTCCACCAGATAACGCTCATGCTCGCTGGCCAGGTCAACGCCCCAGTAAACCGGGAATTCAAACTTGTGACCTTTCTGGATAGCCTCTTCCAGAATCTTGATACCCTCGGTATAGGTAAGGCGCACGAAATCGTGTTTTACCACGAAGTTCAGGCGGTCAATCAAGGTCTTGTCAATCATTTTGTTGAGGAACTGCAAATCGTCCTGACAATTCTCAAGAGCCCAGTTTACACAATACTTGATGAAGTCCTCGGCCAGGTTCATGTTGTCGTTGATGTCGTTGAAGGCCACTTCGGGCTCAATCATCCAGAACTCAGCCAAGTGACGCGGCGTGTTGGAATTTTCTGCACGGAAAGTAGGACCAAACGTATAAATGGCTCCCAGTGCAGTAGCTCCCAACTCTCCTTCAAGCTGGCCACTCACGGTCAGTGAAGTAGTTTTACCAAAGAAATCATCACTATAATCGATTTTTCCGTTCTCGTCTTTTTTCAAGTCATACAGATTCTTGGTCGTAACCTGAAACATTTGTCCGGCTCCTTCGCAGTCGCTGGCCGTAATGATCGGCGTATGGAAATAAAAGAATCCGTGATCATGGAAATAGCGGTGAATAGCCATTGCCATATTATGACGAATACGGAACACGGCTCCAAAGGTATTTGTGCGCAAACGCATGTGGGCGTACTGACGCATATACTCAAAGCTCTGTCCTTTTTTCTGCATCGGATAGTCAGAACCGCACTCTCCCAGCAACTCAATTTCGGTAGCCTGGATTTCGGCCTTTTGTCCTGAACCGACACTCTCGACCAATGTTCCGTTAACGCTCAGGCATGCGCCCGTGGTAATTTTTTTCAGGATTTCGTCGGAAAACTTCTCCACGTCGGCCACTACCTGCACATTATTGATAGTAGAACCGTCGTTCAATGCTATAAAATTCACGGATTTGCTGCCCCGACGCGTGCGCACCCATCCTTTGACATTTACCTGCTCACCAAAATTATCCGACTTGAGCAGGTCAACAATCTTGATTCTCTTGATCTTTTCCATCGTTTTATTATTCATAAGCTCCCATACGAAGCATCTGTACCTCTTTTTCGGTCAGGAAGCGCCAGTCGCCGCGGCGCAATCCCTTTTTGGTCAGACCTGCAAAATAAACGCGGTCCAATTTTATTACATGATAGCCCAGGCTCTCAAAAATTCGGCGTACGATACGGTTCTTTCCGGAATGAATCTCGATGCCCACCTGCTTCTTGTCGGTAGGGCTGGCGTATTCAATTCCATCAGCGTGAATTTCGCCATCCTCCAGCGTAATGCCTTCAGCAATCTGGCGGATGTCAGCTGCCGTTACGTTCTTGTCGGTAAATACGTGATAAATCTTCTTTTTCAAGAATTTGGGATGTGTCAGTTTTGAGGCCATGTCGCCATCATTGGTCAGCAGCAATACACCCGTTGTGTTCTGGTCCAGACGGCCAACCGGATAAATGCGTTCCGGACAGGCGTCACGCACCAAATCCATCACGGTCTTGCGATTCTGCGGATCCTCACTCGTAGTCACATAGCCTTTGGGCTTGTTGAGCAAAACATACACCTTCTTTTCTATCTTAACGACCTGGTCATGGAACTTCACCTCGTCAGAGCGCAGCACCTTGGTACCCAGTTCGGTAACGACCTGGCCATTCACCTGCACCACTCCGGCCTCAATATATTTGTCGGCATCACGGCGTGAGCACACACCGGCATTGGCCAGATAACGGTTCAGACGGATGGGAGCATTCGGGTCGATATTCTCCTCCTTGTATTCCATCCGTTTCTTATGGCTGTACTTGGCGTGCGGATCATAGTTGCCAAAACGGCCTGTGCGTCCCGGACCAAAAGCACGGTTGCCACCATTACGGAAACCGCC
>FR903595.1:2940-3158 GCA_000438115.1 Prevotella sp. CAG:617 | reverse complement strand
AAGAGCGTAATTTTGCACTATCCAGTCAATGAGACAGATACAAGAATTTTATATTTTGCATTTATGAAAAAGAGAACAATTATCACAATGGTTCTGGTAGGAATCCTCGGCTTGGCACAAGCCCAAAACAACTCCATAAGTGACAAACACTTGCAGTCTGTAACAGCGATAAGTCGCGTATCAGGAGACGGTAGAAAAGTTGAAACCGTTGTACTTCA
>FR903595.1:515-2876 GCA_000438115.1 Prevotella sp. CAG:617 | reverse complement strand
AAAGTTATCGTGTAGAAGATAAGGAGGTGACACGCATATATGCCAACAATGTTCCCGAACGAGCACAACAAGGAGCAGACGGACAGTATGTCATCATTGAAGTAAAGGCAGAAGTAGATTTGAATGCTCAGCCTCAAATGCCTACCGAGGCTGACAAAGAAAAGAAACAGGAACGCGATCGCATGCAGGGAGGTCCGGGATTACGTGCAGGATGGAGCACCGGAGGAAATGACAAATATCCCGGTAATGCCGTAGTAACGCAAACCGCCGATATAAAAACCAGTGCAGGAAAAACCTACAAGGCAAACACCTTACCGATAGAAAGTACTTCCGAGAAATGCCTCGTTGCAGATGATTTCAGACAAGAAGAATTTATAAGTCCGTACACCGGACAAGTATTACCTTATAATATATACTTGCCGGAAGACTATAATCCGGCTGAACAATATCCTCTGGTACTCTTCATCCACGATGCGGGAGTGGCCAGCGGAGACGTCACGCACACACTTTATCAGGGGAACGGTGCGACTTCGTGGGCAGAGCCGGAAGCACAAGCACGTCATAAGTGCATCGTTGTTGCCCCAGAGTATCCGGTCATTACGGTAGATGATAACTGGAACTACAGCCACCACCTTGATGCTACCATTGCTTTATTAAAAGAGCTCCAGACTAAATATTCCATTGACCCGAAACGCATTTATACCACAGGCCAGTCAATGGGATGCATGTCATCCATTGTGTTGATGTTAAAAGAGCCGGATCTGTTTGCCGGTGCACTACTTGTAGCAGGAAAATGGAATCCTTCCCTAATGGGACCGTTGGACAAACAGAACATCTGGATCATTTCATGCGAAGGCGATACTTCGTCCAATTCATTACAAGGACAAGCCGTAGAATTGTGGCGTAGTCAGGGGAGCAAGGTAACAGAAGCGACATGGGATATGACGTTGCCAAAGGAACAACTCTCCGAGGATGCAAACAAAATGCGTGCTGAAGGCAACCATCTGCTGTTTACCCATCTTACAGGTGGCAATCATCGCGCCACATGGTTCGTGGCATACGGCATAGAAGGTGTGCAGGATTGGCTGTTTGAGCAACATAAATAATAAGCATCCCTTTTTCAAGGAAAAAACAGTTTATAAAAATGAAAGTCTGATGAAAAATGCAACACTTTACATCGATCTGGCATTCTGCTTCATCCTATTGCCATTGGTAATATACGCATTCCCGGTAGAAAGATGGTGGGGCACATATCCTTTATTTTTCTGTTCGTTTGTCGGATGGTTGTATGTTACCTATTTTTTATACAAATACTTCATTATTCCCAGGCTGTTTCTGAAAGGCAAAAAGCGTGTAGTAGCACTGATAACGGTGCTACTCTCGCTGTCTGTCACCTTCTTTTTTTCAGCCTACGAAATAACATCACCACTTTACCACGTCCATCAGCAACAACGTGAGATTTCTCCGTATCCCAATTGGGGAATCAGACAGAACCAACAGGCGATATGGCTACATTACATTCTGGTTGTCATTTTTTGTTTTGCTGTAGGAATGCTAAAAGAAGTATACAGACAAAAACTGGCGCGGGCAGAAATGGAATATGAACGTAACAGAGCGGAGCTCGCACTCTATAAAGCACAGATAAATCCGCATTTCCTCTTCAATACGCTCAACACGCTCTACGGATTGCTTATTACTCAGTCTGATAAGACAGAGGCAACTCTCGAACGTTTTATCAACCTGACCAAGTATATGTACAACAATGCCAACCGGGAATTTATTCCTCTGGCAGAAGAAGTGGATTATATCGGACAATACATAGCTCTTCAGAAACTACGATTGAATGAACTGGCAGACGTCCGTTTTACACACGATGTGGAGAGGGGAGAAATTCCTATTCCTCCTATGATGTTTATCACATTCGTGGAAAATGCGTTTAAATACGGAATATCTTCCAACGATCCTTGCTTTATACATATCCGGCTTAGCCAACAGGCTGATAAACTATATTTTGAAGTAACGAACTCTACATTCGACCGTGAAGTGAAAAGTTCCGGACGAATGGGTATAAAGAACTGCCGTCGCAGGCTTGAATTATTGTATCCCGACCGCCACCGTTTAGACATTGAACAGGGAAATGAAGGGATATTCCGTGTCCGACTTGAAATAAAACTGGAAGAAACAGCATGAAAGTAATAGCCATAGATGACGAACCCATTGCACTGAATATCATAGAACGGTATTGTGAACGCCGTGGAGGTATAGTGCTGGAAACATATAGCAAGCCACGCATGGGAATGCAACGTATCCGTGAATGGTTGCCCGACATCGTACTGCTCGACATTGAGATGAACGGTACGT
>FR903595.1:0-468 GCA_000438115.1 Prevotella sp. CAG:617 | reverse complement strand
ATCGTCTTGCTGCCTGATATTCACCACCGCATACGCACACTATGCATTGGATGGCTTTGAAGTAAATGCTGTGGATTTCCTACACAAGCCATACTTCTACGAACGTTTCGACCGCGCCATACAAAAGGCAGAACAATGGTTACGTATGAACGATTTGCTCCGCACATCCGAATCTGCCACACGTCAATTCATATTAAAGTCGGAATATAAGAATGTAACCGTTTCTATAGATACGATTCTGTACATTGAATCTATAGACAATTACGTCAAGGTACATCTTGCAGATGGTACGTCCGTGCTCTCCAAAATGCCTCTGCGTACAATTGAAGAACAATTACCGCAAGGAGAATTTATCCGAATCCATCGCTCGTTCTTAGTATCCCGTTGCCGCATTTCACGTTTCTCGCGGTCTGAAGTTACACTGACTAAAGATGAAAAGGTACTTCCAATCGGTAAGAAATATCTGGA
>FR903594.1 GCA_000438115.1 Prevotella sp. CAG:617 | reverse complement strand
ATAGATATATTGAAGAATGAAACGACGAGAGAGTTCTATACAGAAAGCATAAAGGAGTTTCGTTATCAAGCCAAAGTCAATTTACTTAATGCACAACTAAGAGATTGGGAGGAAAACTATGAAAGTCTAAGGGAAAAATGTGACAAGTATGAAAAAGAATGGCATTTCGCTCTTTACCAACTGAAAAAGGATGAAATAGTAGTTTTCTACAAAGAGTACAACCTCAGAAAAGAAAACCTTCAAAACAGGAAAGAAGAACTTGCTAAAGAGAATAGGGAACTGAAAAGAAAATTACGGCACAAAGAGTTGACAAACAAGGAGTATCAACCCCTGTTAAGCGCAAATAAGAAAGAAATAGAACAGTTGAAATGGAAATTGGATGAGTATGCTAACGAATCTATCTCCACGCTGGTTCCAAAGTTGGCAGAAGGGGCGATAGGATTGTCTTTTGGAGATTTGGATAAAATCTTATCTGAAATTGCTGAGTTTGTAAAATCCTCATCCTTATAGAAACGAAATAGAACGTCATTACACGAATGATATATATTCAACTTCTTGTATAACATATAATTCAAAATCAGATGAGTATATTAGGAATTTATTTGCTTGGTGTAGTTGCGGCAGCCTTGCATCTTGTTTGGTTTGAGTATCAGTTTGGCCACAACAAACGGCTATCCAACGTGACACTGAAAGAATGGCTTCAAGATGCAGCTATTTCTCTATTCTCTTGGATAGCTTTTGCCTTGGCCATCATTGTTACCATTTGGCGATTTAATGGAGGCAAGCCCAAGAATAGTTAAAAAAGAGAGACCTGAGCTATATCGTATTTTTCTGCCACTTCCATATCAAAGTTGGAAGTGGCTCACTATTTATGCTTTTTCCCCTTACGGAATACAAAGAAGTATGAGTGGTACTTACGGGCAAAATGTTGTTTTTCTCCCTTGGTGGTGAGTATT
>FR903593.1 GCA_000438115.1 Prevotella sp. CAG:617 | reverse complement strand
CTTATCCATTGTGTTGACGGCGAAGGCTGGTTCAGCATTAACGGTAGCCGGCAGAACGTGCAGAAAGGGCAGTTCTTCCTGCTCGAAGCCGGCGTGCCGCATACCTATGCCGCCTCGCGCACCAACCCGTGGAGCATCTATTGGATTCACTTTACGGGTCAACAGAGCCACGTGTTCCGCTCCATGTTCAACCATGTATTCGAAATTACCGAAACCGCCGAGGCCAGGCTGCAGGAGCGCCTCGCCCTTTTTGAGGAAATCTTCCTGAATCTGGAAACAGGCTACAGCCCCGAAACCTGAGTTATGCCAGTTCCTGCCTGTGGCATCTGCTGGCTTCCTACCGATACATCGTGCAGTTCCGCACCATCAAGCGCATCCGGCACACCGATTTTGCACAAACGGCCATCGCCTACATGCGCAGTCATCTGGGCGAAAGGCTCACCCTCGACGACATTGCCCGCAGCGCCAACTATTCCCCCTCCCATTTCGGGCAACTCTTCCTGCGCCACACGGGTTGTACCCCGCTGCACTATTTCAACCAGCTGAAAATACAGTGAGCCTGTCAGCTGCTCGACTTTACTGACGCGCGTATCAAGGAAATTGCCGAACAACTGGGTTTCTTCGACCAGTATCACTTTACGAAGGCTTTTGTGCGCTACATGGGTGAAACTCCCTCACGCTACCGCAAGCACCGTTCCGGCTGATGATTGTCAGCCGCATCTTTTTTTTTGATGTCGGCTGAAAAAACAGTGCCGCTTTCAGGGTGATGATGTCCGGCCCCTCTTTTTCAGGGGAAGCGCTGCCGTGTTCCGCTGGCAGACAGTTTTGCCGCCTCCCGGAGTTTGGATATTTGTGTTTTAATTCTTATTTTTGTCTGTCGGCCTCCAGTAGTATGGCGGAGCTTTTTTATCAGTGCTCTTGCCGGAAGGATGCGGAAGAGGGCCGGCGTTACACTCCTAATTCTGTCAGCTTATGAAACTCAAAGCTTTTTTCCTTTCTGCCCTGCTGTTGCTCTCATTGACGGCATGCTCCTACAACCAGGCTACGGGAGCTTCCGTGGGCGGTATGTTGGGCGGCATTTTCGGTTCCGCCATCGGTGGTATTATGGGCGGTCCCCGCGGCGAGGACATCGGTACGCTCATCGGCGGTATTTCGGGTGCGGCCGTGGGTACGGCCGTGGGTGTCAAGATTGACGAGCAGCAGGGCGTTTCCGGCGGTCAGGGGCATGACGCGGTGAGGGCGCCCGAAGTGCATCGCCCGTCGGTGCCGCGCGTGGAAATCAGCCGCCTGCGTCTGGTTGACCCCAACCGTAACCATCGTCTCGACCGCGACGAGCGTTGCGTGGTCATGTTTGAGTTGTACAACCGCGAGGACGTTACGCTCTACAACATTGCGCCCGTACTGACCTGCTCTTCGGGCAGTGTGCGTATTTCTCCGCCGGCCGTCATTTCCTATTTGCGGCCCGGGCAGGGCATGCGCTATCAGGCCGTAGTCATCCGTCGGGGCAGAGCCCGCCGGCCGACGGCCGACTTTGAGCTGGCTCTTGACGTTGACGGCCACCGGTTTGCCATGCGCACCTTCCAGTTGCGCCTCGAGTAGCCTTGCGGGGCTGATTTTTTCCTGACGGCCGGGCGCTCCGGAAAACCATGGAGCAAAGCCCCGGGCAGGGAGATTCTTGAATACGCCTGTCCTGCCGTACGGATTTCGCAGGCCATGACATTGAAATACAGCCGGTCGCAACATGTTTGCGGCCGGCTGTATTGTGTGGTGCAGGACGAGGAGTGCACGGGGCGGAAGCGGAGACGTAGCCGCGGGGTACTTTTTTTTAACGGGAAGGCATCTGTCAATTTTTATCCGGCACCTTTTTCTGACAAGGTGCCGACTTTTTTCGGAGAAAGGCTTTCGGGTGGCAGCAAATGGCGAACCGCGGGCGTGCGGCGGGGCGTTGGAAACAAAGGGGAGGGGACAGACGCAAGGAAGCAACGCCCGGAAGCAGAGAAAGGCTTCGTTATCGCGGCGTTGCTTCTTTATGATCAGTTAGCTTAGTTCTTTTTTCATGCACAGATTGTAAGTGAGGCAACATTAGCGTTGCCTAATTGTGTAAAAACGTCAACACTTTTTCTTTTTTCTTCCCCAGCATGTGGGGTAAACATCTTATTGTTATGTGCCGCCGCACACGTGATTTGCTATAATACTACGTTTACTTTTGCAAAAATAGGTAAACAAATTGAATTATGTATGTGACAAATATAATTTTTAAGGACTGAAAAAGACTGAAATTTCTGAAAATATTATATTTGTAGGCTGAAAAAGACTGATAAATATGCAAATTGAATTAAAAAAACGTTTATCCACCCTTTTCAGACGCAGGTTGCGGTATTTCAGGAGCTGTTATGGAAACGAGGTGATGCGCCGGCAGCAAATGACGGTGTATTTGTTTTCCGTATTGCTGATTGTGCTGGGGGTGTTAATCAATATGTTGGGATGGACTTCGCCCAACCATGAATTCTTTTTTCAGAACAACCTGTCGTTGGCCGTGGCCACTCTGGTGGTGTTTGTCCTGTTCATGTGCCGGCGGCTGAGTCTGCCATGGGCGCTGAGCCTGTCGTGCCTGATAGCGCAGCTCAATTTTTCCGTCACCATGATTTATTGTGCCGTGCACCTGGAGTATTATTATCTGTGGCTCATCAACGGTTATCTGCTGCTTTCGCTGGTGGCCATCATGGTGGCTATTATTTCCTGTTTGTCGCGCACGTGCGTTGTTGTTACGCTCATGGTGCTGCTTACGCATCTGGTCTGTTTCCTGATTACCGACCACGAGTATCTGCGCAGTTCCTACTGGCTGTTTTTTCTTGTGTTTCTGATGGTGGGCATCATGGGGATGAAGCTGATTTCCAATGTAGGCGTGTTGCGGTATGAGAACAGGGAGTTGCGCCGTAACGAAAACAGTCTGCTCAGTCTGTTCAAGATGGAAAAGTCGCAGCTCATGGCCTACGTCAGTCTGGTGCAGGAGCAGCACCGTCAGGGCACGGTGGAAGACCTGCTTGAGCTCATGGGCGAGGAGGGCCGCCGGAAATTGTATGAGAGCGTGGCGGCCTATATCCGGCAGGAGCAGGCGTCGAAGGATACGCTTGCGCAGGTTTTTCCGGAACTGACGGCTTCGGAAAAGGAAATCTGCCGGCTGGTGCTGCAGGGCGACAAACTCAAGGATATCTGCGAAAAGCTCAACAAGTCGAAGGGCAACATTACGAGCCAGCGCGTGCACATCCGCAGCAAGCTCGGCCTGGGGCCCAAGGACAACCTGGCCGAGGCCCTGCGCCGGCGCATGCAGCAGCACGGGTATATGTAGGAAAAAACGGGCTGCACATTCTTTGCCGTTGTTTAGCAATGATTAACGGGCACGCGTTTGGAAGGGCGGCAAAGTTTCCTTAATTTTGAGGAAACATAATTAATTAACATGTCTTTCTACTATGGAACACCTTCTATTCTGGTTGATTCCGTGCTCATCCGTGCTGGCGCTGGGGCTGGCCTGGTATTTCTACCGGCAGATGATGCACGAAGATGAAGGCTCGGACCAAATGCGTGCGATAGCCCTTCATGTGCGCCAGGGCGCCATGTCTTATCTGAAACAGCAATACAAAATTGTAACCCTTGTCTTTATCGGCTTGGCGCTGGCGTTCAGCGTCATGGCCTACGGCTTCGGGCTGCAGAACCAGTGGGTGCCGGTGGCC
>FR903592.1 GCA_000438115.1 Prevotella sp. CAG:617 | reverse complement strand
TATAACATTGTTTAGAAACTCAAACGAAAAATTGGCAGATAAAGTTTACAAAAAATGCCTCACTTTCGGTAAGTCTGTACCCCCTGCCCGCCCGTATATCGGCAAAAAAACAGACCGCCGGACATAATTTAGAAAGGCAAAACCCTTTATTGGCAAATTAAGTAGTACCTTTGTGCCCGCAAAATCTGAATTGTCAAACCAAATCTCCTTATTATAGCATAAAAACAGAACTATGGAATGGCTCAATCATATCCTGCCGCTTCCGACAGACATACAAGCCGTAATCATCATTTGCCTGATATGTGCCGTAGGGCTCATGCTGGGCAAAATTCACGTGCGCGGCTTCTCGCTGGGCGTAACTTTCGTATTTTTCTGCGGCATTCTGGCCGGTAGCCTCGGCCTGACCATTGACCACAACATGCTCACCTATGCCGAGAGTTTCGGACTGGTGCTCTTTGTCTATGCGCTGGGCCTTCAGGTGGGTCCAGGTTTTGTCAGTTCGTTCCGTCAGGGCGGCACCACGCTCAACCTGCTGGCCATAGGCGTCATCCTGCTGGGCACACTCATTGCCCTGCTGGCCGTGGGGCTGACGGGCGTAAGCCTGCCCGACATGATGGGTGTGCTGTGTGGCGCCACTACCAACACGCCTGCCCTGGGTGCGGCCCAACAGACGCTGCAGCAGATGCACCTGCCTTCGGCCGGAGCGGCCCTGAGCTGCGCTGTGACCTATCCGCTGGGCCTTATCGGCGTCATCCTGGCCATCGTCATCATGAAACCCCTGCTCTACAAGCGACAGTCGCCGGCAGCCGACCTTCACAACGACGACGAGGCCTTCATCTGCTCCTACCAGATCTGCAACCCCGCCATCTACGGAAAAAGCCTCAACAACCTGACGGGCCTGAACAGCAAGCAGTTCGTAGTGTCGCGCCTGTGGCGTGACGGCAAGGTCATCCTGCCCGACGCCACCACCAGCCTGCAGGAGGGCGACCGCCTGCTCGTCATCACCAAACAGAAATATGCCGACCAGCTGACCGTGTACTTCGGCAGCCGCGACAAGACCGACTGGAACAAAAACGACATCGACTGGAACAAGCTTGACCACCGCCTGGTGTCGCAGCGCATCATCATCACCCGCCCCGGCATCAACGGCCACAAGCTGGGCGACCTGCACCTGCGCAACCGCTACGGCGTTACCGTAAGCCGCGTGTTGCGCTCGGGCATCAATCTGGTGGCCTCGCCCTCGCTCATCCTCTGCATGGGCGACCGCGTCACCCTGGTGGGTGAGCAGCAGAACATCAAGCGCGCCGCCGCCGAGCTGGGCAACTCCGTCAAGAGCCTTGACGAACCCAACCTGATGACCATCTTCATCGGTATTGTGCTGGGCCTGACCTTCGGCTTCATTCCGCTCCACATTCCCGGCATGTCGTTCCCCGTACGGCTGGGTCTGGCCGGCGGCCCCATCATCATGGGCATTCTCATCGGCGCCTACGGCCCGCGCTTCCACATGGTTACGTACACCACCAACAGCTCCAACCTCATGCTCCGCTCGCTGGGCCTCTCTATCTATCTGGCCTGCCTGGGCCTTGACGCCGGGGCCGACTTCCTGACCACCGTCATGCGGCCGGCCGCCCTTATCTGGATTGCAGTGGCCATGGTCATCACGCTGCTGCCCGTCATCATCATGGGAGCCGTATCCGTCATGTTCAGCAAACAGAGCTTTTCAGCCACCTGCGGCATGGTATGCGGCGCCATGGCCAACCCCATCGCCCTGAACTATGCCAACGACACCCTGCCCGGCGACGAAGCCTCAGTGTCGTACGCCACCGTCTACCCCCTCTGCATGTTTGCCCGCGTCATCCTGGCCCAACTCATCGTCATGTTCTTTGCCTGACGGGGAATGCCCGGTCTTGCCGCGCTGACAAAATGATGAATATCTGCGTATATTCTTACACGGAAACTACAAAAACATTACAGAATGTAAGGTAAAAACAACCAATAAGGGCGAAAATAAGGACAAGTTAGATTTTTTAACACATAAAATCGACGGAAATATGCCCTAAGTTTTGGAACGTTTCAGAATTAATCGGTACATTTGTAACATGTTTTTCACAGTAATAGATTTAAGGTTAACAAGGTGTGGGGCACGGTGGTGCCCCTTTTTTATTATCCGCCATTCAGAACACTGAAAAAAACAGCCTTCGCATTTTCCAAACGACAACTCCCCCCACCAATGCTCCTGCTACCGGACTCCATACGGCAGTCTGTCAGCCGAATTTTGATAAAAAAAATTTTTTTCAGCCGAATTTTTTGTATCTTGCATTCCATAAAAACCATTCCTTAACCACATGAAAGCACTTTTTATCACCACCTTACGCCCCGGCAGGGGCTTGAGTTTCGGACTGAGCCTGATATTGTGCCTCAGTTTATTCACGGCCTGCAAAAGCCAACAAGCCCCAACAAACCTAAGCCAAAACGGCAAGGAACTGTACAACATGAACGGCAAGAAGATTCTGTCGGACCAGTTCGAAAAAATTGACTTCTTTATAGGTAACTACCTCGTACAGAAGGGCAACCTAAAAGGGCTCTACAACACGAGCGGAAAACAAATCCTGCCCTGCAGTTTCGACAGAATTGAACTCTATACGG
>FR903591.1 GCA_000438115.1 Prevotella sp. CAG:617 | reverse complement strand
TTTGCCGACATGGCGACCTATCCGCACGTGTTTGAGCCCGTAGATCCCGCCGAGGCCGAGCATTTTGCCCTGAAGGGGCGCTGGGGCGCGGACTTCTTTCACAACGACCACCCCATCGTGCTGGAGTTGGGCTGCGGCCGCGGCGAATATACCGTGGGGCTGGGCCGGCTTTTTCCGGACAAGAACTTCATAGGCGTCGACATCAAGGGCGCGCGCATGTGGACCGGTGCCACCGAGTCGCTGCGCGAGGGTATGACCAACGTGGCCTTCCTGCGCACGCATATCGAGTTTATCGACCGCTTTTTTGCGCCGGGCGAGGTAGCCGAAATCTGGCTCACCTTCAGCGACCCGCAGATGAAAAAGGTGACCAAGCGCCTGACCTCCACCTACTTCTTGGAGCGCTACCGCCGCTTCCTGAAGGACGGCGGCCTCATCCACCTGAAAACCGACAGCAACTTCCTCTTTACCTACACGCGCCTGATGGTGGAGCACAACCACCTGCCGCAGGATTACGTGACCGACGACCTCTACCACAAGGAGCTGGCCGGCATTGGGGCCGACGAGGAAATGCAGCGCATACTGGGCATACAGACCTACTACGAGCAGCAGTGGATAAGCCGCGGGCTGAATATCAAATACCTGCAGTTCCGCCTGCCGCAGGAGGGTGAGCTGACGGAGAGCGAGGAGGAGATTCCGCTCGACGAATACCGCAGCTACAACC
>FR903590.1:31185-52161 GCA_000438115.1 Prevotella sp. CAG:617 | reverse complement strand
GGCACCACCGGCCTGAAAACGCGGACGGAAGCCTCCGCCATTGGGACGGCCGCCCCAATCGCCTCCCGTCGGCATATCATCAGCACGGGTAAAAGACGGACGGAAAGCACCGCCGCCATTATTATTGTAAGAAGCATTGGAACGATAGCCGCCGGCATGAGGCGCACCATAACGTGAGCGCGAAGCGTCATCGCCAGACGGGCGATAACCGCGCTGCCCTTCGCTGCCGTCCGTACGCTGACGCCGGCCTGCTCCGTAGCTTCCCCGCGACGGGGTACGGTCGCTCCAGACGCGGCCTGCGCTATTAATGCGCGGACGTCCAGTTCTTCCACTTCGATTGTTCTCTACATCTCTTGACTTGTAACCATCACGGCCACTTCCGGAATTGTACATTCCCGATTTGTCATTCATTTCTTCGCTCATAGCTTTGAATTCTTTGCAGCCTAGCGGCTGTTTTTGCATGAATATATTTGTGTATTAATACTTTAAACCCATTAAATACCTGTATAGGTCATGGGCGTAATCTGATGCAGTTCCTTTTTCAATTCGTCAGACACGTCCAGCGAATCGATAAACTCACTGATGCTCTTCTCGGTAATTGCATTATTGGTACGCGTCAGTTTCTTCAGCGCTTCGTAAGGGTTAGGATAAGCTTCACGGCGCAGAATAGTCTGTATGCCCTCGGCTACCACGGCCCAATTCTTCTCCAAATCAGCCTGCATCGACTCTTCGTGGAGCAACAGCTTGCGCAAGCCCTTCAGGGTGCTCTGGAATGCAATAACGGAATGTCCCATAGGCACTCCGATATTACGGATTACCGTAGAGTCGGTCAGGTCACGCTGCAAGCGCGACACGGGCAACTTGGTTGAAAGATGCTGATAAATAGCATTGGCCAAGCCAAGGTTGCCTTCCGAATTTTCAAAATCAATAGGATTCACCTTATGAGGCATGGCACTTGAACCCACCTCACCGGCTTTGATTTTCTGTTTGAAATATTCCATGGATACGTACTGCCAGAAGTCACGGTCAAGGTCAATGACAATGGTGTTGATACGTTTCAAGGCATCAAACACGGCACCCAGACAGTCGTAGTTACTGATTTGCGTAGTATACTGCTCACGCTCCAACCCCAGTTTTTCCTTTACGAAGCGATTACCAAAGTCCTTCCAGTCGAAATGCGGATAAGCCACGTGATGGGCATTGAAATTACCCGTAGCGCCACCAAATTTGGCTGTAATGGGGCAACTCTTCAGCATGTCACGCTGACGCTCCAGACGATAGGCAAACACGCGGACTTCCTTGCCCAGACGAGTGGGTGAAGCGGGCTGACCATGTGTCTTGGCCAGCATGGGAATGTCTTTCCACTCCTCGGCATAAGCGTTAAGCTGGTCAATGAGCTCGTCGAGCAGCGGATAAAATACCTGGTCAAGCGAGTCCTTCACCATCAGCGGGAAAGAAGTATTGTTTATATCTTGCGAAGTCAATCCGAAATGGATAAACTCCTTGTAAGCCTCATAACCACCATAAGCGTCCAGTTTTTCCTTGATAAAATACTCAATGGCCTTTACGTCGTGGTTGGTAACGCTCTCAATTTCCTTTACGTGAGCGGCATCGGCCTCAGAGAAGTTCTGATAAATGGCACGCAGCTCGTCAAAACGGGCATGGTCGAGACCGGCCAGTTGCGGCAAAGGCAGTTCGCACAACGTAATGAAATACTCGATTTCCACACGCACGCGATATTTCATCAAAGCATATTCGGAATAATAAGGGGCCAGCACCTCAGTCTTGCTGCGATAGCGGCCGTCAACAGGTGATACGGCTGTCAAGATATCTAAATCCATGGTTCGATAATTTTTTTCATTAATGAATGTGCAAAAATAATACTTTATCCTGACATGACAGCCAACTACCTGTTTTTTTCATGTTTCAGCCTCACAAAAAAGCATCCCCTGCTTCAGGCCATACACCCCACGCAGAAAAAGCGGAGGAACTACGGAAAAAAGTCCCGGCCTTTTTTTCTTTAGAACCGACCTTGTTACGAAAGGCAGGCACCTTGTTTTTTCAAACCGCATATACTTTTCCCACGCTTGGCCACAACCGTCCTGCCTTACTACTTGGATTGAAGATTCATCGTTCCGTCCAAACTACCAAAACAAGCCTCTCGCACCTGTATATATCTGATTTATTTGTATTTTTGCAACCATGAAAAAGAAAATACTATTTATCTGTTTGGGCAATATCTGCCGCTCACCGGCAGCCGAAGAAGTGTTCCGCAGCATCGTACGTCAACACGGAGATGACCATTTGTTTGAAATAGACTCGGCAGGACTGATTGACTTTCACGAAGGAGAACTGGCAGACCCTCGCATGCGGCAATGTGCATCCAGAAGAGGATATCGGCTGACCCACCGCTCACGCCCCGTTACTCCTGACGACTTCCGGCACTTTGACTACCTGATAGCCATGGATGCCGACAACATCAAGCGGCTCAAGCACAAGTCACCACAACCGGAACTGCATAAAAAAATCGTGCCGCTGGCCACTTTCCTGACCCGGCACGAAGCTGCGTATATCCCTGATCCATACTATGGAAACGAAAAGGACTTTGCTTACGTCATCGACTTACTGGAAGATGCCTGCAGCCATCTGTACGACTCACTGACCGGCAACATGCGTGAGTAAGTGAGACAAGTTATCATAGTTATCCTCCACAGCAACATGCGGATAGGCCCTCAGTTCAGCAGCCGCATGCACCCCTTTGGCCACGCCGACATACCCCACGCCGGCACGCTGGGCAGCCTGGGCATCAACCACGCTGTCGCCAAAATACAACGTCTGCTGCGGCCCGACCTGCAGTTGCTCCATGGCTCGCAGCAACCCCATGGGCGATGGTTTAGGCTCACCCACCTCATTGATACCATAAACAAGCGAGAAGAACGACTCCATCTCCCACCGCTGCAACGACTGGTGGATAACCATACTCTGTTTGGTAGAGACAATGCCAAGCTGCAAGCCGGCCCGCCGGGCGGCACACAGAAAGCGACGGGCATCGTCAAACAAATATGTATGGGCAGCCATTTGCGGCCGACATACACTTCTATACTCATCACGCAAGGACTGCAATTCTGACTGGTCGGTAAGCCCGGTCATCACATGAAAGGATTCTTCAACGGTCAATCCTATCGTACGTTTAGCCTCTTCTCTGCTTACATGATAAAAGCCATGGCGTTGCAAAACCTGCTGATAACAATCAACAATCCATTGGCTGCCATCAGCCAGCGTCAAATCAAAATCGAACAAAAACAACTGGTACATAATTGTTGAAAACAATAAAAAGCCGCTCTCTTCACCACGAAAAGAACGGCTTTTTTATTTTACAAATAACTTACTTCATAAATTTATAGACTTGCTGTCCATTGGCGCTTTTCAGCACAACGAGATACGAACCGTTAGGCTGTCCGTTTAACGAAAAAGCCAACTGGGAAGGAGCATTATCATTTACTTCACGATGACTCAGGCGTACCCCTCCCTGGTTAACAAGCATAGCCTGCACGCGTCCGTTGGCAACACCTTCGCAATACACCTTTTCGCTGCCTTTATCGTAGCGGAAAGTCCAAGCATTATCAGTAACAACTACGGGAGTTACGCCTACTTGCTCTCCATTGATGATGGGAATAAAGCGCAACTTGTAGGTATAAGTGCCGGATGACGGACAGGTGTACTGACTAAGAGTACCCGGACCACACGAAGCATTACCCAAACCACGCTGCATATAATCAAAGTGAGCATAGACAGCACTGCTGCGGGTCAGTTCCCACGGATGACGGGCATTGACCATCTGCTGGTCGGTATATGGCAACAGCGAGAAAGCCACCTTGCCTTCGGTACGAATCAGCAATCCGTTACCCGTAGTAGGATTGGTCAGACTGACTTCACGCAAATCTTCACGATTACCACAGGTTTGCGGATTGGGGTACGGTGTGAACATCTTGTCGGTAGTTGTATTATAACGACCGAGCATTGAACCCGTCTTGCGGTCGACATAATTTTCCCACGGGCCACGGGCATAATATGAAACACTGTCCAGACCGCCCAGGAAATTCATGGAAAGGCCTATGCGACGCAAGTCTGCGCTCTTGGGAGTAAAGTCAGCCTTCATATCGATAGTTCCATCCAGATAAATGGTATAAGTCAAGACGTAATCACACTTGGAACCAGCTGCTACAACCTTATAGGTGTATGTCTTACCGTCTGTCGACAAACCACGGGTGGTGTTTACGCTGGTAATGCCATTAGAATTGTCACCATAAGTGTCATTCTCAATCCAACGATAGTTGTCATATTGAGGTGAGCCTGCAGCATTCATGTAGGAAATATTGTTGACTTTGTACTCCGTCAACGTTCCATTGGAATTATTAAATGTCACATTAAAGCTTCCGGCCTCATTACTAATGGTTACAGTCGATTGATTATCGGTTACCTTAAGCTTTCCGGTCAGATCATTCTTTGCCGGTAATGTCTTCGGACGTTCCTGAAGCATATACTGTACACTTGCCATGGAATAACCGGCATCACACCAGTCGGTGGCCTGTTTTTTCAGCATATTAATGTTCAGCAAATACTCGGCACCTTCCGCTACTTCGGTCTTATACGGAATTGTCAGTACACAATTGGCATCAGGTTGGGTTGACGGAACATCCATTTTACCAGACTCCACCACTTCGCCGTCTTTCAAGACTTCGTATGCCAGTTCAAATTCATTCAAATCCGTAAAGTCATACTTGTTGGTCATAGTCAGTTGCCGGCTGGCCGCACTGAAACCTTTAAACTTGATGTATTGATAAACCTGCTTAACCTCAGTCAACTTAGCCGACCAACTGCGATCAGCCTGAATAAGTCCATTGTTTACGAAATTACCTTGATGAGGACCGGGATAATCATAACCGGTGCGATAATAATTGAAACCGTTTCGCGTATACTGACCGTTCTTGATATCGGCGGCATCAATAATGGATTGATCAACCCAATCCCAAATACATCCACCAATACCATATTTACTGCTCTCAATAATATCCCAATATTCTTTCAGATTACCGACTGCATTTCCCATAGCATGCGCATATTCACACATAAAATAAGGACGATCGTTGTTGTTTGAATTGCGTTCGACATCTGTCAAATTAGGATACATAACAGAATAAAGTTCAGTATTGTCTGCGCCATCACCTCCATTGGGGAATCGCGTTGCTCCTTCATAATGTATGATACGTGAATCAATAGCCTTCATAGCCTTGAAAGCAGCCGTAAAGTTACATCCGTTCTGTGATTCATTACCCATTGACCAAAAGACCACAGAGGGATGGTTGCGGTCACGATATACCATACGCACATTTCGGTCAACAAACTGACCTTCCCAACTGGGATCGCGAGCAATGCAACCCGTTCCATAGTAATGATCATCCCAATTCTTATGACACTCAACGTCAGCTTCATCCATCACGTACAGACCATAATAATCAAACATGGCATACATCTTGGCCTGACGCGGATAATGACTGGTACGTACCGTATTCATATTGGCCTGCTTCATCATCGTAACGTCCTTCAGCATGGTAGGCACATCGATACTACGACCATAAACGGGATGGGTATCCTGATTATTCACTCCTTTAAAATAAACCTGCTGGCCATTTACATAAACCAACTTGTTCTTGATTTCTACCTGACGGAAGCCGTATTTAGTAGAGAAGGCCATTTCTTCCTTGCCTTTCTCATTTTTCTGACAAACTACTACGGTATAGAGATTCGGTTTTTCAGCAGACCAAAGAATCAAATCGTCCAGCTGTCCGCCCAAACTTACATGTTGTATCGTATCGCCATCCTGCAGAGAAACATTGGTTGACCAACTCTTCACCTTCTTTCCTGAAGGATTGTATAAGGTCACTTCCACCGCTTTCTTGGCAGCCTGCGCATCACGATTGTCAATTTCCAAATCTACATTGAAATTGCCACTCATATAATTGGAAGCCTCATCAAGCTGGGCCGTGATATAATGATCGCGGACAAAAGTTTTGGGAGTAGCATACAAATAAACATCACGGTGCAAACCACTCATATGGAACATATCCTGTCCCTCCAAATACGAAGCATCCGACCAACGGAACACCTGTACGGAAATATTATTACTGCCTTTGCGAACATAAGACGTAATATCAAATTCCGCATCGTTGTTGCCACCCTGCGTATATCCGACATATTTACCGTTTACCCAAACATAAGCTGCACTGTACAGCCCATCAGAATGGAAGAACACGCGTTGTGTATCCCAACCTTCGGGCAATTCAAACGTACGGCGATAAGAGCCCACCGGATTTGCACCGATGCCATCTACTTTGCAAAAAATGTAAGGCGGCATATCTGCAAAAGGATATTCCACATTTACATACAAAGGTTTGTCATATCCCTTCATCTCCCAACATGAAGGTACACTGATTGTATCCCACTTGGAAGCATCTACATCATCGCCATAGAAATCCTCCATCGGCCGCTCCTCCGGTGATGAAACGAACTTAAAATTCCAAATACCGTTCAAACTCAAATACTGAGCTTTAGCCGGCGTATTCCACGGTTTTGAATAATATGGCTCATCGGCCTTCATCTGCTCCACAGAAGCATACGGCATGAAAGTGGCATGTGCACGTTCTTTATTTTCTTCATAAAACGTCTGGTCTTCCCAATGATTACGCTCGCTATTGGGCATCGGTTCCATTATAAAATATGTAGCCGGATCTGTTGAATCAGTCGTTTCGCTCATAGCCTGACTTCCGTTGGCTTTCAAATAATGTTTTACTCCGCCCTGCATGCCATACATTTGCACGGCTCCCTCCAAATCAGGAACATTCACAAAATAAAATTGCTGGTTGGCATTAGAACTTTGATAGCTCCACTGCAAAGGATAGCCAACTCCTTCCATGGCCAGGTCGATGCCTTTACCCGAATACATATTCAACCATGAATATGAACCGTTTGCACTCGCATTGAGCAACCACTGCTGACTTTTATCGTCGGAATTAAATGCGTCTGTATAGATACGCGAATTATCAGCTCTGCTTCCCTTTACACTAACATACATTTCAGCAGAAGTACTTTTAATGCGATAACGGGTATCGGTCATGGGGACAAAGACATTCACCTCGGTCAGTTCAAACGACTCTGCCTGTGAATCACTTCCCAATGTAAACGAATTATTATCACTACCCAATACTGCATATTTGGCAGGATTGGCAGCACTCTGCAACAAATAGGTTCCGTTGTCATGCTCCACAAAACAGAACTGCTGATTTGCATTTTCCGGCATGACGTCCCACTGCAAGAATGAACTGCTGCCGGTTCCGTTATCGGCCATATCAAGTGCTTTTCCAGACTGATAGTTCTTTAACAAATACACGGACTTGCTCTCATCAACAGCCTGTACAATCCATAACTGCCCCAAGCTCTGCTCGTCACGTGCAGCCAGACGGATCAATACATTGTTGTCCTTTTTATCCTCATTGGTCAGCACTTTATTCTGACTGACAGAGGTAATCACATAAACATGTTGGGCCTGAACCTTATCGCCCGCCCAAACGGCTGACGGCATAAGGGCCAAAAATACGCCCAGCAGCCAAATGGCCCGCATCACGAAAACTTTACTCATTACTTATTATTTTAATTAACTGATTATATGCGATACAACTCATAATATCCCAATTAGGCAAAGATAGACATAGAATGCCGCAAAACCAAAAATTATTTTGTTTTTCTGTACTTCTACGCCTTTTTCGACTCCCCCACAACAAAAAAAGAAGCCGGGCGGAGCAAATGTCCATCCGACTTCTTCCTTAAAACAGGATTACTGATTATTTCTTTGAAAAGCGGAAACTGCGGAAATACAATTTCAATTCTTTCTCCGATATATTGGTTAAACGGATATACTTGGCCTTCATACCATTGATAACATCCGTTGTATGAACCGTTGTTCCACCGCTCTGCACCAGTCCTACCGGCTGCCACTGTTTGCCGTCGCAACTGGTTTCCAGCTTGAAGAGCGAAGCCACATTCTCAGTACCGAAATCAAAATCAAGTCCCGAAAGGGTTACCTCACTTTCCATCTCAACGGTAAGGTAATCGGCAGCCTGCCACGTAACGACCTCATTAGACGGTGAGATGCTCACGGTGTTGCCTTTGGCACGCAGAGGCAACAGTTTGAGCTGGCCAACCGTAGTCTGTAACTTGTTGGGATTATAAGTCGTAGTAGCGTTCAAATTCGTGCCGTGTTCCTTATTAAACTGGCTGACTGCTGTCTGGAACAACAGATGAGCCGTGGGCAACATTTCCTTGCTTCCGTACTTCACCCCCGGCTGATAGGGATTCTGATTATATTGTGTGTCCACATCATACATCTGTTTCTGCAAAGCCGTAGCGCAGTCATACAGCGTAAGGAAGTCATCGGCCTTGCTGTCGGCAGCATGGGCACGCACCCATTCCATCATCTGCACCGTCAGGCTGCCATACTGACCGACCAGATTGGCCTGCAGCAGCCAGGGACGGATTTCTTCCATCAGCGGCTTGTTCTCATCATCAGCCAGCAAGATGTTGGCCGCGCGATATACGGCCTCATTCTCCCCGGCAAAAGCCTTCAGGTCGCTCTCGGCTGCCCCTATTCCGGCAGCTTTCAGCCGGTTGATAACCGGCATCATCTCCACGCTCTCCTCGCGGCGGAAGCCATGACCGTTCTGTCCCAAATCAGAACAATGACGGGCAAATACTTCCAACTGCTTGCCCTGACGGGGCAGGAGATTCATAAGCGAGCGGTGCCACGACTGAATGCTGTCATACTGCTCCATGTTCCAGGTATAGTCGGCAATGCTGTAAAGCGCCACCTTGGAAGCCTCGGCCCGCTCCATCGGATTGCTGACAAAGGCAGACATATCGCCGGCAATATCCAACCCGTTTCCGTACACAGGCCCCATGAGCAAATGGTCACGCACAAAGTCGCTCACCGGATAGTTCCACCAGATATAAGCCTTACGCTCTATTCGTTCGTTAATCCACTCCAACGAGGGCTTGTCAATACAATGCACCACGCTGTTGCCGGTCCACATCACCTCGATGCTCTTGTTGAGTTTTTTGCCCAGCGTGCGCAGGTAACCGGTTTTGTCACTCGACCAGGCACGGTTGTACTCCGTCGGACACATCACCAGCGGGGCTACATCCTTCTTGGCTTTCACGAAATGGTCGTCCAGATAGTTCAGCAGTTCGGCCTGCTTGTCGGCTCGGGTACCCTCGCCGGAAATATCGTCGAAGAATACGGCAAAGGCACGAACGCCAAGCTGGTACATCAGCTCGAACTTATGCATCAGTTTGTCGCGGTCTTCCGTGTTCCACTTAATGTCCTGTCCCGGATGGATGGCCCAATAGAATACCACACCGTTCTTATGAGCCTCCTCTACCAACTGCTTCAGCTGGGCCGCCTCCTTTTCCGGATATGGCTCGCGCCAGCGGGGCACACTGTGATAGGGGTCGTCCTTGGGGCCGTAGAGATAAACATTCAGTTTGTTCATACCATAAAAGTCAAGCTGACGCATACGGGCTTCGTGACTCCAGGGCGTGCCGTAGAATCCCTCTACGACGCCACGCCAGGCTACGTCGGGATAGTCGGCAATGTCACATCCCTCAAGTTGCCCGCCACCTATCATGGCTTCCAGACTCTTTACGCCGTAAAGCGTACCGCGCTCATCATAACCGGCCACAACAATGCCTTTCTTGTCAACATGCAAATAGTATCCCTCGGCATGAGCCGGAATCTTCTTGGCATACGACTTGACACTCTTGTCGCCGCGCGTACCCACCACCACCTTGAAATCGGCCTTGGCGCTTACCGGAACCAATCCCTTGAGTCCGGCCGTTACGTACTCGGGGGCGCTGCTGACCAGATTCCACTGGGCCGGCACGTCAAAACACCCGTCCTTGCTGGTTGTCACCTGCTGGGGCACGGGATTGATATACGAAATCTGAGCCTGCATCGGGAGCAAGCATGCTGCCATCAATGACAGACTGAGCAAATGTTGTTTTTTCATATTCATAATCAGATTATACGGACAAAGGTAGGCATAAAAGCCGAATTCCGGAAATTTACGCCCAATTAGTTTCAACCGGCATGCTTCAGAGCGCAACCTACACCAGATATGTATCCAGTTCAACCGGACAATCATCAGGCGGCACTTCGTTTTTTTTGAAATGCCGCCTGATGATTTTTTTCCGCCGGGTATTTCATTTTTCCCGCCGCCTGTTTTTCTTTTTGCGGCAAGCAGCGGATACCCGTCAGGAAAAACAAAAAAAGAGGCCATCACTACCAAATATGTGATGGCCTCTTTCCCTTACAGAGTGCTATATAAAGACTAATATAGTCGTTTCATCAGAACTTCAGGGTGTTCAGTGCCTTGTCGACCAACATGCCGTCAACGGCTTTCAGGTTGAACTTGAACGACTTCTTGGCCTTGAACTTCAAGACGAACAGNNNCTTGAACTTCAAGACGAACAGCACGTCTGAACCTTCAAGCACATCCTTATCGCCGGTGTTGACGAAGGTAGGATACAAAGCTTTCTGTCCGTTGGTGTGCAGACGGTCGTTGGTCAGGTTCTCCATATCCTTCATGTTCTTCACGTCAATGCCAGTATATTCAAGAACACGGGTATCATACGGCAAACCGAAGCTCAAGGCATTGACAGCCTGGAGATCCTTACCCTTCACGGTGATAAGCACTTCATCGCCGGCCGCATACGAGGTCTTGTTCGGGGTCAGAACCAGACTACCGCTCAACTTCTGCATGCCGTAAAGGTCAACGCCGCCACGAACCTGCGTACCTACCACAGAAATGTCGTAAGCATCAATCAGACCGTTGTGGTTGATGTCACCGCCACTCACGTAACCGTCGAAATCAGAATCGCCCTTACGCAAGCCGGTATAGTTCATGTATGAAGTGAAGTCGTCCATGTCAATCTTCTGGTCGTGATTGATGTCACCCGGCAGGATAGTTTCGGTTCCAGGCACCTTGAAGATGTACATCTCACTACCGGAAGCAAAGTTGTTGACAGCCTCGTCCACATGAATCTTCAGATACTGAACCTGAGGTTTCTCCGTAAACTTCACTTCCTTCATCTCGCCATTCTTAGCCCATTCAAACGGTATCGGAGTTGACCATTTTTCCTTGTCGAGACTGTAAGAAATGGTACCCTTGAGGAGCGTTCCGTTTCCGGCATCCTCGCGCGGAATGTACTGCAGCTTGTCAATGTTGTTGATGCTGCGCAGGTCAATATCCATGTCAAACGGAATAGCCTCACCCTTACCCCACTTAGAGTGCCATGCGTCGGTCTCGTCAAAGTTGAACAGTTTGTCAACGCCCTGGCCTCCCTGATTCTCGCAGGTGGTAGTGGCCTTGATGCCCTTGATGGCAAATTCCAGAGGATTCGACTTGGTGGTAGCCTGCAGGCTGGTCCATGCCGACTTGCCGTCCTTGTTTACAGCACGCACTTTGAATGAATAGGAAGTCTCGGCCTTCAAATCCTCAAAGAGCAACTGCGTATCGGTAATGGTTGAATAAATCATACCGTTGAACTCAATTTCGTAGTAATCGGCGTTAGCCACGGGTTCCCACGTCGGAGTCAAGGTATAGGGCTTGATATTCTCGTCGGTCAATACAGCCTTAGGAGCCGTCAGCTCACCGGTATGAGTAAGCTGCTTGTCAGTGGTGTCAAACACTATGCCCTTCACGGTTACTTCTGTAGCATTGGCTGTTACGTCAGTAGCTGCCAGCTTAACCAGCAACTGAGGATTCTTCTTCAATTCAACCTTTTCGAACTCACTGCCCTTGGCGGCAAAGCGGCTCAGATTGGGCGCAGCGTCATAATAATAAACATTGCTTCCGTTGTTGAACTCGTCCAGCGTTTTTGCCTCGCGCAACTTTACTTTCTTCTTGCCCACCTTGGCAGAGACTTTCTTGGGCTGGGCCGTAACGTTGATGCGTAACTCGGTAGCCTTATTGATGACCTGGCCGTTAAACTTGCCCTGCGTAGGCGCAATATTTACCGTCAGTTCATTCTTGTCCAACTCCGTGCTGATTTCGGTAGTCGCATGTTCACCCTTCAGATAAGCAGTTGACCAGCCGTCGTCGTCATATTCGGTAAAGGCTGAAGATGCCGTAGGATAAATCTCATATACACGGGCATCCTTCTTAATCTGGTTCGGATTGTTGTTGGCATAAGTCATCGGGATGATAGCGCCAGACTTCACAAAAACAGGAAGTTTCCAGGCCGGAGCATCATAATTATTAATGATTCGGCCGCCTTCATAACAATTCCCGTTGAAATAATCAATCCACATTCCTTCAGGCAGATAGATTCCGTTACGCACATCGGCATAAGTGTCCTTGTTCATCTTGGTGTCCTGATAAATAGGAGCTACCAGGAAGTTAGGACCATACATGAACTGATACTGCGTAGCCTTGCCCAAAGTATAAGCATTGGGATAGTACATGAACATGGCGCTCACAATCGGTTTGCCCGTTACAGCCTCATGGGCAATTGAATAAGTATACGGAAGCAACTCCGACTTCATCTTCAAATACATGCGGTTAATGCTGGCTGCCGGTTCTCCGAGAATATGAGGATACTTGGCATTGGCTCCCCAACCGTCCATGTTCAACTCCATCGGCGTAAAGGTTTTCCACTGGAAGTCGCGGATATTGACAGCTACATTCTTGCCGCCGAAAATTCCGTCCATGTCAGAAGAGACGTTAGGCTGGCCGGACAAGCCCGAGCCGATATACGTCGGGATATGGAAACGGATGTATTCCCAGTTGCCACCGGTCTGGTCGCCCGACCACAGGCCGGCATAACGCTGGGTTCCGGCCCAACCGTCAAGCGTAATGATAAACGGACGGGCCGAATTACCATATTGCGGCATAATCTTAGCTACGTCGGCCACACCGTTCAGTCCGAAAGAATATCCGGCACCTACCCACGCAACGTCTGTTTTCAGCACACGTACGCCGGCAGTTCCGACTTCTTTCACAATGTCACGCTGCAACAAAGGTTCAACCCCTTCTTTAGGATGCAAATCACTCTGCGTCCACAGTCCGATTTCCACACCTTTACTACGAGCATAATCGCCAAATTCTTTCAGATTCTGAATGTTGCCATCAAGCGTATTGGTTTGGCCATAACCGGCACCGTATCCGTCGTTAGGCAAAACCCATCCCAAAGGATAATCATGAGCAGCATAACGATCAACTACCGCACGGGCAGAGAACTGATAATTGTTTTTCTCACCATTCAGCGACTCCTTGATACCTCCGTTGTCTTTCTGACTCTCCACGTAGTTCTTGCCATCTTCAAACGGCGTACCTTCGCCGGGCTTGGAAGCTTCCTTCCAATAGTCACGGTTATAGGCATTGAGATGACCTTCATAAAAACCGAATTTAGGAAGCAGCACGGGATTTCCCGTCAACTGATAATAATCATTAAGCAGCTGCACCGGCGTCTGATCAACCATGATAAAGAGGTCAATATAATCCTCTTCATGCATAACCGTAACCAGATCATTCTTCTCCGAAGCAAAATCATAACGACCAGGCTTAAAGGTATACCACATAATACCATAACCTGCGGTACTCCAATAGAAAGGAGCCGGCGAGACTACGCCTCCGTCAGTCCAGTTATTGCTGTTGACAATCTGAATAGCTTTTCCTTTGTGCGAGAAGCGGCCATTCTGCATGCCACCGCCATAGAAATATTCATCGGCACCTGCTTTCAGCGAAAGGCTGGAATGATTTTTCTCAATTACGGCCGGAGCTGTTTCTTCCAATACTGTCTGCCCCGTAACGGTATTGACAATCTTCATCAATCCTGTTTTCTGATTGATGCAGATGCGAACTTTCTTTGTTTCAATGTCAAACGTGCCATTACCTTCACGCTTAACAACATTAAGCGCCGTTACATCCTTACGGGGGTTATCCACCAAAATCTGTGCCGGCGGATTAGACTTGGGATCACGCATCTTTCCTCCCGCATCATCACGGAAAAAGCGGAAGATGTTATCTCCGTAAAAATCAAGTGTAGCTTCCTTATTGTCAGCCAATTTGATCAACACGGTCGTTGGGCCCGTTACGGATACACTGACCACAGCATCATTCTGTGAAACCGAACTTGCTGCAACCACAGGAGCCAGCAGCGGATGTGCCACCGCTACCGTCCCCATACCAAAAGCCAACGGCAATGCAATAGCAATGGCTGCAGGCTTGGATAGTTTCGTTTTCTTCATATCGATTTATTTGATTGAATCTTAATTCGTTTTTCAAAGCCCAAAGTTACGAACTTTAGAATAATCTACGCCGCTTATCCATCACAGAAATGTAAAAAATTAAACCTGATTATCATTTGCTTTTACTCAAATCCTCTGCCCTACCCCAATAGAAAAACTTATGGTAACTGAAAGATACGCCCTGACTCCGGAAAATCCGGCATATCCATTCCGTACAACCGGCATTTACCAACAGCCACATTACAGTATTTTAGCATTAATTTGACAGAAAATAAAGGCAGAGGCTTGTGTTAATGAGGCTTTTTGCGTACTTTTGTCCTGTATCCTATAAATTACAGGATGATTACAATAATAAAATTTTTACATCATAAACAACAGTCATAATACCATGGAAAATTTAGAACAAATTGTAGCTCAGTTCAACATCAACGGCGAAGTGGCAGAAATCAAACCGCTTGGAAATGGTCTGATTAACACGACCTACAAGGTTAAAACCGCTGCTGACAACACTCCGGACTATGTGCTGCAACACATCAACAACGCCATCTTCCCCGACGTGGAAATGCTGATGAACAACATTATTGCCGTAACCAGCCATATCCGCAAAAAACTGGAAGCGGCCAACACAACAGACATCAACCGCAAAGTGCTGACATTTGTTCCGGCCAAAGACGGCAAATACTTCTACTTTGACGGCGAGAAATACTGGCGCATCATGGAATTTATTCCGGATGCCGTAACCAAGAGCGCCGTCACTCCGGAATCTTCCTATGAGGTAGGCCGCACGTTCGGAAACTTCCAGGCTACACTGGCTGACATTCCCGTACAGTTGGGCGAAACCATCAAGGATTTCCATAACATGGAATTCCGCCTGCAGCAGCTGCACGAAGCCGTGGCTGAAGACAAGGCCGGCAGAGTTGCCGAAGTAAAAGACCTGCTCGACGAGTTGGAAAAAAGAGCCGACGAAATGTGCAAGGCCGAACGTCTGCACCGCGAAGGCAAGCTGCCCAAACGCGTTTGCCACTGCGACACGAAGGTGGACAACATGATGTTCGACAAAGACGGTAACGTGCTCTGCGTTATCGATTTGGACACCGTAATGCCGAACTTCGTATTCTCTGACTTCGGCGACTTCCTCCGCTCAGCAGCCAACACTAGCGTAGAGGACGAAAAAGACCTGAGCAAGGTAAACTTCAACATGGACATCTTCAAAGCCTTCTCACGCGGTTACATTGAGTCAGCAAGCGTGTTCCTCACTCCGGTTGAGGTTGAAAACCTGCCGTATGCCGCCAAGCTCTTCCCGTACATGCAGGCCGTACGCTTCCTGACGGACTACATCAACGGCGACACGTATTACAAGATTGCCTATCCGGAACACAATCTGGTACGTACACGCGCACAATTCAAACTCCTGCAAAGCGTGGAAGCACACGAACAGGAAATGAAGGACTACATCGCCTCCCTGCAGAAATAATCAGAAAAACAGACGGTTTTCCCAACAAAACCGAACATAGAGCAAAGGCTGCCCGCTTTTATTGCAGGCAGCCTTTTTGGGAACATTCTTTACGCATGACACCGGCGGCAGAAAAAGGCCGGCCGTGCATTCCGAACAAGGTAGCTCCCCGGAAAAAGAAGAAGCGACCTTGTTATTTTTTTCAAGCTACTTTTTTTAAGAAAATCCTGGTATGCTCACGCCTCACCCCTGTTCCTAAAAAAAAACGGCACAGCTTACAAGAAAAGCCATACCGGTTTTTGATTAACTCCTACGGAAAGAACGTCCCGTGACTAATTCAATTTCTGAATCGGATCGTCATATTGCTTTTGCAAACGCAAGAGTTCTTTACGAAGCGTCCGGGTAATTTTTTCCGTACCCTCCTGCCCATAAATATTGTGCAGCTCATTCGGGTCATTCTTCAAATCATAAAGCTCCCACGAGTCGATGTCATTATAGAAATGAATCAGCTTATAATTTTTGTACAATACGCCGTAATGACGTTTCACGGCATGTTCGGCCGGATACTCATAGTAATGATAATAGAGCGATTTACGCCAGTTCTTGGGATGTTTTCCTTTCAGCAACGGCAGGAGCGAAACGCCCTGAATGTCGTCGGGAATCGGTGCGCCGGCCAAATCAAGGAACGTAGGCGCATAGTCGATGTTCTGCACCAGTTCGGCAATGTCACCACGCGCCTGCAATCCCTTGGGCAACTGCATGACAAGCGGCGTCCGGAACGATTCCTCATACATGAAACGCTTGTCAAACCATCCGTGTTCGCCCATATAGAATCCCTGGTCGGAAGTATAGACAATCAGAGTGGAGTCAGCCAGTCCTGTCTGCTCCAGATAATCCAGCAAACGACCTACATTGTCGTCCAAGCTGCGCGTAACCTTGGCATAATCGCGCATGTACCGCTGGAACTTGTATTCAGCCAAAGCCTTTCCGGTCAGATTCCGGGCATGAAAGTCTTCGGTAATCTTATCATAAAATGCATTGTATCTGGCCCTGTCGGCTGAATCAAGACGATTGACAAAAGCATGATAGGTTGACGACAGACGCGACTTGTCACCCGGACGATACACTTTGACGTCATACGCCATGTCCATATCCTTGGCAATATTCATTTCCTGCGTCTGTGCAGCCAAACGTCCCTGATAATCGTCGTAAAAAGTTTCGGGAACCTTGAATGTCTTGTCTTCATACAGTTCCAAATACTTCAACTCGGGCAGCCAGTCACGATGACAAGCCTTATGATGCACAAAAAGAATAAAAGGCTTCGAACGGTCGCGCTTATGCTCAAGCCAGTCAATACTTTTATCCGTAATAATATTGGTCACATATCCCTTTTCGCTCAAGGTGTCACCCTCCATACTGATAAATTCAGGGTTGTAATAGTTTCCCTGCCCGGGCAGAATACTAAAATAATCAAATCCCGTAGGACGGCTCACGAGATGCCACTTTCCGATAAGAGCCGTCTGGTATCCGGCCTTCTGCAACAACTTGGGCATGGTTTGCTGACTGCCATCGAACACGCCGTGCTCATTATTTGTAAATCCGTTTTTATGACTATGCTTTCCCGTCAGCATACAGGCCCTGCTGGGTCCGGAAAGCGAATTGGCCACATAACTGTTGGTAAACCTAACGCCGGCTTTGGCCATACGATCAAGATTGGGAGTCTGCACATTGCTGCTGTCATAACAGCTCATCATCTGTGCGGTATGATCATCAGTCATGATATAAACTATGTTATACCGCGACTGCGCCAGTGTTGCTGCAGGCAGCAGCAACATACTCCCTAAAACTAAATGCTTGTTCATGATAAATAGAAAAAAAAGAGTCCGTCAGTTATCTATGGGACAATTGCGGACCCTTATTAATATTTGCAGCTAAACTGCAATTTTTTTATTTGGCCATTGAATAAACAATATCCATAATCTGCTTACCCAAAGCGTCAGCCTCTTCCATCGTCTTGGCTTCTGAATAAACACGGATGATAGGCTCGGTATTGCTCTTGCGCAACTGTACCCACTTGTCGGGGAAGTCTATCTTCACGCCGTCAATATCGGTAACCTTTTCATTCTTGTACATTTCCTTAACTTTCTGAAGCACGCCGTATACGTCGGTACCCGGAGTAAGGTCAATACGGTTCTTGGCAATGAAGTAACTGGGATAGGTAGCTCTCAACTCACTGGCCTTCATCTTACGTTTAGCCAGGTAAGTCAGAATCAGGGCAATACCAACCAAAGCATCACGACCATAGTGAGCAGCCGGATAAATCACTCCGCCATTACCTTCACCACCGATTACGGCGCCGGTTTCCTTCATCTTGGTTACCACGTTAACCTCTCCTACGGCTGCCGGAGCGTACTGGCATCCATAGCCCTCGGTAATGTCGTGCAACGCACGTGTAGAGCTCAAGTTAGACACCGTATTACCCGGAGTATGCTGCAATACATAGTCGGCAGCTGTTACCAACGTATATTCCTCACCATACATCTTACCGTTTTCACAAATAATAGCCAAACGGTCAACATCCGGATCCACTACGAAACCGATATCGTGTTCACCTTTTGCCATCAGCGACATAATGTCACCCAAGTTCTGCTCCAACGGTTCGGGATTATGCTGGAAGTCACCCGTAGGTTCAGTATAGAGACCGGTAACTTTGGTCACGCCCAACTGGCCCAACAACTTGGGCAGGATAATACCACCGACAGAGTTTACCGTATCGATAGCAACACGGAAATTGGCTTTGCGGATGGCATCAACATCTACAAGTTCGAGGTTCTTCACCAAATCAATGTGACGCTGGTCATAATAGAAGTTCTTGGTATAATTACCCATGTGATCAACATCAGCATAATCAAAATCGCAATTATTGGCTAAGCGTACCACTTCGGCAGCCTCGTCAGCCGGAAGGAACTCGCCTCGCTCATTCAAGAACTTCAAGGCATTCCATTGACGCGGATTGTGACTGGCAGTAATGATAATACCACCACATGCTTTTTCCATCGTTACAGCCAACTCGGTAGTAGGTGTTGAGGCCAATCCGATATTGAGTACGTCAAATCCCATACCGATAAGTGTGCCGCATACTACGTGAGAAACCATTTCGCCGGAAATACGGGCATCGCGACCCACCACAATTTTGTGAGCATATCCCTTGATATTGCGACGCAACGTTCCGTAAGCAGAAACAGATTTTACAATGTCAAGCGGATTCAACGTATCACCCGGCTTTCCTCCGATAGTTCCACGAAAACCTGAGATTGATTTAATAAGTGTCATGTATTTTTATTTTTAATGATGATTTGTGTTTACTCATTATTTAGATTGCCCTACAAAAGTACAAATAAATAATTGAAAAAAAGAACTCTGCTTTTGTTTTTCTGCCCCATAATCATCAGATTTTACCCATATATTTCATCGCAAAATCATTCGCTATTTTCAAAGTATCTTGTTTACCCACATCCAGCAAACGCAACGAGGCGTCATAACATCCGTAAATATCATACTTGCCGCACACTGACAAATAAAAGTCTATTATCGAAAATTTTTCCGGCCACGACTGCATCTCGAGAAACAACCTTGGCGAGAATACATGAATTCCGGCAAAGGCCAATTTGCGGCATTGCTTCACATCCAGTTTTTCAAAAGGCGTACGCACTTCACCTGTTCCTACGTGCGTCCAACCTACCAAATTCAACCGGTCATCAAAAAGCAAATAACGCTGTGTCGGACGATCGCTGACCAACACCACCGCATCATGCTGCTCCCCCAACTTATAAAGAGTTCGGAGATCAGCATTGCTCAAAATATCCACATTATGAATCAACACCGGGGAATCATCTGCTCCGAACAATGCAGAAGCTTTTTTCAGCCCTCCACCTGTATCAAGCAACAATGAACGCTCATCTGAAAGTTGGATGTTCACCCCCCAGTCGCGCTCTTTTACGTGCTGCTCAATCTGATTGGCAAAATGATGGATATTTACTACGATATCCGTACATCCCACAGCTTTCAGTTTCTCTATCTGAATGTCCAGCAAAGGTTTCCCGCCCACAGGAACCAAAGCCTTGGGCATATGGTCAGTAAGGGGTTTCAGACGCGTCCCCATACCGGCCGCAAAAATCATGGCTCTCATTTTTTCTGAATCTTTACTTCGACAAAGATACGGATTAATTACTAAACTATCCGGTGGGGAGTTTCATATTTACAGATCCCGAATCAAACAAAAGCCTTATCTTTGCAAAAAACAGTTGACAAGATAATAAAAAAGCATTATGATGGAACAAGAAACTATTGTACGTATTGAAACTTCTATGGGAAATATTCGCGTCAAACTCTATAACGACACATCACAGCACAGAGAAAACTTTATCAAACTGGTAAATAACGGCGTATACGAGCAGGTGCTGTTTCACCGCGTAATCAGAAATTTCATGATTCAAGCAGGTGATCCTGCATCCAAACCAGCCAATATGCGTTCAACCACAGATGCTCGTCAATACGACTACACCATTCCTGCAGAGATTGTATATCCCAAACATTTCCATAAGAGAGGAGCGCTGGCTGCAGCACGTTTGGGAAATGAAACAAATCCAGAAAAAGCCTCAAATTCAACCCAATTTTATATCGTCACAGGGAAAATCTATGATGAGGAACAATTAAACAAACTATATGAATCAATCTATCAGCAGAAAGTGGAAGAATGTCTTGAAAATATTTCACGCAGTCACATGAAGGAATTGTTCCTGCTTCGCCGCTCCGGTAATCAAGAAAAACTCCAGACTCTTTTGAAGAACCTGCAATTACAGGCTGAAAAAGCCGTAGCACAACACGCCCCGGAAAAATTTAATTCAGAACAAGAAGCAACTTATGCTTCAATAGGAGGTGCTCCACATTTGGACGGTGAATACACCGTGTTCGGTGAAGTAATAGACGGAATGGATATCGTTACGTCCATTGAAAATACAGAAACTCGAAAAGACCGTCCCATTGAAAATATCTACATCCAAAAAGCTTATATAGAAAAGAATGCATGATTACAGTGCAAACTTTTCAGCACAACTACGATTCCAAATAAGATTTTACGGACTTTCCATAAGAAATCAGCAGG
>FR903590.1:9882-31165 GCA_000438115.1 Prevotella sp. CAG:617 | reverse complement strand
CAGGAAGTCGGATTCGACTTCCTGCTGATTTCTTATTTTGCAAACTTGCTATATATTACAGAAATCTGTATTTTCCCATCTTCATCTCCACGTATCAGACGCGTACTGTATAATCCCATTTCATTACGCACGCGTAATAGTTTTTGTGACGAGGTACCGACACCTGTCGTAACCGTACTGTATTCGGCCTTTACCGGAACTATATAGAACTTATTCCAATCCGGATTCTCCTGCTCCCAACTTGCGTATTTGGCTTCACGTTCGGCTTCAGTGTCCGAAGGCGTTACGCCGGCATCCTGGTCACGCTGATTCTTACAAATAGTTATCAACCGAGAAATGTTACTGAAGGTATAAGCATTGGTTGACGAAGAAAAAGAGGTAATAAATGAAGTCTTGCTATCCGGAAGTTCTTCATTCTCAAAGAATCCGTAATAGTCTTTTTTTCTGACCAGAAGAACATTGGTTGGAGCAGAAAGCGAAAATTCATTGTCCCCCAGATTGTTCATACGAGCCAACGAGAATGAAGCATTATTAATTGTGTCATTATAATGTTCACCTCCTACTATTTCATCAATAGGCAATGTTACTTCTGTCAAAATGCCTGAAGGAGTTTTCAGATATGTGCAATTTGCATCACTTGCCAAATCATTCAATCCGGTAGAAGAGACACTGGTATTCTGCAATACTTCCTCCGTGGCACCAAGCCGGACAAAACCATCAACAATAGTATCATTCTCTGTTGATTCGCTGCTTTTCTTTGTCTTATATCGGAAGAACAAATCGAGAGTAGACACATCTACCTCAACCAACACTCCCACTCCGCCTTCTGTCTTGAAATAAAATCCCGGACAAACGTGATGCAAGAATTCATAACTGTTGGTATAGTATTCCGGATGTTCATAATAGGTATTTAGCAGATAACTGCCATATGAATCCGGAAGCTTTACTTTGATATTTGTATAATAACTTGAGGAGTTCAGTATGGAATCAGCCAGGCTCAAATCCCGGACTGTATACATCAAGGTTTTGCGGATTCCTCCATTCGGATTGACATAGTCCTGCGGATTGATGTTTGAATAATACTTTACGTTTTCCTCCATCACCCGGCTGGTATCAAGTTCCTGCACCAACATTTTCATAGGAGCCAGCGAATCACCCTGATAGCTGGATACGAAGACGCGCAACTGGCAGGAGTCAGCCACTACTTGCCCGCTCGCATCATGCATCATGGCGTCATATTTGGGCAGAGAAAAATTATCCAGCAAATTAAACTGTGCCAAAAAGTCACAAGTTGTTACGCTATTGGTTTCGGGATCGACAATACGGCCCAAATAGCAGGCATTGGTATTGGCATAGACTGAATCAACCCGTACGGAACGAGTCAATACGTTATAAGCACCCTCAGACACCAACATAGCATCGCCCCCCGGCATAAGTGAAGAGCCGATACTTGCCGTATCGTCATCACACGATACGCAAAAGCCCGAAATGGCAAGCAAGGCTATGCCCATCCATGTACGGAAACGAAATATTGTTTTCACAGCAACCTAATAAATAAAGAAAATTATCAATGCATCTTATGCTTCGGAATCGTCTTCGTTTTCTACGCCATCATAAAGACTTTCATAGAATTCCGACACTTTTTCCGTAAGTTTTGCTACTCCGGGGTATGTCAACACCGGAATATTCTGTTTGTGAGCTTCTTTGGTCAACTCCGGAGTCGCTCCTTTTTCCATTTGTATAAGTCCGTCGGAAAAACGGACTGCCAACTGCAAAAGCGCCTCTGAGGAAGAAAAATCCAAACCGAGTGAATCAATGAACTTTTCATCCACATTCTTAAACATCAGGGCATCCTTAAAATTAGCCGGTGGCGTCATTTGTGGGAATTCCTTATAGGTTGAAAATACCACCTTCGTGTTGGCAAAGGCCGGCGTTTCGCTGAACACCGTTTTCAGATACAATGGTGCAACGGCCGACATCCATCCCTGGCAATGAACCACATCGGGAACCCAACGCAATTTCTTGACCGTTTCAAGCACGCCTCGCGCAAAAAATACGGCACGTTCAATATTGTCGGCATATTCATTGTTCTCGTCGTCGCACATCATTCCACGCTTCAGGAAATAATCGTCATTGTCAATAAAGTAAACCTGCATGCGCGCTGCGCCGATTGAAGCAACCTTGATAATCAGAGGGTGATCGGTATCGTCAATGATAATGTTCATTCCCGACAGGCGGATTACCTCATGCAACTGGTTTCTGCGTTCGTTGATATTGCCCCAACGAGGCATAAATATTCTGATTTCACGGCCTCCTTCCTGCACTTCACGCGGCAATGTGAAACCTACTTTTGAAGCGTGAGTTTCCGGCAGATAAGGAGTCATTTCCTGATTAATGAATAATATTCTTTTAGCCTTCATTCTTTTTGATAAGTGACTACAAACGGTGCAAAGTTACTAATTTTTTGACGAATAGCATTGATTTTTACCTTTTTAATATCTTCCGGAGGGGTTATCACATGATTATTGAGTTTTGCGCTTCGGTATTTCATAAATATTCTGTTACTTTGCACCGCAAAAAATAAAATTCAATTTTTGGGAAGCACAAGTGTCCTAACCGTCCATACGTTTCTTTCGTCTTATGCAGAAGGTTGTTTCCGCACAACTCTCAACTGAGACCCCCAAAAACGACGGACGCAGCATGACATATATGCCCCAAAGCCAATCATGCAAAAAATGAAAATTGTAGAAACCGTCAGCGAGCTGAACCTTTCATTACAAGCAGCCCGCCAAGCAGGCCGCAGCATTGGCCTTGTTCCGACTATGGGAGCCCTGCACGAAGGCCACGCCTCGCTGGTCAGCCGCAGCGTAAAAGAGAATGACATTACCGTAGTAAGCGTATTTGTCAATCCTACTCAATTCAACGACAAGACCGACCTGGCCAACTATCCGCGCACACTGGAAGCTGATTGCCAGCTTTTGGAAAAACTGGGAGCCGACATCGTTTTTGCCCCTTCGGTTGAAGAGATTTATCCTGAACCCGACACACGCACATTCAGCTATCCGCCCATCGACACGGTAATGGAAGGCGCACACCGCCCCGGTCATTTCAACGGCGTATGTCAGATTGTCAGCAAATTATTCATGTACGTACAGCCCGACAAGGCATACTTCGGCGAAAAGGACTATCAGCAAATTGCCGTCATCCGCGCCATGGTGGCCGACCTCAAACTGCCCGTTAATATATGTCCGTGTCCGGTTATCCGCGAAGAATCAGGACTGGCACGCAGCAGCCGCAACACGCTCCTGACTGAAGACGAGCGACACATTGCCGCCAATATTTATCGCGTGCTCAAGAACAGTCTGCCGTATGCCGAACGACACAGCGTAGAGGAAACTACCCAAAATGTAATTGAACAGATTAACGGAATTGACGGACTGGAAGTGGAATACTACCAAATTGTGGATGGAAACACCCTGCAACCTATCGCCAACTGGACAGACGCCGACTCCGTAGTGGGATGCATCACCGTATATTGCGGACACCGCCCCATCCGTCTGATTGACCACATACGCTACAAGGGATAAAAGAACCGCGAAACTGACAACCTTACAATTACAAAAAGTATATAAGCAATCATCATGCAAATTGAAGTACTGAAGTCTAAAATCCACTGCGCCCGCGTAACCGAATCCAACCTGCACTATATGGGTAGCATCACCATTGATGAAGACCTGATGGATGCGGCCGGCATGATTGCCGGCGAGCGTGTGTTCATTGCAGACAACAACAACGGCGAACGTTTCGACACATACATCATCAAAGGACCGCGCGGCACGGGATGCATTTGCCTGAACGGCGCGGCTGCACGCAAGGTTCAGGTAGGTGACGAGGTTATCATCATGTCATACGCCCTGCTTGACTTTGAAGAGGCCAAGACGTTCAAACCCAAAGTTATTTTTCCCGACGGCGCCCATCAAAACAAGCTGTAACCTGCACAAGATTAGTTCAGGACACCACAGCAGCGGCTCCGCCGCCAGCAAAAATGAATGGCTTTTTTACATAACCAAACTGCCGGATAAATCAAAAAAGGTGGCTTCTAACAAAAATTAGAAGCCACTTTTTTTTACTATGCACCGATCTGCACCCGACAGCGTGCCTACTCGAAGTCACTTTGCTGCTGCTCCACTTCCTTAAGTTTCTGCAAGTTCAACTCCTGCTGTCTGCGCTCATTTGTCACAGAACCAGACGTTCCGGACAAAGCGGTCGACGAAACCTGCTGACCATGCAGCTCAAGCTGTTTTTGTTCGTTCTCGACACTCCGTGCCGCCATCCGAGCTGTGTACAGGAGCGAAGTGCTGCAACTTTGCGATGTGGAAAGGCGCATCAGTCTGCTTAACGGTTATTATGCGAAGGCGTATGCCCTGCCAATGGTCGTGGCAATCGCTTTCCGTATCAACACACCCAATGCCGCAAGGGTACGCAACGCCCTGTTGGAAAGGCTATGCTTGCGAAAAGACAGACAAGTGCTATTTTTCTTTTCGTCGCCAAATGTTTTGTGAACGGGTTTGTTGAACGGTTGTTTAGGTCGTATATTACAGAATATCAATGCGTTATCTTCACTTCTCAATAATTCAAAACTTTCAGACTTGCCTGCAAGTCTGCCGGAATACGGCATGGTAATTTGCATGAGTGCTATTTATTATTTTGATGAATTGATGAAAGTATATATAAAGATAAAGAATAACAGCGGTTTACATCCTCATCAAACTCTCAACAAAAGGATATGGCTGATGAAAAGAGAAAACGGACACAGCCTTACTCATCGCTTTTCTTTTGACAAGCGGTTTGATGAAAGAATGTTGAGCATGTATCGCTATGACTTTTAGTATGTTAAGTCGCCCATTCATCAATTCATCGGATTTTCATTCATCATCAAGCCTGCTGTGGAAGCAACGGAGGTGAGTATCGCCATCCGCAGGCTGGCCAGACGGACTTCCGTTCTGCCGACCGACAAGGGAAAACCGACACCGCCGCAGGCTTTTGGGAACAAAAGCCATAGCTCATTATGGCGTTTTCTTCACGCACCGCTGACGCTCATGCTAAAAACTCCCCAATGAGCCAGTGGGGTTGCCCCCTGAACGCCCCCGTTTGCTTCCGAAAGAAGCTGCGAGCAGTCCTTTGAGTTGCCAAAAGTTTATGAGTTGTTTTAAAGTCTGAACTCTGTTTTTATGGTAGCAAGTTTGTGTTTCGGGCATACCGAAGCTGTTTGCTATCATCCCATAGCGGGAATTTATATACATCTTATTTTTTGAGCCTGATTTTTTCGTGATAGAAATAATTTACGATGACAGGCTTTCCTTTTTCCGAGCGCCCGTAAGGCAAATCATTTATTCTATATGGAAACCCCTGTGCCTTGGCGTATTGGGAAATGTCCTGTCCTGATTTTTTCGTGATAGAAATAATTTACGATGACCGGCTTTCCTTTTTCCGAGCGTCCGTAGGGCAAATCGTTCACCCGATAGGGAAATCCTTGCGTCTGTGCATATTGGGATATGTCCTGCTCCAATGCCTGCCAGTAATCAAGCCTTTTCTTGTTGTAAATCTCATCGTATAATGGGAAGAGTTCGGGATGCTTCTCACGGATATATGCCATTATCTCTCCTTTGAATTGTCCGCGCAGGTTCAGATTTTCAAGCCATATCAAATCGGCATATCCTTTCACTTCCTTGATAATCGTCTTTACATCGGTTATTCCCGGAAATATGGGCGAAACGAAACACACGGTACGGATGCCTGCCTCATAGACTTGGCGCATTGCTTTCAGGCGGCGTTCTATGCTCACGGCGTTGTCCATATCCGCACGAAACTGTTCGTTAAGCGTATTGATTGACCAAGACACTGTTACTTTGGGAAAACGTTTCAACAGGTCGAGGTCGCGAAGGACGAGGTCGGACTTCGTACATACCATAATCTCGGCGTTGCTTCCGCGCAGTTCTTCGAGCAGCCTGCGGGTACGGCGGAATTGTTCCTCATAGGGGTTGTAACCGTCCGTCACGGAACCTATCACGATGCGCTCACCGTCATATTTGTGCGGATTGGCTATCGGTTTCCAGTTCTTCACGTCCAGAAACGCGCCCCACGGTTCTGTATGCCCGGTGAAGCGTTTCATAAACGATGCGTAGCAATACTTGCAGGCGTGAGGGCATCCCACGTAAGGATTGACCGAATATCCTCCGACTGGCAGTGCGGATTTGGTCATAACGCTCTGTACGTCTATTTCCTTGATTGTCTCCATCTTTTACAGGACAATGCTCTCCCCGTCTCCCGGTATAATCAGTCGGTTCATATCCACTCCGTGGTGGCGGGCTTCGTTTCGCAGGATTTCGCGTGTTGTCTGGCAATGGTCAATAGCATCCATGTGTACGGCTATCAGTTTGATTTGTGCGGGGAGCGTGTCGAGCATCGCCATCACTTCCTGTTCGTCGGGGATGATGCAGCCGTCTGTCTTGGAAAATTCGGGGAACACCGCACCGCCGCTGTTTACAACGATATAATCAGGGCGGTATTTTTCCACGGTTTCAAGGATGCACGGTTCCCATTTGCAGTCGCCCATTATATAAATGGTCGGAAGTCCCTCCGCCATCAGCACATAGCCCGACACGGGTCCCATCATCTGGCCTATCTGACCGAAACCGTGATGACCCGTGGTGCGGTGGATGGTCAGGTTGCCTATTGTCTTGCTCTTTTCAATTGCTTCTACATTTGTAAAACCATCTTGCACGAGGGTTTCCTTGTCTTGCGGCTGGGTGTAGAAAGGGATGTCTTTCGGCAAATGTTGTTTCACGCTCGGTTCATAATGGTCAATGTGGTTGTGTGTGAGCAGTACCATATCCACGCCCTCGGTGATTTCGCTGATGGGCATTACCAGATGCACCCTCGGACTTTTATACACGCCGAGAGCGGATTGCAGGGTTCCTTTGTCGGCAAATACGGGGTCAACAAGGATGGTGTGTCCTGCATAATTGATTTTCAAGGTGGCGCTGCGCACCAACCGGATAATAGCTTTCTCGTTCATAATGTTACGCTTTTATGATTTGTCGGGTGCAAAGTTCGGAAGATTCCCCTGATGCCTCTATGCCTTAAAAAGAGAAATATATGCCATTTTGATAAAAGAATGATGTATATTTGCAGAAAGCAAAGAACAAGAGCGATGAAAACGATAACCAACCCCGAAAGACTGGTCAGCGTCCCGTTCAGCAAGACACGTTGCGGCGTGGACTTCTACATCAACACAGGCGAGAGCAAGGACATCTGTGGTGTCTTGACCGAGCACCGGACGTTCAAGACGGATTTTTTCAGTTTCTATTTCTTTCGCCGCGCCAATGGCTATGTGCTGTTAAACTTCCGCAAAATAGAGTTACGGGACGATATGGTGCTCCTCCTGTCGCCGCACCAGCAACAGGAATGGCACGTGGACGAAGCGGAACTGGACTACACCTTTCTTATCTTTCGCGAAGACTTTATGCGCACGTTCATCGCCGACAAGTTCTTCGTCTATCGCCTGCTGTATTATTATCAGACCGACACGCCACCGTACCTGTTTGCCGCGCCGGAAGAACTGGCGGAATATATGCGCCTCTTGGGGAAGATAAAACAGGAGCTGCTGCATCCTGTGGCAGACACTTACAACCTTATCGTATCTGTGCTTTACTATCTGTTGGTGGTTATCAACCGGGCATACGCCAAAACTTACCGTCTGCCGGTCGAAGTGCCGAAGAACAATTATGCCTTCCAATTCAAAGACCTGTTGGAGAAACATATCCGCGACATGCAGCGTGTTCAGGAATATGCCGATATACTCCGCGTGAGCCGTATCACTCTGAACAATTCTGTAATGGCGCAGTTCGGCGTGTCCGCCACCCATCTGCTCAAACAACGCTTGTTGGAGGAATTGAAAAACGAGCTGTTGTTCTCCGACCGCAACGTGAGCCAGTTGGCGGACGAGTTCCACTTTTCCGACCCCAGCCATCTGATGCGCTTCTTCAAGCAACAGACGGGAAAGACATTTACGCAATATATCACGGACTACCAAAATGGAATATACGAATGAAAAGCAAGAAAAAACTTTATAAGACTTGCACTCTTATCCTCTTTTTTTGTATTTTTGCAGTCGGCGAGAGTTTTTAGGTGGAAATACACCGCATATCACAGAATTAGCAACCGTTGCCAAGTCATTACCTCACTCTTTGAGAAAAGCTTATAAATAGCTTGTTTCTAACAGATTCCTATTTGTGTATCGAATTTTTAATGAAAACGGATTCATAGTATATCGAATAAAGAAATTATTATTCCCAAGCTCCCAGATTAACGCCCGCCTTCTGCCAATGTACAATCATCTTATCTTTCAAAGACTTCAGGAAACGTTCGTAACTCTTGTTTTTAGCTTCAGTCCACCCAACCTCTGCATAAGCAGCAATACGAGGAAATATCTTCTGGTTCATACTTTCTATTGTCGGAATAAATTCTCCCCACATCTGACAGCCCAAGCCCAAAACTTGCTTGGCCTGCTCTTCACTTAATCCTTCCGGTACCGGATTGAATTCATACGCTTTTCGCAAAGATATTGACTGATAACTGTAATCCAAATAGGTATATGCACTATACGAATTGACTATATCATAGCCTTTCTGTATGGTTTCTTTAATCAGTGCAGGATTGCCGTTCCAAAATTGCACAATGGTTTTATCAGACAATTTCTGATCAGAAGCGCCACTACCATCCTGCTGATAATCATTAACCTGTGCTCCTGTAATTTCGTTCCACCCCATCATCCGGCGGCCTTTTGAAGTCAAATATTCAGATATGGAATTTGTAAAATAGACCTGCAAGCCGGCTGGAGAACCTATACCTTTTTCTTTCATATAGTCGAGAACCATTTTCGAAGATTTCCAGGCATCATAACGAAGTTCGTCTCCTCCAATATGGATTACTGATGAAGGGAACAGCTGCATTACCTCATCCAACACATCATGCAAAAACGTAATAACCCGCTGATCGGCGACATTAAAGGCATTATAATGAACGCCAAAATAACAGGGAACCTTGATCTGCTTATCCGACGCACCCAACCATGGATATGCAGCTATGGCAGCACTTGCATGTCCGGGCATTTCAATTTCAGGAACTACCGTTATATGGCGCTTGGCGGCATATGCTACAATTTCCTTGATGTCATCTTGTGTATAAAACCCGCCATGCGGCTTACCATCGAAAACATTGCTATGAAAATGATTGATCTCAGAAGAATCGCGAAAAGCCCCTACTTCTGTCAACTTCGGATATTTTTTGATTTCAATACGCCACCCCTGATCATCGGTCAAATGCCAATGAAAAACGTTCATCTTCAACTCAGCCATACGGTCCAATAAATTCACTACAGCAGCTTTCCCCTTAAAATACCGCCCTTCATCCAGCATAAAAGCACGCCAGGAAAACGCCGGATAATCTACGATTTTGGCTTTCTGCAGATATAACTTGTCCGACTGCTTTTCTAAAGACTGACGAAGCGTCTGAATACCATAAAAAATGCCGGCAGCACTCCGTGCCTTTATAACCACTTTTTTATCAGTTGCATCAATACTATAACCTTCTTTATTTTGCGAGGGGAAATCTTTGTCCAACCTCAGCACAATGTCGGCACGCCTTTCACGTTTGGAAAAAACGACTTCAGCTGAAAAATCCTGCTTTAAATATGTCTTCAGGAATTCTGCTTCCTGCTTCAACGCAGTAGAATAAAAAACAACAATTTTATTTTCAAGCTCCACACTTCCCTCATCACAACTGAGGGATTGGGGCTGAGGTATAATCGACAAACCATTGGCGAAAGAAGTACCCAAACTGAAATTAATCCACAATAAAAAAAGGAAAAGGACTTTTGATTTCATCTCTAACATGTTTCTCATAGATACAACAATATGTCAATTAGGTATTTAAATAAAAAACGGCAAAATCATTCCTTTAATCAGAATCCATCTTGCCGTAATCAAACGTAAACTTTTACAAAGAATCTTCGACCCAAAAATTCTGCATGGCTTCCATGTTAATTTGCAACAATCCTCCACTAAGACTTACACTTCCGCCATCACTGAAATTATAGGCCTGCGTAAAACTACCTCCCTGTCCGCTCACGTTATATTTGGCATTCAAAGTTACCGTATAAAAACCTTTTTCTTTCACCGTAATCGTATCAACAGGGCTGACAGGATCCGCATCATATACAGAAACACTCACGTATTTATGAACAGCCTGCAGATCGGTTTTCCAAGTATATGTTACCTTATTTAGCAGATGCCCCTGCTGGCTTTGCACAAGCTTTGCCAACAACACATCTCCCACACGAAAGACGCCATCATCAAGAGAGCCTGTCGCAGCCTTGATCTTGGTGACACTAAAAGCATTAAACGTAGGTGCCTTTGACGTATAATCCTCGGAATCATCACAAGCAGTTAATCCCAACGTGCACATCAAAACAGAAAATACAAATAATTTTTTCATCATCTCTTCTATACTCTTTTATATTACTGAATTACAATTACTGTAGGATGCCCTTTCCCTGACGAACAATTTCCGGCTCATCTCCCGTACAATCAACAACAGTGGTTACCTCAGGCACTCCCTCTCCTCCGTCGATCACCATGTCAACCTGCTGACCGAAAGTTTCTTCTATCAAATCTGCACTAGTCGTATATTCCATTTCTTCGCCAACGGGAGGTAATGAAGCTGTCAGAATAGGAGCATCCAAACGTTCCAACAACTGCCGCAGGAAAGGATGGTCGGGCATTCGAATTCCAACTTCAGAACCTCTTCCTCTGAAAACTTTTGGAAGTGTGCTCAAACCAGGCAGAATAAACGTAAACGGGCCCGGCAAATTCTTCTTCATTAACTTAAACACGGAATTGCTGATACGTGCATACTGGCTAATGGCACTCAAATCATAGCAGATAACAGAAAGACGGTTTTTTGCAGGATTAATACCCTTTATCCTACAAACTTTTTCTACCGCGCGTTCTTTAAGTGCATGGCAGCCAATAGCATACACACTATCCGTAGGATAAATAACAATTCCGCCGTCGGTCAACACACGGACTGCCTGACTGATAGCCCGCTCATTGTCGCCATTTGAATAATATTTGATAAGCATAATCGCAGTCGGTAATAAAAATCTAAAGCAACGAAACCTTGTTAAAATTTTTTCAACAAGTTATAGAGCCGCTGCACAGGCAACCCCATTACGTTGAAAAAGCTTCCACGCAACTCTTCTACAGCCACCAAACCGATCCATTCCTGAATGCCGTATGCTCCAGCTTTGTCAAACGGCAAATAATTATCCACATAATAATCAATCTCCTCATCCGTAAGTCTGGCAAACTTTACATGACTCGTCACAGCTATTGTTTCTGTACGCTCTTGCGTCAGTACGGTTACGCCGGTAATTACCTGATGAATTCGATCAGAAAGCAGATGCAGCATGCGTTTTGCATCTTCAGCATCACGAGGCTTTCCCAAAACTTCGCCATCAACCGACACTATGGTATCAGCTGCAATCAACAACTCGTTGGGTGCCATAGAAGAGCGATAGGCCTCAGCCTTGTTCCGCGCTATATATCGGGATATATCTTCACCTTTCAACGAATCAGGATAACTTTCATCCACACCCAGCAAAGTGCGCACCTTAAAAGGCACACCAAGCCGTTGCAACAATTCTTTGCGACGGGGCGAATTGCTGGCCAGCACAATTTGATATTTGTTCAGATTTTCTAGCATATCGATGGTTTTGTATAATTAGGTCTTTCTTTATCCATTCAAAAAGATTACACACGAATAACGCCAGTCCTACCAGCCAAAGGCGTGCCGGTCAGCCATCCAGTGTCCATGAGCGCGCAATACTTGTTCAATTACATCACGTACGCAGCCATGTCCACCGGCGATGGGACTTACATACGTAACTATCTGCTTAATCTCAGGAGCTGCATCGGCAGGACAACAGGCACACCCGCAACGTTGCAGCACTTCATAGTCAGGAATATCGTCACCCATATAAAGCACTTCTTCCGACTTCAAATCATATTGAGCCAACCAGTCTTCATACTGCTGAATTTTTACCGAACATCCCATATAGACATCCGTAATACCCAAGCCTGTATAACGGGCACGCACCGCCTCACTGCGACCTCCGGTAATAATGGCCAAATGAAAGCCACGCTTAACGGCCAACTGCAAGGCATAACCGTCCTTAATATTTACCGTGCGCGATGGTATCCCGTCGAGTCCCATACCTATGGTTTCACAGCTCAACACGCCATCCACGTCAAAGGCCATAGCCTTTATCTTTGTCAAATCATAATCTATCATATGGCTTATTAAAACTACTCCGTCCGTTTTGCATCATTCTGATACTTCAAAGCATAAGCATGAATCTGCTCGCTCATTGCCTGATAAATCTGCTTGGCTCCTGAATCTTCCAACAACTGCATTTGCCGCTGCATTACCTGACAATCATACCTGACAGCCGGTCCTGTCTGTGCCTGTACAGGCTGAAGTTCGTGTACTTTGGAAGCCGTCTCATCAATCAGAGGCAACATGGCAGCAAACGGAATACCTGCTTCCTCAACCAAGCGGGCAGCCTCTGCATAACAATGATTCACAAAATTGCAAGCAAACACAGCTGCCAAATGAAGCATACGGCGTTTCTCAGAATTCAAAATAATTACTTGCGAACTAATCTGCCGGGCTAAAGATTGAATTTCAGACAGCACTTCGGGCGAACTTCCCTCTATAAAACAGGGAATGCGCTGAAAATCAACTTCTCGTGCCTTGGAAAACGTCTGCATCGGATAAATAACCCCGTAACGCTGTGCCACCCGTTCAAAAACGGACAAAGGCACACTTCCTGCCGTGTGCAAAAAAAGTGCTTCCGGATGCTGAGGACACCAATGGTCAACCAACGTCTGCAAAACATCATCACGTACGGAAAAAACGTATACATCAGCCTTGGGCATCTGCTCCAGATTGACAATGGCCGGAACGCCCATTTTTCCCGCCAGCCCCTCGGCTGACAGCCGGGTACGACTATACACGGCCACAATTTCATGGCCTGCATTCTGTAAAGCCGGAGCCAAATGAGAAGCCAGATTCCCGGCTCCAATCATGCCTATTTTCATGTCTTTAATCTCAATATTGATTAAAATGCACCTTTTCCCACATCAAGGCATCGTCTGCATGCGGTTTCTTTTCGAACTGTTTATGTCCAACTCCAATAATGGCCAAAGGTTCTATATTGTCAGGAAGCCGGAGAATTTCTCGCACATAGTCTGCTGAAGGCGTTCCGTCATCCTGACGACGGCAACGCACTTGTGCCCAGCAAGCTCCAAGCCCCATACTTTCAGCCTGATACAAAAGAGTTGTAGCTGCTACTGCTGCATCCTCAACCCAAACGTCAGACACTTGTGTATCACCCGCCACCACTGCAGCTAAAGGAACGTCTGCCAAAAACTGAGTGCCCATTGAACGGCATTCAGACAACTGGTGTAATAAATCAGGATGATCTACAAGAATAAATTCACAAGAATGCTGATTTTTTGACGACGGACTCATTAAAGCAGGCTTGAGCCACTCCACTACTTCATCCTCGGTCAGCTTTTCTGCTGTAAACCGACGTGTGCTGCGCCTTTGTGACGCTAAACTTAAAAAATCAGTCATTGTTTTTTCATTGTACTTCCGCAAAGATAATATAAAAAAGCGAATTACAAAAAGATGCGTCCAACAAATGCACCTGCATTCCTGTCATTTTAATAGGGGAAAGAAACGAATAAAATTCGCATCTCTCCCCTAATTCAAACGCAAACTGTCATATCCTTCGCTTAGGGTAAGGTGACTTTGAAAAGACTGTTTTCAGTATGTGCTGAACGGATAATATTTTTCATTTTTTCAACTACAACCGGATATTTTGCCGACACGTCGTGATCTTCGTGAACGTCGTTGGCCAAATCAAACAATTTGCATTGTCCGCCCTGTACCACCATTTTCCAGTCGCCCATACGCAACCCCAGCATATTGGTTTCATGAAATTCCCAATACAAATAGTCATGTTTCTGCTGCTTGTCGGTTTGCCCCATCAAAGTAGGATAAATCGAAATGCCATCGAAATAGTCATTAGCCAGATTCGGATTCTTGAATGCATCGGGGTATCCGGAAATGCCGGCCAAATCACAGAAAGTAGGCATCAGATCATAAAAGGCAAACTGATGGTCGGACACACTTCCGGCCTTAATCTGCCCGGGCCAGCGCACAATAAACGGGACTCTTATGCCTCCCTCGTAAGTGCTGCGCTTTTTGCCTTGCAACAAACCGTCACGATTGAAAAAATCAGGATCGGCTCCGCCTTCCTCATGCGGACCGTTATCAGACGTAAACACCACAATGGTATTGTCGTCCCACCCCTTTTCCTTCAACTTGGCCAGTATCTCACCCACATACATATCCAGACGGGTAATCATACCGGCAAACTGGGCATGGGCCACATTGGTCGGGTTGTAACGTGACCCCTCGTTACCGGAAAAAGTCTTTTCCTGACAGAAACTCCCTTCATACGCCTGCAGAATAGAATCATTGGGCTGAATCAGTTCGGCATGCGGCAAAGTATAAGTAAATATACCAAAGAACGGCTGATCGGCACTTTGGCTGTCAAGCCATTCCATGGCCTTCTGATGAATAAGATCCGCTGAATACTGCGGACGCAACTCATATCCATTGCCATACATGGGATGCTCGATATTGTCCTCCAGCACAACGCGCGAAACGCCCTGATCACCGCGTGAGCGGCTGTATTCATTCAAAAAGTTGGGATAATAAAGATGGGCCTGGAACTGGCAGATATAGCCATAGAACTCATCAATACCGCGCTTGTCGGGCGTAGATTCCGACCCCTCATAACCTCCGGCCCATTTACCGAACATTCCGGTTGTATAGCCGTTCTGCTTCATGATTTCAGGAATGATAATATGGTCGGCATCATACGGTTCCTGACCAACCAGTCCGTAATCCGTATTGTTACCATATTTTACCGTATTGTTGGCGTTCCAATACTCTTTGTTACCGCGCACGTGGGTATGACCGGTGTGCTGTCCGGTCATGAACGTGGCACGCGACGGGGCTGACACCGGACTGCCGGCATAAGCCTGCGTAAAACGCATGCCTTCGGCCGCCATGTGGTCAATGTTGGGAGTTGCTATATACTGCTGGCCGTAGCACCCAAGGTCGCCATAGCCCATATCGTCGCACATTATATATATGATGTTGGGTTTTGAAGTCTGTCCATTTACAGCCAATGCGGCCAGCGCTGAACACCCCAAGAAAATAACTCTATGCTTGTTCATTTGAATATGATTTTATATTTGTCGGACTCTATTTGATAAAAACTTTGGCAGTTGTATTCTTTCCTGAAGTCTGCACCTTTACGATGTAGGAACCGGCGGTCAAGCCTGAAACAGACACCCGTTTTGAAGCTGACTGGGCCACGAGGGCTCCACCTACACTATACACGCTCACATCCTGCACCGGTGCGTCAGTCACGATGTTGATATATTGGCTGCCGGCCTCAACTTCAACCAGAGCGCCGCTCTCTGAAACCACTTGTCCTATGCCATCAGGCACGTCGGACGTTTTGGGCGAGAAATAAGCCGTAAGCGTTGTTTCATGATTAACGTTGAACGTATATGCCGTGTCGAGCGAAACAACCTGCCGTCCTTCACGCCAGCATACAAACTTGGCATTGCCCAACGGTTGGGCACAGGCCTTCAACTGTGTGCCGCCTTCATAACGCTCAGCTTCCGGAGTGAGGCTGACCGTGCCGCGATCAGCGGCAGAAGCATTGACTTTAACCATATATCCGTCGGATGCATCGGCTGTACTGATTACCAGGTCAAGCGTCTGCCCGTTCACGTCGTCTTCTGCTCCCGTCATGCCGTTATCCGTCAGGCGGATACGCATGCGGCTGTCGGACAGACTGGCCTCGGACGGCACATCAACCGAAGCGGCATACCCATTCTGGTTGGCGGCAAGAGGCACGGACGTTTCGAAAACACCATCGGCATTCCAGTCAAAATAAGCTGTCAGCTCACTGCCTTCCGACGGCACTCCCGAGAGAGTCACGCTCAAGTCAAACGACTGACCGCGGGAAAGCCTGCCACGATCCTGCGTAAAGAAGGTATACCAGCTTGACGGCTTCGAAACATTCTGCTCCACGCCCGTTCCGGCCCAATTAAGTGTACTGAGCGGATAATGAATGGGCTTTAGCACGGCTGCACCTTCCATTCCGACCCCCGTGATGTAAGTGCTGCCCAATGCGCCACAGGGCAAGTTATAGATTTTATGCCCCAACTGGAAGTCCGAACGCAATATGCTGAAATTAAAAAGAGAATCGCCGTCAACCGTCAAGGCCTTTCCTTCGGTTCCATATGGGTGGAAAACATAGAATTTTCCGTCATCCTTACTAACTTCAGACACACACCAACGGGTTGCCTCGGCCGTGTAATCTTCCAGTCGGTTGTCCGGACCCACCACTTTATGGTTTGCTGCCGACAAAATCAGATAACCGCCGTCGGCATTTGATGTTCCCACAAAATACCACGACTGACCACGCGAATCCGCACCGGCATCCTGCAACAAAAGTAAACCATCGTCACTGACGGCCACATTCTTGCCCGACGAAGCATTTATTTCATACTTGTAAGTGACCGTACCCACCTCCTCGGAACACATAAACGGATGCACTTCATAAACATAGTCAGTGGCTTCAATATCCCAATACGAATTGTTCCGACTGGCGCCACACATGTAAGCCACCACGTTGGATGAGCCTCCGTCCTTGTTCAATCCTTTGGTTTCGTCACTGACTTTGTCGAACACGGCATTGTCCGTCGAACTGAAATACCAGAACCCCGTTGTCTTGTATCCTGAAGTCTCATTTTTGCCCACATAGAATTCCACCTCAAGCGTTCCTGTGTCCACCTTGGTAGAATTGGCCAGATTGGTCGACTGGATGTAATGCCCGGTAGTCAGGTTGCGGATATAAAACCGATTGGGCTGTCCCGTAGGTACAAACTCCCAGAAACAACGGTTAGACGGGGCATACTCTGCCACAGTAAGGCTGCCGTCAGCTTCTTCCTGTATGCAAAGGCTGTTTTGCGTACAGGCACGCAGGGTGTAGCACTTTCCGGCCTCCGGAACGTCAGCTTCAGCCGCCCCTGCCGTTCCCGTCAAACATGGAACAAAGGGAACGGCAAGAAACAAAACATTGAAAAGATAGTTTTTTTTCATAATATCAAAGTTTTTATGTCATTTTCTGCACGGAAAAACAAATCCTTCACTCCTGCATCATAAAGCGGAGTTTTTCATAAAAACATTTATATCCGTAAGGATTTTGAAATGGACTTTTTATAGAACCTGGGAAAAGAGTGGTAAGAGCCACTCTACACACATAAATGCATACGCAGTCGGATGTGTTTTTCTTTGTGCACCATGCAAATATAAAGAAAAATGATAAAAACAAGATCAACAAGCACAAAGAATCTTCAAAAACAGGCACGCCGTTTGCCTGGGTAAAAAGGTTAAACAAACAACGTGCCGAACAAAACAAACAAGGTCCCGCCTGTTTCATCTCAGGCGGGACCTTGTTTTATGAATTCGCAGGCTTCTGCAATTTACTGCAGACCGGCTTCCTTATAAGTAAGTGCGCGGTTGAGCACCGTAATACCCATTTTTCCATCGCCCAGACTGGTGTCACCCAGCGTGAAGCTGGCCGGAGCCAACAAGCGGGTAATCACGTCGGCACGATAAACAGAAGAATCGACCTCGCTGCTGTCAATATAAATCTTTAGCATGCCGTTCTTCTCACGCACGCAGACTATGGTATGTGCCTTACCGTCGTTAACGGCTGCACGTGAGGTCATCGTCAGATTCTGGTCGGTGGCAAACACCACATGCCCATCCTTGAGCGATACACTCACGCCGTCGGCCTTCAGCAAGCTTCCGTTGGCACCCACGCCCGGCTCGAGCTTCACAACCACGCTGAAGTCATTGACATCGGCCACGGCATTCTTGCATTTCTTCACCTGCTGTTTGCCGGCTTTGGCAGCCTTGGCTGTCAGAATCTCAGCGCCTTTGTACACGCCAAACGGAACGGTTACACTGTTGGTATTTCCATTCCAGTCAGACAGACTCTCCACACTCAGTTCATAAGCCTTTCCGGCCTTCAGGGCCTTGGGCAGTTTTACGCTTACGGAACGTAAATCAGCCAAAAGGGTTACAGAGTCAGCCTGGCAAACCTGCTTGCCCTTCTGCGTTGAACGTCTGTACGCGCTTCATGTCAATCTGAATATAATGAGGCAGTTTGTCTGTTCCCGTTCCGGCGTCCTTACGGTAATTGCTGTGCCAAAACGACTGCACATCACCATCAACGATATACTTGGCCTCACCACCTTTCTGGCTGTCCTTGCACCAGCTGTCCACCGTAGCGGTCCATCCGGCTCGTGAAATCACTTTAGGTTCAACGGCCTCTGAAAATACGCTGAACGTAAATTCTTCCGACCCCTTGGTCGGATGTAAAATTGACCACTGGCCGTCCGTACGCTTGTTGGTGATTTCCACCGTACGCAGCCGATTATCCTTTACGGAAACCGTACGACTCAGGTACTGGTTGCCGATGGTGACTTCGTCATTATTGATACTGACCTGCACCTGCGCTTCCGCATAGCCGGGAAGCAGGCCCAACAATCCGAACAAAGCCCCATTTGCCACGAAATGTCTTGTCATATTGTTATAGGTTTGATGAATTTTTCCGTATTCACTACAAAGTTACATCTTTTTGCACGTTAGTGAATCTTTTCGAAGCCGAAAAAAACGTCAGGCATGCGTACCAATCCAAATACAAACCATACCCAACAACACAAGCAGCAAATCAAGAGCTTTCGACTTCAAATTGCGTTCACTAAAGATAATGGCCCCAAAAATAAAGGAAACAATAACACTACTGCGCCGCACCATGGATACCACGGATACCAACGCCCCCGGCAAACTCAGCGCATAGAAATAAGCCAGGTCGGCCGCTGTCAGGAAAAGCGAGATAAACACGATGCTCCACCGCCACCTGAACGGCGTAGAGCGCCCTCTAAGAGGCGCCCACACAATCAACAGTACCACCAGCATCATGAAACACTGATAAACATTATACCAGCCCTGCACGGCCAGTTTGTCGAGGCCTCCGCCCTGCTGTGCGGCCGACGTCATGAGGAACTTGTCATAAAGTCCGCTGGCAGCTCCCAACACGGCCGCCAACACAATACAGGCTACCCACCCGTTGTGAACAAAACTGATACCCTCCTTGCGACTGCTCCGGCTGAGCAGGAAAAACGAAAGAATGGCCAGTACCACACCGGCCCACTGCCAACCGTTAAGCTGCTCACCGAAAATCAGCAATGCTCCCACCAAGGTCATAACCGGACGGGTTGCATTAATAGGCCCCACCAGCGTAAGCGGCAAATGCTTGATTCCGAAATATCCGAGTATCCAGGAAGAAAGTACGATAAGCGACTTGAGCAAAATCAAACGATGTTCAGCCCACCCATAAGTGGGAATATAGCCCTGACTGCCCGGCTCTATCAGTCCCGATGCCGATCCGACGATAAGCGGCAGAAAGATACAAGCGCAAAAAAGGGTGTTCAAAAACAATACGGGAATTACGGCATTCTCGCGAAGTGACATTTTCTTGAACACATCATAAAAACCCAGCGAGGCAGCCGACAGAAAAGCCAATACCAACCACATAATTATTTACACTTTGAGATAAACGTCATCCGGATAAGTAATGTCAACCAGGAAAAGGGCACGTGCCGCCACAGAATCACCGGCAGCACAACGATTACGGCAATCAATAACGCGCTGAAAGTCATCCAGGCTCATGCGTCCCTGCCCTACCCAAAGCAACGTACCGACCACGGCTCTCACCATGTTGCGCAAAAAGCGGTCGGCCGTAATCTCAAAACGCCAGGAGCCGTCGGCCACAGGCGTCCAGCAAGCCTTCGTAACCCGACAGTTGTTGGTTTTTGTATCGGTATGCAGCTTACTGAAACTCGTAAAGTCAGTTGTCCGCAGCAACAACTCGGCTGCACGATTCATCCGTTCATAATCAGGCTCAAAGAACAACTGATTGGCATAATGGCGTAAAAAGGGGCGCTTGCCGGTGTACACAAAATAATGGTAGGTGCGTGAAAGGGCATCAAACCGCGCATGAGCGTCCGGACGCACCCGACGAATTGACTGCACAGCAATATCCGGCGGCAACAGCCGGTTCAGTTTAAAGCAAAAACGTGCCTCATCGTCAATCTCGGCATCAAAGTGCGCCACCATCATACTGGCATGCACCCCCGTATCCGTGCGGCCGGCTCCCACCGTACTGACTTCACTTTGCAACAATACCGAAAGTGCGCGATTAAGCTGCTGCTGCACGGAGTCGGCATTGGGCTGCACCTGCCATCCGTGATAGGCTGTACCATCATATGAAAAGGTCAAGAAATAACGAGCCATAACTATTCCTAAAATATCAAATGTATCAAAAAAAAGCCGTGCTTCGTTAATGAAAGCACGGCTTTATATCGATTTTCTGTAATTGACAAAACTGCAATTAAGCCTCTTCTGCCACTACAACAAACGGAATTTCAACTGAAACTTCTTTGTGGAGCTTTACGGTAGCCGTATATTCTCCTACTTCCTTCACGTCTTTTACGATAATGGTCTTGCGGTCAATTTCAAAACCCAATTTTGCCAACTCGTCAGCCAGATGCAAGCTGTTGACAGAACCGTAGATTACGCCGGTAGCGCTAACTTTGGTAGCAATCTTGATGGGTTCGATTTTAGACAACTTCTCTGCCAGGGCAAGTGCCTCGTTCTTGATTTTCTCAAGTTTGTGAGCACGCTGGGCCAACTCTTCCTTCAGCATTTTTTTAGCTGACTCAGAAGCAATTACGCCTTTACCGGTAGGAATAAGGTAGTTACGACCGTATCCAGACTTTACATTCACAATATCGTTCTTGTAACCCAGACCAATTACGTCTTCTTTCAATATAATTTCCATACTTATTCCTCCTTTTTTATTTCATCAAATCAGTTACGAAAGGCAGCAAAGCCAAATGGCGAGCACGCTTAACGGCCTGAGCCACACGACGCT
>FR903590.1:0-9830 GCA_000438115.1 Prevotella sp. CAG:617 | reverse complement strand
GACGCGGAAGGATTTTACCCTGCTCGTTCAAGAATTTCTTCAGGAATTCAGGATCCTTGTAGTCAATATACTTAATGCCGCTCTTTTTGAAACGACAATATTTCTTTTTCTTTACGTCCACTGTGGGCGGAGTCAAATATCTAATTTCTGATTGAGTCTGTGCCATGATTAATCCTCCTTATTTGCTTTTTTGTTACGACGTTTTTCTGCATACTCTGCAGCATATTTGTCCATCTTCACCGTCAGGAAGCGGATAACGCGCTCGTCACGACGGAAACCAGTTTCGAGTTTGTCAACAACCGTAGGTTCTGCCTTGAACTCGATCAACTGATAAAAACCGGTGGATTTCTTTTCGATGGGATAAGCCATCTTTTTCAGACCCCAACTTTCTTCATTGATAATCTCTGCACCCTGCGCAGTCAGAATACCTTTGAATTTTTCAACCGCTTCCTTCATCTGCTGGTCAGACAAAACGGGAGTCAAAATGAAAACGGTTTCATACTGATTCATCATACGTTGATAATTAATTAGTTATTACGATTTTGCAAAAATTGCGGTGCAAAGTTATCACTTTTTTCTATATTATCCAAGTTTTCTACAGGAAAAATCTTTCCGAAGCCTTTTCCTATTATGTAAGCACAATGGGTGTACGGGAACTGCCTGCCTCCGCGTTTCTGCACGAATGGCGTGTAACGCAAACCTAAAGACCGCAGCCTACCCGCCCGCACACGCCCATCAGGAAAAAAGCGGCTCGCAGAAAAAACAAGACCGGAACTTTATTCAACAGATTCCGACCTTGTTGAATAAAGTTCCGGTCTTGTTTTCCTTACCTGTCAAGGCGCCGTTCTAAAAAAGTCAAACCAGAACAACCGTTACGTCGGCCGCTCCATGTGCCCCCAACACAAGGGCCTGTTCGATGTCGGCCGTTTTGGACGGACCGGAAATAAACACGCCGTAACCATAGTCACCCGTATCAATCCGTTCATAAGCTTCGTGCATATTATTAACCAGCAACCGGCGGTCCAACAAAATAACCAACGCATCGGCTATAAAATATATGGTGCGCTGCTCCACATCCTGCTGCATCCATACGGCTCCGTTCTCGCACACGCCCAGCCGCCCTTTGATGATGGCCAGGTCTGTTCCGTTTAAATCAGCCGAACGTTCAACTGAATCCGGATGGAACGTACCGCACGTTACCGCCTGTCTGCCATAGGCCGTATCAATATGTTCGACCGTCGAGGCCACCCGCTGCGCCTGCGGATACTGGCGCCGGATAAGCTGGTCAACGCTCTCGCCCTCTCGCAACAAAACGGCACGCCCGCCCACCTGCTGCATCACCTGGCAGAACTGTTCTATCTTGTCGCCGTAAGTTACAGCCTCATGCAGAAGAGCCGACAAATCAGGACGTTCGAACACTTCGAGCGTGTTACGGCGAATGTTACTCAATATGGTGTCTTTACTGCTCATTTTTCTTTTTTTCTTGATTATGTTTCCACCAGTCGGAAAAACTCTCGCTGGCAAATACGGGCATGTCGTGCTCTTTGCCCCAGTCGTTAAGTTGGTTGTAAGTCAGCCAGTAAGGCAGTTTGTTGGCCACCGAAGCGTGATGAAGGGCAAAATGGAACAGTGAAGGGTGGTTCATCAGCGTCTGCATGGCTGCCGAAATGGCATGCTTTGACGAGCTTCCCAATCCGTTTCGGCTGAGATACTGACGCCACTTATAAATCTGGTCAGCCAAATCAACCTTGGCCGGACATACATTCTGGCAGGAATAGCAAAGGGAACAGGCCGACACGTTGTCACGATATTTTTCAGCATCCTTCAGCATACCCAGATTAATGCCGATAGGCCCCGGCACAAAATAGGTGTACGAATATCCGCCGCTGCGACGGTATACCGGACATGTATTCATGCAGGCACCGCAACGCAGACAATTCAACGTCTTGCGATGGTCGGCATCACCCAGAATCCGGCTCCGGCCATTGTCTACGATAATAATATGGAACTCACCTCCATGTCGCGGCTTTCCGTAATGTGAGGTATAGGTAGTAATGGGTTGTCCGGTGGCAGAGCGGGCCAACAAGCGTGTAAACACTCCCAAAGCCTGACGGTCGGGCACAATTTTCTCGAGGCCGAAAGCCGTAATCTGCAACTTAGGTTGCGAAGTTCCCATATCGGCATTTCCCTCATTGGTACACACGACGCACTCACCCGTTGAAGCCACGGCAAAGTTGGCTCCTGTCATGGCAGCCTCGGCCTCCAGGAATTTGTGGCGCAAATTCTTACGTGCGGCATGCGTCAGATAGGTCTGGTCATTATTGCCGGGTTCGGTCCCCATCTCGCGCACGAAAAGTTCACCAATCTCCTCTTTCCGGATATGAATGGCCGGCAACACGATGTGACTGGGCTTTTTGTGCATCAGCTGCAGGATTCGCTCGCCGAGATCGCTCTCCACCGTATCAATACCGCGACTAATCAGATAATCGTTCAGCCCGCACTCCTCGGCCAGCATAGACTTGCTCTTGATAAAATGTTTTACGTGGTGCGACTGAAGGATATCATACACGATTTCACAATATTCCTCGGCATCTTTGGCCCAGTGTACAATAGCTCCGTTGGCCGTAGCATTGCGTTCGAAGGTTTCGAGCAATTCGGCCAGGTGACTGTTGCTATACAACTTCAGGGCGCAGGCCATGTCGCGCAAGTCCTCCCACTCAGGAATTGCCTTGCCTATCCGGTCACGTTTCTGACGCACCATCCATAAGGTTTCATTGTGCCAACGCGCCAATTCGGCATTTTTCAAAAAGGCTTCGGCAGCCTTTGAATGTTTCGTACTCATAATCCTGAAGCTAAAATTTCAATCACATGTATTGTCTTAATCGGATATTTCTCTCGAGCAATAATACCTCCCTGATGCATCAGGCATGAACAGTCGGCACCGGCAATATATTCGGCACCCGTCTCCATATGATGACGAACCTTATCGCGCCCCATCTGACCGGACACTGCATGCTCCTCAACGCCGAACATGCCTCCGAACCCGCAGCACTCATCAACCGGATCGGGTTCAACAACCTCTATTCCCCGGACCAGCGTAAGCAAATCGCGCAACTTATTATGATAAGGTACGTTCAACTCGCTTGGGGAAGAAAGATGAAGCAAACGCACGCCATGACAACTGTTCTGCAAGCTCACCTTATGCGGGAAATAAGCCGATAGGCTTTTAGGCTTTACCACGTCGTGTATGAACTCGCAGATGTCATAAATCTTCTGCTCCACCTTGCACACGTGCGGCTTGCCTTTCAGCAAATCACCGTAATGGTCGCGCACGAAAGCCACGCAACTGGCCGAAGGCCCTACCACATATTCATATTTCTCAAAAAGTTTATCAAATTTGCCCGCCAAATCTACAGACTCATTCTCGAATCCGGCATTAGCCATAGGCTGTCCACAGCAAGTCTGCTCCTGCGGATACTCTACATCTACCCCCAAAGACTTCAACAATTTATAGGAAGCCACTCCTACCTGGGGATAAACAGCATTCACATAGCAGGGAATAAACAATCCAACTTTCATCTAATCAGTTCTCGTTATTTTATAAAATCTATCTACAAAATTACACATATTTTCTCAGATAGGACATGCCCATACAAGCACTTTAAAAAGAAAAAAGCACACAACTTCCATTATAGAAGAAAATAGGATTACAAGAATTCGAAACGTTTTGCCACCAAGCTTCGACTATCGCAGAAACACGTTCGACGCCACCATCGGAAAATCCCATGACGTCACAACAAAAAAAAGCGGAAAGACGAAATGCCTTTCACGCTTGAGAAAAAAGTGGACCTGGAGGGATTCGAACCCTCGTCCAAACGAGGAAACAATATGCTTTCTACATGCTTATTCCCGCTTTGGTTTTCGAATCTTGGCAAGACCGGGACTACCAACCAAGACCTTAGCCTCTAAAAATTTCATCGCAGGCACGAGGCTGCCCTTGACTATTCCCGATTTATCTGCACCACCGGATCAAGACGCCTCGGGACGACGGCTCTTGGGTGATGTCTCGTTCCTACACCTGGTGCAGGAATAAAGCTAATCTACTATACTTCAATTAAGCAGCGAGAGCATATTTATTTTCGCCAGTTAAATTTTTTGCATATAAGATTATAGTGCTCACTACATTGCACTGCATGCTTACATACCCCTTCGACTCGCTGTCAAATCCAGTCAGGCCCGTTGGGATATTCAGATAAGTGGCCGCAAATATAAGCAAAAAAAGTGACTCTGCCAATATACCAAAGCTAAATCCGCCTTATTTATTCATAAAAGCGGTGTCCTTGAAGCTCATGCCAATGACCGTGGGTAAAATCAGGTATATCAACCGGTACTCCACCTTGCGCGGCCGACTTCGCCGTCAGCTCCGTCAGACAAGACCACTCGGCGGCGTCATATACATCCATATCAAGCGGCAAGCCATGTTGCAGACAATACACGAATCGGGCATCCATGGCATAATTCATGGCATTGTGCACGCCCTTACGCTGCCCTTCTGCCACTTTTAATGCAGCCGGACTGTTCAGATAAAGCTTCATATATTCAACTGCCGCATCACCGGTCAAGGCTTCCGGCATGTCCGCCGTCTGCACAACAGGTGTCGGATATTTTGACGCATATCCCCGACTCCCCACAACTCTCTGCAAGCGATTATACGGCTGCGGAGTATTCAGATTTATCTGCAACAGCAAAGTACGCCCCTGTTCGGTATAGATAAGTGAAGAGTTGGTTTTTCCACCGCCATCTTCATCGGTCTTTGAGGTCATCGAAACCAATCGCACCATGCGGTCGCCCCGATGAAGTCCGAGCGCAAGCCCAAGGGGACCTATTCCATGAGTTGGATACGGATTACCCGCATGCCGGATCCAATCGTTCTCCATCCACGAAAAGCTGCCGGCCCCGCGAGATGCCTCAGCAAAATTCTGCCTCAAATCATGCAAATATCCACCCTCCAAATGAGTCAGCCGGCCCAGAACGCCTTTTTCAATCATTTCCTTCTGTGCCAACGCAAAGGGGTCATAACAACAATTTTCCGCCATGAAACAATGACGTCTGGTCCGCTCTGCCGTGCGAACAAGGGCTTCACACTGCTCTACCGTCATGGCCGCGGGAACTTCCACGGCAACATGTTTGCCCTGCTCCATAGCTTCAATCGCTATTTCGGCATGCGACGCCCAATCAGTACAGATATAAACCACATCGACATTGCGATTCCGACAAAGATGCCGCCAGGCATCCGGACCTTCATACGTAGCCAAATCTGATGCACGCTGTTCCGGCGATATGGTCTCAAGAGCAACCTTTAAACTCTCGGCACGCAGGTCAGCCAAGGCTGTGAACAACGCCCCGCTGACGGCTGCATAGCGGCGCAATGTGCTTACTCCGCGCCGTCCCAAACCAACCATACCGATCCGCACGCAAGGAAGCGGATCACAAAACAATTCCAAAACTGTTGAATCTGTTGCTCTGACCATTTTGTTACGTTTTAAAAAAGAAAAAAAGCGCATCTTTCGTTTTCGAAAAGATGCGCCATATCTTTTTGTTTAATAAAAATATTCACTATCCATACGCCCGTGAAAGCGCATCGCAGAAGAGAATTATTTTTTACGCGTACGAGCGTAACGGTTCATAAACTTGTCTACGCGACCTGCCGTGTCAACCAGTTTAGACTTACCGGTATAGAACGGGTGAGAAGAACTTGAGATTTCAAGTTTAACAACCGGATAAGTTTCGCCCTCAAATTCAATTGTATCGTTGGTCTTGCAAGTTGAACGTGAAAGGAACATATCACCGTTACTCATGTCCTTGAATACTACAGGACGATAATTTTCAGGATGAATACCTTGTTTCATTTTTTATCTTGGCGTTTATTATTATTACTATTGTGTATTGGTAACAAATAGTGTAATGGTTGCTACAAATTGCGGTGCAAAGATACTATTTTCAGCCTAACTGACAAAAGTTTGAAGCAGTTTTTTCCAATCATTTTTATTGAAAACGGATAAGAAGCTGTATTTAAAACATCTTTTGCTTGTGAGTTTCCACAAACATTGTAACTTTGCATGCATGACAACAAAATCATTGCTTCTTACCATTTGTTATTTGAGCTGCCACAGTTGGGCAACAGCTCAAAACGTTGACAGCCTTTTCGCACATGTGCCGGAATCAGTCTGCCCGATACTGGTTCAAAGCAACAGGCTGGATTTACTTGACCTCTACAACAGCCGCATGAAAGCCGTCACCCCCAACCTGTATGGCGGTCAGACCATCCTGGCGGAAAAAAGCGAAAACTTTTTGAAACTGCAACAGACCGAGAGCACCGACTGGTGTATGAAACTATATAAGGCTCCGCAACAGGCCTACATATTAGTATGCCAGACATTCCGGGCTCCATATGCCGAAAGTGTACTGTCCTGGTATGACACACAATGGAAGGCCACGACACCACCTGCGGGATTTACGTTGCCCGCCCCGACCGATTTTGCGGACAGCGACTCGCTGAAAGACGTTGTCAACGCCTGGCCTGCACATTATATCAATGCATCGCTCACGGCAAACTCCGACAGCATTCATTTTACAATCACCCCCATGAATTCTTCCTCGGCGCTAAACGAGCTGACCCGGAAAGACCTGAACACCATCACATTGAAATGGGACCGACAAAAATATCAATTTGTAAACTGCCCCACTCAAAAATAGCGTAGAATCCGCAGGCAGTTCTTCAAAAAATCAATAAAAATTACTTTTACACCCAAAAAACGCGCGCTGAAATTTTTTCATGCAAAAGGTTATCAGTAATTTTGCTATCAGAAAATACAAGTATTTTAATATACATTTATCAATTAACTAATTACAATTATGGTAAACTACAAAGATCTGGGCTTGGTGAACACCCGTGAAATGTTCAAGAGAGCCATTGATGGCGGTTATGCAATTCCTGCATTCAACTTCAACAACATGGAGCAGTTGCAGGCCATCATTCAGGCTTCCTCTGAAAAGAAGAGCCCTGTTATTCTTCAAGTTTCTAAAGGTGCTCGTCAATACGCCAACCAAACCCTTCTCCGCTACATGGCTGAAGGTGCTGTAGAATACGCCAAGGAATTGGGTTGCAAACATCCTGAAATCGTACTTCACCTTGACCACGGTGACAGCTTTGAAACCTGCAAATCATGCGTTGACATGGGTTTCAGCTCTGTAATGATCGACGGATCTGCACTTCCTTATGACGAGAACGTAGCCCTGACCAAGAAAGTGGTTGAATACGCTCACCAGTTTGACGTAACCGTTGAAGGTGAATTAGGCGTATTGGCCGGTGTTGAGGACGAAGTAGCTCACGAGGAGTCTCACTACACCAAACCCGAAGAAGTAATTGACTTCGTTTCTAAGACTGGTGTTGACAGCTTGGCTATTTCTATCGGTACTTCACACGGTGCTTACAAGTTCAAACCCGAACAGTGCACACGTGACCCGAAGACCGGCCGTCTGGTTCCTCCTCCCTTGGCATTCGACGTACTCGACGCTATCATGGAGAAACTCCCGGGATTCCCCATCGTACTCCACGGTTCTTCTTCAGTTCCTCAGGAAGAGGTTGACACCATCAACCAGTTCGGCGGTAAGCTGCCCGATGCAGTAGGTATTCCTGAAGACCAGCTCCGCAAGGCTTCTAAGAGCGCAGTTTGCAAGATCAACATCGACTCAGACTCTCGTCTGGCCATGACTGCTGCTATACGCCGTGTATTTGCTGAAAAACCGGGTGAATTCGACCCGCGTAAATACCTCGGCCCGGCTCGTGAAAACATGAAGAAGCTCTATGAGCACAAGATTGTTGACGTATTAGGCTCAGAAAACAAATTGGCTAACTGCGACTAATTGTCGTTCAGTATCCCCAAAAACACATTAAAGCCCCGGCAAATCAGCTCCTGCTGCTTGCCGGGGCTTTTTGTATCTCCTTTTTCCCGATACAGGCTGGATGCGCACTGCCGTTGCACCCGCTCCGGAAACAAACGCACAAACTTTTCCGGCCGTCCACAGCCCTGCCCCGAGAAATTCTGCACAAGGCCGTTTCCGGTTTCAACAAGGTGCCGGGTAGTTAAAAAAAGTTCCGGACCTGTTTTTACAAAATGCCTCCCTTTCTCAAAAAAACGCCGTTCATAAATCAGCAAGTTGCTCCAAGCCACGTTTCGGCCGGACACCAACCGCTCCAACACAAGCCAACAAACAATGAGGCCAAAACCACCGCCACCGATTGTGAGCAAATGTCAAAACACCGCGTACGTCAGACTGTTAGGATATTTTTTTGTAACTTTGCACCCGCAGAGCAAAAAATCACGCTACATGGACACCATTCAGATAAAAGATTTGACCTTTCAGTTATACATTTCCGAGCAACAAATCAGGCAACGCATTCAGGAAATGGGGCGCGAGATTCATCGTGACTTTGCTGACAAGGACCCCATATTTCTTGTTGTGCTCAACGGTGCCTTCATGTTTGCAGCCGACCTGCTCAAAGAGGTAGACATTTCGTGTCAGGTCAGTTTTATACGCCTGTCCTCCTACATCGGGACCAGCAGCACGGGCGAGGTCAAGGAAATCATGGGCATCAACACTCCCCTTGAAAACCGTCATGTCGTCATCGTTGAAGACATCGTAGATACCGGAGTCACGATGAAAAACATGTGGGCTCTGCTCTCCGACCACAAACCGGCAAGCATCCATCTGGCTTCGCTTCTGATCAAGCCGAAGAACTTGAAGGTCAACGTCAACGTGGATTACACGGGTTTCAACATCGGCAACGACTTTATTGTAGGCTACGGGCTGGATTACGACGGATACGGCCGGAACGAGAAGAACATCTACGTGCTCAAAAGCTGACGCAAGCACCTGAAAATAGCGTACAGCCCCCTATACAGACATCTTATTTTTTCAACAATAATACATACGTAAAACAACAATGAAGAATATCGTAATCTTCGGAGCTCCCGGCTCTGGAAAAGGAACACAGAGTGACTTACTCGTACAGAAATACGGTTTCAAGCACATCTCAACAGGCGATGTACTGCGTGCTGAAATCAAAAACGGAACGGAACTGGGCAAAACGGCCAAAGAATATATTGACAACGGCCAGCTCATTCCCGACTCACTCATGATTGACATCCTGGCCAGCGTTTACGACAGCATGTGCCCGTGTGAAGGTGTCATTTTCGACGGTTTCCCCCGTACCATTCCGCAGGCCGAAGCACTGAAGGAAATGTTGGCCAAACGCGGCACTGCCGTTACCGGTATGCTCGAACTTGACGTACCCGAGGAGATGCTTATGGAGCGCCTCATCAACCGCGGCAAGACCTCCGGCCGTGCCGATGACAACGCCGAAACCATCAAGAAACGTCTCGACGTTTACAACAACCAGACCCAGCCGCTGATTGAGTGGTATGAAAAAGAAGGCCTGCGCAATGCCGTTAAAGGTTACGGCCCGCTGGAAGAAATCACCGCAGCCCTGAGCACCATTATCGACAGCTGGAAATAAAGTATCCTTATTTACACATAAGCTACGCAGGACTGACCTGACAAACCTTTTTACAACCCAAGGTCAGCCCTGCGCTTGCTTTTGGTCCTGCCGACGGACTGTACGCAATCATCCAACACACCCCATTTACAAAGAGCAAACAAAAGACCCATGCCAGAAAGCAATTTCGTAGACTACGTAAAAATTTACTGCCGCTCCGGAAAAGGCGGTCGCGGCTCCATGCACCTGCACCGTGCCAAATACAACCCCA
>FR903589.1:282-2641 GCA_000438115.1 Prevotella sp. CAG:617 | reverse complement strand
AATCCTGATGAGACAGATGCTGAACATAAGTCTGAAGGAAATGTTACCGGCGCTTATCAGCAATGGTTTACGGATAATGCAGGTGTAACAGTGGCTTATATGACTAATGTAGACGGTACGTATGTTCGTTATTCAGGTCCGCGTAATGAGAATAACAATGAGTTGTGCAAGCCAATAGATATTGGCCTTTACGAGTACCAGTATGTGTCCAACTTCTCAACAATGCCTTCTATTTACGTGGCTACACTTTCTGCTGGGAACGGTTCGGGCGATAGCTGGGCCAATGCTACCGACGACCTGCGCGGAGCCATTGTTGGTGCATCCAATCCGACTGTCCAAGCCGGTACCAGAAGAATTTTTGTACGTGACGGGAAATATACCTGGAGCCGGCTGTCGGCAGGTTCGGCCTATATCCTGAACATGTCAGACAATTCGCTGAGCGACTCGCTGATTCTGAAAGGCTCCTGTACGGGCAGTGGCGAGCAGCAGGATTTCAGCAAACCCACAGTCGTTCGCAATGATGTGGAAACTCCCATTCTGATGTCCGTAACTGCCAATGGCAAGGATGTTGTTTTCGAAGGTTTCACGTTTGCCAATCATTCTGCGTCTAAAACTGCCAAGGGCATGGAGGTTAGTGTCCTGCCCAGTGGTTCACTGACGTTGAAGAATTGCGGATTCCGTCAGAACCCTGTCGGATTGAATGTAGAAGGAAACAGCGGTCCGGTATTGATATACAATACGCTCTTTGCCGACGGCGGTACGGGTCTGGCTGCTGATGGAAACACAACGGTGGTCAATGCCACCTTTGCGCAGAACACCACTGACCTGACCGGCAAGCCGAAAGGCATATATAATAGTGTGGCCTGGAAGAATGGCACGCAAAATCTGACTACTGATACAGAGAAAAAGAATGTGGCTATTCTCGGTACGGTAGACAACGATGATGTGCTGGAGGGTCCCAACTTTGTAGACCCCGACAACGCCGACATGATGAGCCGCGACTACCGCATCCGTCCCAACCTGTTGCTGCTGAACAAGGGTAACAAGAAGCATTATACTAATTATGCTTTGGGATTGACGGCAGCAGATGCTGCAATCCCGGCTGACGAGAAAGACCTGGCCAACAATGCCCGTCTGACGGGTGATGAGATAGATGTAGGGGCTTATGAGTACGAAGCTACCCTGAAACCCATTGTCTACGTAAAGGCCGACCTGACCGGTACGGCCGACGGTAACAGCTGGACCACCGCCCTGGGCGACCTGCAGGGTGCCGTCGACCTGGCCGGCATCTACGTGAACGGAAATCCGGGCGAGCATGCTTACGTATTTGTACACAACAACTACCGCGACGCCGGACTGCTCAACCTGTCGATGCCGGGCGTAAAGGTATATGGCGGCATGAACGACGAGACCTCTGCAGCAACGGATGTAAGCGGTATCGTGTCCGACCTGCTCACCCAGCGCAAGGGTATGCTGGAGTCCACCGGCCGCTCGTTGTTGCAGGACGTGACCCTTGGAACCGATGTCGTAGTGGACGGTTTCGTGGTGAACGGTGCGGCTACGGTCAACAACGGTATTCTTTCAACCTCCATTCTCAATGGTGCCGTGGCGGGCCAGTCCGACGGCGTGCTCTACAACTCGCTTGCTCTGAACAGCGTGTCGGACGTCAAGGCCGTTAATGTGACGGCCACGGGTACGATTGCAGACGTAACGGGCAGCGGCAACAACCGCGCTTCTGTAACTGAAACGAATAGCTATGTAACGACTGACTACTGGAAATATCAGCTGATGGAAACCTCGTCAGATATTGACCCGGCGGCTGATACCCGTACGGATATTAGCCGTTATACTACTGCGGTAGGCCACAGTCGTGACCTGATTGGTAATAAGCGTATTCGCAATACGGTGGACAACGGTTGTTTCGAAACGTGGAACATTACCGGTAACGATACGATTACGTCTGCCGACAAACCCGTTGGCAAGTCGGTGGTTTACGTACGTAAGGAGAAGGAACTGCAGATTCAGAAAGCTGAGGATGGCTCTTTGGTTTACCCGGACGGCCAGTACTTCAGTCCCGGCTACCTGCTGCTGGAGCATCATGCCGGTTTGCGCGGTTGTGGCAATTACATCAACCTGACCAACTTTGCCGTTGAGCGCGACGTAAAGGCCGGAGGCAATGATTTGACCGTAATGCCGTTTGACGTAACGGACGTGACTCCGAATGCCGACTACAGCCTGAAGCGTTACAACGGCAGTACGCGTGCAGCTTATTACTTTACTTGCGACAGTACGAATGGTAACGCATGGACTGACTGTATGGCATGGACTGACCAAGATTTTGCAAATAGAGGAGAAACCG
>FR903589.1:0-259 GCA_000438115.1 Prevotella sp. CAG:617 | reverse complement strand
CGAAGGCTTACTGATTGAAAATACTTCGACCGACAAAATAAAGGTTCGCTTCAGCGGAGATTCCTATTCCGAGGGTGGCGCAGACAACAAGAGCGTTGTGCTGATGAAGTATAACTTCAACGATCCGTGGACCTCGACCACTTCAGTCGGCAACCGCTTTACCCACAAGGAAAACATGAGCTGGAACCTCTTTGGCTCGCCCTACCTTTGCGCCATGAACTATGGCGACATGGCATACGGCCGTGTTCTCTACGGCTAT
>FR903588.1:30600-34049 GCA_000438115.1 Prevotella sp. CAG:617 | reverse complement strand
AGGTCAGCTCCAGCATGAATTCGCTCTGGTCGTCGGTCAGGTACACGATGATGAAGGCGCTGTCGGGGGCTTCCATGCGGCTGTGTTCGTGCAGGCCCAGGGCTTTTTCGTAGAAGGCAATACTGCGCTCCAGGTTGGTGACGTTAAAATTGAAATGGTCAAATTTTCCTTTGATGTTCATGGTTGTATGGTTTTGGATAATGTGTCGGGTGAGGTGAAGAGGGCGAATTTCCGGCCGCGCTCACGGGGCTCCGGCCGCGCTGACGGGGCAGGAGCGGGGTGCTGCCGGCGGCGCGGGCCTGCGGCTCGAAGGCTTCGGCGGCGGCTACGCTTTCGTCGAAGTGCATGGGTACGAAGTAGCGCGTGCGTATCTTTTCGACAAACTGCTGCGGACCGCGGCAGTAGGCCTGCCCCAGGCGCGGGTCGACGGGAAACATGGCCAGGTCCAGCTCCGTGGTATAGTCCGCTAGGTGTTGCAGCTCGTGCAGGTAGTTCTTTTCGTAGCCCTTCCACTCGGCTTCGGCGCACTCGTCCATCCAGTGCCAGTTGTTCAGGTCGCCGGCATGGAAGATTTTCAGCCCTTCCGTTTCCAGCAGGAAGGACACGCCCACGTCGGTTGAGCCGAAGGCCCTGACGGAGAGCAGGTCGTCGGTGTAGGTGCCGTCCTTAATCAGCCAGTGCGCCTCAACGTCGCGGCAGCAGGAGCGGCGGTGGCGCCAGATGTCCTTGGAGAGGATGTAGCGCACGTCGGCCTTCTGCTCCCTCCAGCTGAAGATGTGCGGGTTGAAGTGGTCGGCGTGGAAATGGCTGGCCAGCACGTAGAGGGGGACCGGCCGCCGGAGCAGGTCGCTGTGGAGGCAGCCCGAGTTGGGGCCGAGGCTGTCCTCGTAGAAGTCGAAGACCACGGTCATGCGGTCAAACAGCAGGGCAAATCCGCTGTGGTAGAGATAAATGAGTTGCATGGCGGTAATTGTCTTGTCGGATGGAAACGTGTGGAATCAGCGTATCAGTTGTAGAACGTCCATGAGATGCCGAAGTTGAACGTCATGGGGTTCATGGGGTAGTGGGGCGTCATGAAGTAGTGCTTGTTGGAGAATCCTTCGTTGACGTGCTGGCACATGATGTAGAAGCGGCAGCTCTTCAGGTGCAGGTTGGCATAGACGTTGACAAACGGGTAGTTGCCCGTCTTTACCCGGAAGTCGTGGGCCTGGGTTGAGAACTGTCCGATTTCGGGTGAGTAGTCGGGGGCATAATAGGAGGTGAAATAACGCACGTCGGCCCCGAATTCTACGCCCAGCACCTTGGCAATGCGGAATTTCAGGTAGGCGTTGGAGTAGGCCGAGAGCAGCGGCAGCGGCAGTACGTTCTGGTTGCTTGAGGCCTGGAATGTCAGTTCCGTATCCCAGTGGAAGATGCCCCAGGCAAAGTCCTGTCCCAGTGTGGCCGAGGCTACCTGCAGGTTGCGGCCGTATTGTCTGACTTCCACGCCGTGACGGTAGGTGTCAAGGTCGTCGATGGTGGCGGCCGTAGCGGTTGACGCAAAGTATGTGTAGTTCTGAATGGAGGCCAGGCTGACGTCGAGCCGGGTGTTATGGTATTTGAACTGGGCGCCGATGCGGGTGGTGAACAGGTTGTTGAGGTCGGGGTTGTCCCACCAGGCGTGTTGCGTCTGCATGTGCCGGTAGAAGATGGACGGACGTTCGTTGGCCACGCGTCCGTAAAGGCTCAGGCGCATGGTGTCACGCCGCAGCTTGACGTTGAGGTCGGCCGAACCTTCCACGTTGAAGATGCCCCAGTCTTTACCGGTGGTGGTCAGTTCGCCCAGCAGGTTGTAGTGGAAAGTGCGCCCTTCGTGCTTGTAGAGCTGTGCGCCCACCGTGAAGTAGTTGGTTACGAATTTGCGGCGCGAACGGAGCGAGGTCAGGGCAATGGTGTCGGGCATTTCCACCTTTTCCAACTCGTGTTGGGCAAAGAGCCGGAGTCCCGTTTTCAGCCAGGGCTTGAAGCCTTCGTTCATTTCCAGGGCCAGCTGGTTGGAGAGGCGCATGTAGTTGATTTTGTCGCGGGTGGAGTCGCCCGGCCAGTAGAAGTTGGAAAAGAAGTCGCTGTTGTCCTGATGAATGTTGATGCGGTGATAATTGTGGTCGAGTTTCATGGTGTGTATGAAGCTGGCCACCGGTATGAAGCGCGAGAGTTCGATGGGTTTGGCCACCTTGCGGGCCGAGTCGGCGCCGAGGGTCATTTCCAGATGCTTCAGGTTGGCTGCCGTGGCGGCGGAATCTTCATACCACTGCTCATAGCCCAGGCTGTAGCGGTGGGTCAGGTAGAACGTGTTGATGCCCATGTCGCGGCGCATTTTGGCCAGACGCGTCGGCATGTCGCCCGGGCCGTATTTGGTGGGAAATGATTCCGGCCGTGTCAGGTAGCGGTCGGATTCAATGCCGCCGTTTTCGTTAAGTTTCAGATAATTGCCCGTGTAGTAGGTGTGCAGGCTGTATCGCTCGCCGCGGTATGACCCGAAGAGCGTTCCGTTGAAGTAGGCGGTTGACTGGTTGGAGTAGTATCCGCGGCCGTACAGATAGTCCAATACAAAGCCGATGCCCAGGCGCTTGTTGACGTTGGTCGAGAAGAGGGCCTTGATGCGGTCTTCGCCGTCGGTTTTGTTTCCGCAGGTGTTGTAGGTGAGGTTGGTTACCGGCGATTTGGTGTTGGTAAAGAACAGTTCGTCCGGCGCAAGCAGGAAAAAGTCGAGCGGGCGGTCGTACAGAAAACCGTCGTGCGTCATGCGTTCGTTGCGCTCAAAATACAGTCGGCTCAGGCGGGGTGACCCCATGTTTCCCAGCGTGTTGTAGTGCCCGGTAGGGCCGATGGTGAAGTTGTTGTTCTGGAAATGGTGGGGCATGGTGTCGATTTCACAGGGCTTGACGTCGCCGAAACGCGGCTCGATGTGCCATACATAGTAGCCGATAGGCACGTTTTCCTTTTCGGCCACCGTGTCCTCGTCTGTACGCCAGGATGATTTACGCTCTTCCTGCGTGTTGTTCATGTTGCTCAGGAACGACTGTGCGCAAATTTGCAGCCAGCCGATGCAACTTACCAGTATAGTCAGAATATACCTTTTTTTCATATGCCGGCAAAGGTACGAAGAATTTGCGAAACGCGTTGTGGTGCAAAGCCATAAAAAGCCCAAAATCCGCGCCCTGTTCCGAGAGTTTTCAAGTGCGTGGCACGGGGTGGAGTCAGCCGTTTATTTGCGGTATCCAGGCGGCCTGTTGTTCAAGCGCGCTTTCAATTTGCCAGACAATGGCGTAGGAAGCAGAGTCGGTCCATTGTCGGAACGAGGGAGTGGGGCGATAACCGGGGATGAAGGCCAGCAAACGGTCGAGATCGAAACTTTCAGCCTGTAAGCCGGCACCGCAGCAGACGGCGTCGAAAGCATTGCATTCCTG
>FR903588.1:6144-30590 GCA_000438115.1 Prevotella sp. CAG:617 | reverse complement strand
TTGCATTCCTGCTCGATATGTGCGGGGACCATCAGTACGGGTTTTCCCAGATACATGGCTTCGGCAACCGACTCGAAGCCGGCTGTGGTGGCGTAGGCCCGGCATCCGGCCAGCTGGCGCAGAAAAGCTCTGTCGTCAAGGCCGTGGAAGGAGAGGGTAGGGTCTTCCTGCCGCAAGCCGCAGGCACCGTCCCAGAAGAAACGAAGCGGTATTTGCGGGCGGCGGGCATGCCAGCGGCGCACGTCGGCGGCAAAACCGGCATTCACCATATATCCGTGAATATACTGGCCGGGGGTGGGGCGCAGCTGCCGTACTTCGGGGCGCAGAAGCGGCGGCACTACTGTCAGGCGCCGTTCGGGGCAGGGCTCGAGGGGACGTAGCGAGAGCGCCAGTCGTTTGGTGGCGCCGGCCGAGGTGAGGCGGGTGAAGAACTTGAGTGCGGCCAGCTGCATCCGGCTGGCTCGGGGCGGAAGCGGAGCCTGCGGATGAAGAAAATAGTATTGGTGTGCGATGCAGATCATCGGTATTTTAGGCCGCAGCAGGAGATAGGTGAGCCCCGTGACCACTTCGTAGAAGTTGATGACGGCATCGGCGTCCGACTCCTGAATCATACGGTAGACAAAGCGGACGGAGGCTCCCACGCTCCCCAGATGGCTTAAATGGTAGGCCAGGCTGCGGGTGATGCCGGCACGTCGGTTGGCGGAGGCCGGACGGAACTGCGGACTGCTGAACGTGTGTACCGGAGCCTGGGCGCGGCGCATGAAAAAGTCGGGCACCTTGCGCCCCTCGCTCCGCCCTACCAGAATGGCTGTTACTTCGTGACCGGACTGTCGGAGCATTTGTTCCAGCGTAAGTGCCTGGGTGAGATGGCCGCGCCCCTCGCCCTGAACGACAAACAGAAGTTTCATAATACGACGTTTTTCAGTTGCGAACCGGTGTGCGTGCCGGTTTGTCCGGCGGAGTAGTAGCGCTGGATGTTCCAGTTGCCCTGATAATCCTCGGTCAGGGCCGAGAGGGTTTCCACCCAGTCGCCCGAGTTCAGGTAGCGTATGGAGCCTATCATGCGGTCGTCGGGGTGATGGATATGTCCGCAAATGACTCCCTGACACAGCCGTTCGCGTGCCACACTGGCCAGAACCTGCTCGAAGTCGGAGATGTAGGACACGGCGTTTTTTACCTTCTGCTTGATGGCCTGCGAGAGCGAGTAGTAGGGCTTATGACGGTAGCACCGCCACCGGTTGTAGAGGCTGTTGAGCCAGAGCAGGGCTGTATAGCCGGCGTCGCCCAGCAGTGCCAGCCATTTCATGTGTGTGCATACCCGGTCGAAGATGTCGCCGTGTACCACCAGATAGCGGTTGCCGTCGAGTCCTTCCAGAAAATATTCCTTTACGATTTTCATGCACCCCATCTTTAGCGGCGTGAGGGTGTCGAGAAAATCATCGTGATTACCCCTTACGTAGATGATTTCAGTGTCGTGCTTTTCCATCATTTTCATGATGACTTTAAAGAATCGGGTGTGTTCGGGGCGCCATTTCTTGATGCCCGACTTTTGCAGGTGCCACCCGTCGATGATGTCGCCGTTAAGAATGAGCCGGTCGCAGTCGACCGACGACAGGTAGTCGGTCACTTCGTTTACCTTGGCGTGTTTTGTACCCAGATGAATGTCGGAGAGTACGATGGTACGGTAGTGGGGCCGTAGGTTTTTGGAGGAGTCATACATTGTGTTTCAGACTAAAATGAATGTTCGGTTATTGCGGCGTAGTCAGCATGTGCCGGCAGGAGCAGACACCTGTGTCCCGTTTTGCTTTTGCAGTGGCAAAATAAAGGGGTTTTCATGATGCTGTCGTGACGGAATTGTGATGTTCGTATGACGGATTGCTTTTAAAAAACGGGGTTCCCGTTTGGTCGGGTCACGCGGATTCCGTAAATTCGTAGGCAAACCTAATAATTGATTGACACACCTTTTTATTCCTTTTGAAAAATGAAAACTGAATTGGCTATACTCTGGGGCATTGTCTGCCTGCTGTGCATCGTAATCGAGATGACTACGGGCACTTTTTTCCTGCTTTGTGTCAGTGTGGGCGCGCTGGGCGCTCTGGTTGTGGCCCTGTTGGGCGGCGGCTTCGACGTGCAGGTGCTTACGCTGTCGGTTGTGGCCGCGGGGATGATTGTATTTGTGCGTCCGCTCATCGTGCGGCTGCTGAAAAAGTCGCACCACAAGGAGCGGTTGAGCAATGTCGACGCCGTGATGGGGCGCGAGGGTGTGGTGAGCCAGACCATCGAGTCCGGACGCTTCGGACGGGTGGCCATTGACGGTGACGACTGGAAGGCCTGCGCCGGCCAGCGCCAGCTGACGCTCGAAAAAGGCTCTGCGGTAAGGGTTGTGGGGCGTGAAGGCATCATCCTGACGGTGGAGCCCATCGATGCATCTCCGGCCCAACAATGAGTGGAAAACGAATTTAATCATTAAAAAATTAAGAAACCATGTCTATTTACATTCTTCTGGCCATCCTTGTGGTGGGTGTGCTGATTTTGCTCAAACGCGGTATCCTGATTATTCCGCAGTCGGAAACCAAGGTGATTGAACGCCTCGGAAAATATCATTCAACCCTTGCGCCGGGTATCAATATCATTATTCCTTTTATTGACCGGCCCAAGACCATGGTAGTCATGCGGCGCGGGGCCTATCGTTACGTCGACTCCATTGACCTTCGTGAGCAGGTGTACGACTTTGACAAGCAAAACGTGATTACCAAGGATAACGTACAGACCGAAATCAACGCTTTGCTTTACTTCCAGATAGTCGACCCCTTCAAGGCGGTTTATGAAATCAGCAATCTGCCCAACGCCATTGAAAAACTGACGCAGACCACCCTGCGTAACATTATCGGCGAGCTGGAGCTGGACGAAACGCTCACCTCGCGCGACACCATCAACACCCGTCTGCGTGCCGTGTTGGACGACGCAACCAACAAATGGGGCATCAAGGTCAACCGCGTGGAGCTGCAGGACATCACCCCGCCGCAAACGGTGCTCCAGGCGATGGAAAAACAGATGCAGGCCGAGCGGAACAAGCGTGCCGAAATCCTGACCTCCGAGGGCGAAAAGGCTTCGGCCATCCTGAAGTCGGAGGGCGAGAAAACCGCCATTATCAACCGTGCCGAGGCCGACAAGCAGCGCGAAATCCTGCGCGCCGAGGGTCTGGCCCAGGCCAAAATCAAGCAGGCCGAGGCTGAGGCCGTAGCCATTGAGCGTATTACGGAGGCCGTGGGCAAAACCTCAAATCCGGCCAGCTACCTGCTGGCCCAGAAGTACATCGAGATGATGCGTGCCGTGGCCGACGGCAAGGACAACAAGGTGGTCTACCTGCCCTATGAGGCCAGCAATCTGATGGGCTCCATCGGCGGCATCAAGGACCTGTTTAAGGAACCCTGACGGAAAGGCCGGGAAACCGGCCCCGCACTGTCGGAAAAACAGACGGCAGAAAGAATTTTTCAGGTGCCGGAAAAAAACAACAAGGTGCCGGAAAATTTTTAAAAGATGCCGTTCTGTTTTTTGTCTTTCGGGGTTGCCGGGTTTCTGGGCCGGGATATGCAGCCCGAGGACCCGTGTGGAGGCAGGAAGCCTGCTGAGGTGCGGCGGAGAGCCGTGCCGAAGTGCGCCTTCATACCGCAGCACAGCGCGAAAATATTAGCTTTTCGCTTTGTACTTCCCGAGGGTTGCAGTATCTTTGCAGGTTGAAAAGGTGCGAACTTCTGTCTGTTCGCATTCCAGAATATTAATTATCAGTGACATAAGTATATGGAACCTTTAAAACATGAATGTGGAGTAGCCATGATCCGCCTGCTGAAACCCTTGTCGTACTACAAGGAGCATTACGGTACGTGGATGTATGGTTTGAACAAATTGTACCTGATGATGGAAAAGCAGCACAACCGCGGCCAGGAAGGCGCGGGACTGGCATGTGTAAAGCTGGACGCTGCTCCCGGTGAGGAATACATGTTCCGCGAGCGGGCCATGGGGACTACCGCCATTCAGGAAATCTTCAGTAACGTTCATGCTCATTTTAAAGACATTCCGCAGCAGCAGCTGAGCGACCCCGCTTATGCTGTTCGTCATCTGCCTTTTGCAGGCGAAATCTATATGGGCCACCTCCGGTATTCCACTACCGGCAAGCGTGGTCTTTCTTATATCCACCCCTTTCTGCGCCGTAACAACTGGCGGGCCAAGAACCTTTGCATCTGTGCCAACTTCAACATGACCAATGTGGAGGAAATCTTTCACGAAATAGCCCGTACGGGCCAGCACCCGCGTATGTTTGCGGACACCTATATCCTGCTCGAGCAGCTGGGCCACCGGCTGGACCGCGAGAGCGAGCGCCTGTTTGAGGAGGCCCGCAAAAAAGGACTGGAGGGACTGGACATCACCCGCTATATCGAGGACCACATCAACCTGGCCAACGTGTTGCGTACGGCAGCTCCGGTTTGGGACGGCGGCTACGTGTTGTGTGGCGCCACCGGCAGCGGCGAGATGTTTACGCTGCGCGACCCGTGGGGCATCCGTCCGGCCTTCTGGTATCGCAACGACGACATATTTGTCCTGGCTTCCGAACGCCCCGTCATTCAGACCACCCTCGACGTCAACGCCGAAGAGGTGCACGAACTCAAGCCCGGCGAAGCCATTCTGGTGAACAAATGCGGCGAGATACGCACCGAGCAGATTCTGGAGCCGAAAAACTATGCCGCCTGCTCGTTTGAGCGCGTCTACTTCAGCCGGGGCAGCGATTGCGACATCTACCGGGAGCGCAAGGAACTGGGGCGGCAGCTCGTGCCGGCCATCCTGAAGGCTGTCGACAACGACATTGACCACACCGTGGTGTCGTTTATTCCCAATACGGCTGAATCGGCCTTCTATGGGCTGATTGCCGGTTTCAATGAGAAACTGAACGAGGAAAAAATACGTGAAATCGAGACGCTGGGCCCGAAAATCACCCACGAGGACCTGGAACGTATCATGAACCGCCGCGTGCGTTCGGAAAAGGTGGCCTGGAAGGACATCAAGATGCGCACCTTTATTGCCGAGGGCGCCAGTCGCAACGACCTGGCCGCACACGTGTACGACGTGACCTACGGCAGTGTGGAGCCGGGCGTGGACAATCTGGTGGTCATTGACGACAGCATCGTGCGCGGTACAACCCTGCGCGAGAGCATCATCCGCATACTCGACCGGCTGCATCCGCGGCGCATCGTCATCGTATCGTCGTCGCCGCAGGTGCGCTATCCTGACTACTACGGCATTGATATGGCCAATATGGACGAATTTATCGCCTTCCGCGCTGCCGTGGAGCTGCTCAAGGAGCGCGGGCTCAGTCATGTGCTGACCGACGTGTACGCCAAGTGTAAGGCCCAGGAAAACAAGCCCAAGGAGGACATCCGGAATTACGTGACCGAGGTGTACGTTCCGTTTACCGATGAGGAAATTTCGGCCAAGATGTCCGAAATGCTCTGCATGAGTACCATCCGTGCCGAGGTCAAAATCGTTTACCAGACCCTCGAGGGGCTTCACAAAGCCTGCCCCACCAGTCCGGGCGACTGGTATTTCAGCGGAAACTACCCCACGCCGGGCGGCAATATGCAGGTGAACCGCGCATTTATCAAGTATTACGAAAAATATTACATTAAATAATGAGCCAACAAGCTATAAATGACAATCGCATGAAAAATGTCACATTACTTTTAGACGACGGGACCAGTTTCCGCGGAAAATCTTTCGGCTATGAAGCACCGGTAGCCGGAGAAGTGGTTTTCAATACGGCCATGATGGGTTATCCGGAGAGCCTCACCGACCCCTCTTATGCCGGTCAGTTGCTTGCGCTGACTTACCCGCTGGTGGGTAACTACGGCGTGCCTCCCTTTACTTTTGAGGCCAACGGCCTGCCCACCTTCATGGAAAGTGACAAAATCTACGTATCTGCGCTGATCGTGAGCGATTACAGCACGGAATACAGTCATTGGAATGCGGTGGAAAGTCTGGCCGACTGGCTCAAACGCGAGCACGTGCCGGGCATTACGGGTATCGACACCCGCCAGCTTACCAAGGTGTTGCGCGAGCACGGCGTGATGATGGGCAAGATATTGTTTGACGACCAGCCCGACAATGTGCCTTCAGCCCAGTATAGCGGAGTGAACTATGTGGAGCAGGTTTCCTGCAAGGAAGTTATCCGCTACAATGAGGGTGCCGGAAAGAAGGTTGTGCTGGTTGACTGCGGTGTGAAGTCAAACATCATCCGTTGCCTGATTAACCGCGGCGTAGAGGTCATCCGCGTGCCCTGGGACTATGACTTCAACGATATGGCTTTCGACGGTTTGTTCCTGGCCAATGGTCCGGGCGACCCCGATACTTGCTCCGTAGCGGTGGAAAACATCCGAAAGTTCCTGGGCAACAGCCAGGTGCGTCCCTGTATGGGTATCTGTATGGGTAATCAGCTCCTTTCCAAGGCAGCCGGAGCCTCCATCTACAAATTGAAATACGGCCACCGCAGTCACAACCAGCCGGTGCGTATGGTAGGAACCAACCGCTGCTTCGTGACGACGCAGAATCACGGATATGCCGTGAAGAGCGATACGCTTCCGGCCGACTGGGAGCCTTATTTCATTAACATGAACGACGGTTCGAACGAGGGTGTGCGCCACCTGCACAACCCATGGTTCAGCGCGCAGTTCCACCCCGAGGCCTGCAGTGGTCCGGTGGACACTGAATTCATGTTTGACGACTTCGTGAAAATCCTGTAACAAAGGCTTGAGATTCCACCAATATTCCTAACTATTAAACGACACATCATGGACGACAATAAAATAAAAAAAGTATTGATTCTGGGCTCCGGCGCTTTGAAAATCGGTGAAGCCGGTGAGTTTGACTACAGTGGCTCTCAGGCCTTGAAAGCCTTGAAAGAAGAAGGCATCTACACCATTCTGATTAACCCGAATATTGCTACGGTGCAGACCAGTGAGGGTGTGGCCGACCAGATATATTTCCTGCCCGTCACTCCGTTCTTTGTAGAGAAGGTGATTCAGAAAGAACGCCCGGACGGCATTATGCTGGCTTTTGGCGGACAAACGGCACTTAACTGCGGTGTGGAACTTTACAACAGCGGAGTGCTTGAAAAATACAACCTGAAGGTGCTTGGCACACCCGTACGTGCCATCATGGATACGGAAGACCGTGAGCTCTTCGTGGAGAAGCTGAACGAAATCGGCGTTAAAACAATTAAGAGCGAGGCTTGCGAAAACATTGAGCAGGCACGTAAGGCCGCCCGTGAGCTGGGATATCCCATCATTATCCGTGCAGCTTATGCTTTGGGCGGACTTGGTTCCGGTTTCTGCGACAATGAGGAAGAACTCAACAAACTGGCTGAAAAGGCCTTCTCTTTCTCTCCGCAGGTGTTGGTTGAAAAGAGCCTCAAGGGTTGGAAAGAAATTGAATACGAGGTGGTGCGCGACCGCTATGACAACTGTATTACGGTTTGTAACATGGAAAACTTCGACCCGCTGGGCATCCATACGGGCGAGAGTATCGTGATTGCGCCGTCGCAGACGCTCACCAACAGCGAGTATCACAAGCTCCGCGCACTTAGTATCAAGATTGTGCGCCACGTGGGCATCGTGGGTGAGTGTAACGTGCAGTACGCCTTCGACCCCCAGAGCGAGGACTATCGTGTAATTGAAGTGAATGCCCGTTTGAGCCGCTCGTCAGCGCTGGCCTCCAAGGCTACCGGCTATCCGTTGGCCTTTGTTGCCGCCAAGTTGGGCTTGGGCTACGGCTTGTTTGAACTGAAAAACTCCGTGACCAAAACCACCAGTGCTTTCTTTGAGCCTGCGCTCGACTACGTGGTTTGTAAAATTCCGCGCTGGGACCTTGGCAAATTCCGCGGCGTGGATCGCGAACTCGGTTCCAGCATGAAGTCGGTCGGCGAAGTTATGGCCATCGGCCGTACTTTCGAGGAGAGTATCCAGAAAGGCTTGCGCATGATCGGACAGGGCATGCACGGTTATGTAGACAATAAGGAACTTCAGATTGAAAATACGGATGAAGCCCTGCAGGAGCCTACCGACAAACGTATCTTTGTCATTGCCAAGGCCATGGAGGAGGGATATACCATTGACCGCATCCATGAGCTGACGAAGATTGACAAATGGTTCCTCCAGAAACTTCGCAACATACATGATACCGACCATGAACTGCGGGCTTGCCCGAGCATCAACGTGCTCGACAACGAATTGTTGCGCAAGGCCAAGGTTCAGGGCTTCAGTGACTTCCAGATAGCCCGTGCCCTGGATATGGAGCAGGAAATGGAAATAGAACGTGCCATTGACATTATACGTATGCGCCGCAAGCAGGCGGGTATTGTGCCTTTCGTCAAACAGATTGACACCCTGGCGGCCGAGTATCCGGCACAGACCAATTATTTGTATCTGACTTATAGCGGCGTGGCTCACGATATTCAGTATGAATATGACAAGCGTTCGGTTGTAGTGCTCGGTTCCGGAGCCTACCGTATCGGTAGTTCGGTTGAATTTGACTGGTGCGGCGTGCAGGCGCTCAATACCATTCGCCGCGAGGGTTATCGCAGCGTGATGATCAACTACAACCCCGAGACGGTGTCGACCGACTACGACATGTGCGACCGTCTTTACTTTGACGAACTGACCTACGAGCGTGTCATGGATATTCTCGACCTCGAAACGCCGTATGGTGTCATCGTTTCGACCGGCGGTCAGATACCTAACAACCTGGCCATGCGTCTGGATGCCCAGCAGGTGCCCCTGCTCGGTACGACGGCCAAACATATCGACAACGCCGAGGACCGCGAGAAATTCTCCGAAATGTTGGGTCGTATCGGTGTTGACCAGCCGCAGTGGAGCGCCCTGACCAGCATGGACGACATCAACGAGTTTATCCAGAAGGTGGGCTTCCCCGTACTGGTGCGCCCGTCTTACGTGCTGTCCGGCGCAGCCATGAACGTCTGCTCCAATCAGGAAGAGCTGGAGCGCTTCCTGAAGCTGGCAGCCAACGTGTCGAAGAAACACCCGGTAGTCGTAAGCCAGTTCCTCGAGCATGCCAAGGAAGTTGAGATGGATGCCGTGGCCCGCAACGGTGAGATTATTGCCTATGCCATCAGCGAGCACATCGAGTTTGCCGGCGTTCACTCCGGTGATGCCACCATCCAGTTCCCGCCGCAGAAGCTTTACGTTGAAACGGCCCGCCGCATCAAGAAAATTTCCAAAAAGATTGCCCGCGAACTGCAGATTAGCGGTCCGTTCAATATCCAGTTCCTGGCTCGCGAAAACGACATCAAGGTGATTGAGTGTAACCTGCGTGCTTCACGTTCGTTCCCGTTTGTGAGCAAGGTGCTCAAGATTAACCTGATTGAGCTGGCTACGCGTATTATGCTCGGCTTGCCGGTTGAAAAACCAGCTTCCAGTCTCTTCGACCTCGAATACGTGGGTGTCAAGGCCAGCCAGTTCTCCTTCAACCGTCTGCAGAAGGCCGACCCCGTGCTGGGTGTCGACATGGCCTCTACCGGCGAGGTAGGTTGTCTGGGTGAAGACAGCCGCGCCGCCCTGCTCAAGAGCATGCTCTCCGTAGGTCATCGCATCCCGAAGAAGAATATCCTGCTCTCCACCGGTTCGGCCAAGCAGAAGGCCGAAATGCTCTTTGCCTCCAAATTGCTTATGGAGCACGGCTACAAGCTCTATGCAACCGGCGGCACGAGCAAGTATCTGACCGAGAACGGTATTGAAAATACGTTGGTTTACTGGCCCAGCGAGGAGGGACATCCGCAGGCGCTCGACATGCTCCACAACAAGGAGATTGACATGGTTGTCAACGTGCCGAAGAACCTGACGGCCGGTGAGCTTGACAATGGCTACAAGATTCGCCGTGCGGCCATCGACCTGAACGTGCCGCTCATCACCAACGCCCGTCTGGCCAGCGCCTTCATCTACGCCTTCTGTACCATGCCGCTTGACGAGCTCGACATCAAGAGCTGGCAGGAGTATGGCGTTGAGTAAGTGTTGAATGTTTTGGCTGCGCAATTTGCGCCGTAAAAGATAAAATCCCGGCATTTCCGTCCGATTCAAATGGAAATGCCGGGATTTTTTATGGGGGTTTCCTTGTCGCGTTTGCCGTAATTTTCAGGAAAAAAGAAACCGGAGGCAATATTCTTTGTTCAAAAGTGTGGAAGTTAAAGTTTTTTGTATATTTGCATTGTGCAAGGTTTTTTCACGATTTGTGCCGCTTGTGCAGGGCCATCGTGGATTTTATGGTAAAATCAAATAAAAAAATATTTACATCATGAAGTCTCTTAGATTTATTGTTGGAATGCTGTGTGCAGTGCTGCTTCTGGCCGGATGCAACGGCAAGGAGTCGCAGGAGCAGCTCTTTACGCGCTTGTCTACGGGCGTGGTGGTAGTGCTCAACCGCTATTATTATCAGATAGAATTGCCCAACGGCAATAAACTTTATTTCACCGGCTTTGACGAGGAGGGCGATTTGGCCAACCTTACGGCCGATGTGGAAGAAATCCAGCCGGCAATCATTACCGGTACGGGGTTCTTCATTGACAATCAGGGCACCATCATGACCAACCGCCATGTGGCCCAGCCCATAATCAATCCCAGCGAAGTGCGTAAAAACCTGATGGCCACCTTGCGAACCATCAAGAAGGCGTGTGACGTGCGCATGGCCGAACTCTCCGAGGCCTACAATGCGCTGGAGCAGCAAAAGGGCAACTGCTACACCTATTCCTTTTATGGCGGAACCATGATTGACTATCAGCGCCTGGCCGAAATTCAGAGCCAGCAGGAGGAGTTGCGCAACGCCTATGCCGAAATGCAGCAGGCCAAGGACAATGTGGACGACAATCTCGACCCTTCCAGCATGCCCATTACGCCGGTGTGTGAGTTGGGCATTGCCTATAACGACACTTATGTGACCAACGAGAAAGACTTCCTGGAGCGCAATCCGTGTGTGGTTACGAAGGTTTCAGACAAGGACGACGTGGACTTGGCCGTATTGCAGCTGAAAGACAAGAAAACGCCTGAAAAAGCCCATGTATTTGCACTGAAAGGCCGTCAGGTCGGCAAGCGCTCGTTCTGGCAGCACCTGACCTCCGTATTTTCCGACGACGGGGAGCAGAAACTCGAAATGGGGCAGCAGCTTTACATGATCGGTTACAACGCAGGCCTCATCCTGGGTACTACCAAACAGGGACTCAAGGCACAGATGACCAGCGGCAAGGTGACGCAGCTGCCCGACGGCCAGCGCCTGCTTTACAGCATTCCTACGCTGCAAGGCTCCAGCGGCAGCCCCGTAGTGGATGAATACGGCAACCTGGTGGCCGTCAATTTTGCCAAACTGGGAACGACGGACAACTTCAACTTCGGTATTCCCGAAGACCAGATCCGTCAGTTCATGGGCTGGTAGTCGTTAAGATACGTCTGCACGAAAAAAAAATACAGGTCGGACTTAAAAAAAAAATCGGCGGCTCGGAATTTTTTTAAAGTCCGACCTTTTTGGGCTTTTCCGGCAGCCCCGACCGTCAGTAGAAACCTATTTTTTTAATCATAAGTGAGATGAAAAAGATACTTGTATTCGTAATGCTGCTGTCTCTTGCCCTTGGGGTACGGGCGCAGCTGCTATGGAAAGTTTCCGGCAACGGGCTGGAAAAACCGTCTTACATAATGGGCACGCACCACCTGGCCCCGCTCAGTATTACCGACAGCATTGCCAGCCTGCCTCAGGTTATGGAACAGGCCGAGCAGGTGTACGGCGAAATCGTCATGGGCGACGCCATCACCCCCGAGGTCATCATGAAGATGCAGCAAGCCATGGTGCTGCCTGGCGATACTACCTTAAAAAGCCTCGTTACGCCGGCGCAGTATGACACCATTGCTGCCGTCGTGAAGCAGTATCTGGGGATGGATTTGGAAATCTTTAATAAAGTCAAGCCCTCCGCCATAACCACCCAGCTGGTGGTGGCCGCGGGCGTGAAATTACTGAAGGATTTCAACCCGAAGGAACAGCTCGACGCCTGGTTTCAGGAGCAGGCCCGACAGGCCGGCAAAAAAGTAGGGAGTCTGGAAACCATCGAGCAGCAATGTCAGATACTCTATAACTCGCAACCCCTTGCCCGGCAGGCCCTCCTGCTGTATTGCACCGCAACACACATCGGCCAGAGCATGGACCAGGCTTTACGCATGACCCGGGCCTACATGAAGCAGGATTTGTTCGGGCTTCAGGCCGCCATGGAGGAAAAACTGGGTAATGCCTGCGACAGCACGCCCGAGGAGCTGGACGCCATGATATACGGCCGAAATGAAAATTGGGCCGGCCAGATGCCCGCCATCATGAAGCAGGCGCCGACCTTGTTTGTGGTCGGCGCCGGACACCTGCCCGGCAAGAAAGGCTTACTGAAGCTGTTGCAGAATCGGGGCTACACGGTTGAGGCCATGCAGTAAGTGATAAAGACCGTGCCTGTTCTGCATAGGAATGGCCGCACGTAAAAAAAGAGTTTGAAGCAACGAAAAAAAATCAAAGTTCCTCAATCAAAACAATAGAGGCTATCTCAAATTGAAAACTTGAGATAGCCTCTATTGTTAATGCAGTTCCCGTTTCGCCCGGTTCGTGTTGTGTGTCACACATCGCGGGGCGTACGGGAGTGTATGTAGCTTTATTTTTTCAAGTCGAGCTTAAGCTGCAACTCTTCCAGCTGTCCGGGTTCTAGACGTGAGGGTGCTTCGAGCATGACGTCGCGTCCGGAGTTGTTTTTCGGGAAGGCGATGCAGTCGCGGATGCTGTCGAGTCCGGCAAACAGCGATACCCAGCGGTCCAGTCCGTAGGCCAGTCCGCCGTGAGGGGGCGCACCGTATTTGAAGGCGTTCATCAGGAAGCCGAACTGCTCTTGAGCCCGTTCGGGGGTGAAGCCGAGAATCTTGAAAATCTTGGCCTGCAGCACGCTGTCGTGGATACGGATACTTCCGCCGCCCACTTCTACGCCGTTGCACACCATGTCGTAGGCATTGGCGCGCACCTGTTCGGGGTGTTCGTCGAGCAGGGGGATATCCTCCGGCTTGGGTGAGGTAAAGGGGTGGTGCATGGCCAGCAGGCGGCCTTCCTCTTCGCTCCACTCAAACATCGGGAAGTCAACCACCCAGAGCAGGGCAAACTTGTTCTTGTCGCGCAGGCCCAGACGGCTACCCATTTCCAGACGGAGTTCGCACAATTGCTTGCGGGCACGCATGGCGTCGCTTCCGCTGACGATGAGGATGAGGTCGCCGGCCTTGGCGTCCATCTGCTGGCGCAGGGCCTCGAGTACCTCGGGCGTATAGAATTTGTCGATTGAGCTCTTGATGCTGCCGTCTTCGTTTACTTTCACGTAAACCAGGCCCTTGGCACCGATTTGCGGGCTCTTCATGAAGTCGGTCAGCTGGTCCAGCTGTTTGCGGGTGTAGCCGGCGCAGCCGGGGCAGCAGATACCGCCGATGTAGGCGGCTTCGTTGAACACGCCGAAGCTTCCCGTACCTTTGAGGGTGTCCATCAGTTCCACGAATTCCATGCCGAAGCGCATATCCGGTTTGTCCGAACCGAAGCGACGCATGGCGTCAATCCACGGCAGACGGATGAAAGGTGTTTCGCCCAGGTCGTAGTGGCGGATAGTCTTGAACAGATATTTTGTCATCTCCTCGAAGAGGCTGATGATGTCGTCCTGCTCTACAAAACTCATCTCGCAGTCAATCTGCGTGAACTCAGGCTGACGGTCGGCGCGCAGGTCTTCGTCGCGGAAGCACTTGGCTATCTGGAAGTAGCGGTCGATGCCGGCTACCATGAGCAGCTGCTTCAGCGTTTGCGGGCTTTGCGGCAGGGCGTAGAACTGACCCGGATTCATACGTGAAGGCACTACGAAGTCGCGGGCGCCTTCGGGCGTACTGCCCACAAGGATGGGCGTTTCAATTTCAAGGAAGCCCTTGCTGTCAAGAAAGCGGCGCACTTCCAGGCAGAACTGGTGGCGCAGCTCAAGGTTCTTGCGCACGGCTTCACGACGCAGGTCGAGATAGCGGTACTTCATGCGCAGGTCGTCGCCGCCGTCGGTGTTGTCCTCAATCGTAAAGGGCGGCACCTCAGAGGCGTTGAGTACGGTAAGCTGGCTGACGATAATCTCGATGTCGCCGGTAGCTATTTTGGCGTTCTTACTGGAGCGTTCGCTCACGGTGCCCACAACCTGAATGACGTATTCGCGTCCCAGTTTGTTGGCCTGATGACAAAGTTCGGCATTGTTCTGCTCGTCAAACACGAGCTGCGTAATGCCATAGCGGTCGCGCAAGTCTACAAACGTCATACCGCCCATCTTGCGGATACGCTGTACCCAGCCCGACAGGGTGACGGTAGAGTTGACGTCGCTGATGCGGAGTTCGCCGCATGTTTTGGTTCTGTACATATGAATATTGTTATTATGATTTGTCGGTGTTATTTTTCGGAACTCCGTTCCAACTGCGAAATTACAACTAATCTTTGAAAACAAGAAACTGCCGGCGGCTTTTTTGTGTGGCCCCTAAGCCTCGGGCTCGTACATCTGCCGGCGGAACTGTTTGGGGGTGAGTCCGGTGTTTTTCCTGAAAAAGCGGCTCATGTTCGACTGGTCGGCAAAGTGTAGCTGTTGTGCGATTTCCGTTACCGTCAGGTGTGATTCGTGAAGCAGCACCTTGATTTCGGCCGTAATCTGCTCGTCAATCAGTTCCTTGGGCGTGCGGCCGTCCATACATTGTGCCGTAATCTGGTTGAGATAGCGTGGCGTGATACACAGCTTGTCGGCATAAAAGGCCACCTGGTGCTCGCGTGTGCTGTATTCGCGCAGCAGGTGCATGAACTGGTAGCAGAGCAGCTGTTTGCGTGAGTATTGTTGGGTAGGGTCGGCTATTTTTTCGGGCACGGTGCCGAAGAGCCATATCAGCAGTCCCTGGATGTAGTCAAACTCCTGCAGTGCGCGGTAGGGGCTGTTTCCGTTCTGGCTGAAGAGCGTCTGTCCCAGTTCCATCCAAAGTACAATTTCGTGCCACGTCTTCTGGCTGCGTTCGTCGGGCGTGTGGCGGTAGCAGGGATGTTCGTGGGCATAGTTGAAGTAGGGCGTGTCAATGGGCAGCATGGCCTTGAGAAACACTTCCTGCGGAATCATCAGGATGTCAGCCTCAAAGTCGGGCGTGGCCTGCAGCAGTTGCATGAGGCTGCCGGTCAGGAAGATGAGCTCCGTTTGCGGCGTAAAGACATATTGCTCAATGCCGGTGGAGATGACGGCTTCGCCCTGCAGGCATATCAGGTAGATGCCGCATTCAAAGTGACAGGGGTGCTGGCGCAGGAAAGCCAGGTCGGTGCGCTCGCACCTGACTTCGGCCGTATCGTAGGGCAGGGGGTGGTACATGGGCAGCAGAATTTGGTATGACGGTTTGCGATATACAAAAATAGTGCTTTTTTTCGTATTCGGATACGGCCGTAAGGTTTATCTTCAGTGGGTGGAGTTCGGTTTTTGTCCGAAAATGAAAGCACGCTTCCGGCCGTGGGCGTCCTGACGTCCCGTGACTCGAGGCGCCTGTTGGCGGAATGGCCGAAACTGGCCGGTTCTTCTCTGAAAAAGGCGGCACGCAGTTTTTCTTACCCGGCACTTTATTCAAAATTCCCGGCACCTTGTTTCATTTTTCTGCCCGAAGGCCGTCTGTTGTCGGGGTGGCACGGAGGCGGCAGTGGCATTCTGCTTGGAATGAACCGGTCGTTGCCCGTCCTGACGTGGCCCCTGCCGGAGCGTCGGGCCGCCCCTTTTCACCCGGCCGAGAGGTAAAAAGGAGCGGGAGCGTAGTGTAGGCCGGATGGTGAGCCGAACGGGCAAAAATCGCGTTTGTTCGCATTTTGAACCGTTTTGTACCCAATTTTGGCCCGCTTTTCCGCCTCATCTTTGGTAATTTTGCATCGGAAAAAGTTTTACAGACCATATATGAACGCAAAACCCGCTTTACGCACTTCGATGTTTTATTTCCTCTTCCTGGGGCTGTTGAGCGCTTTCGGACCGTTTGTCATGGATATGTACCTGCCGGCGCTTCCGGCCATGACGGGCATATTCCATACCCATGCCTCAATGGTGCAGTTGAGCCTGACCACGTGTATGATAGGTCTGGCCGTAGGGCAGCTGTTTTTCGGTCCGCTCAGCGACCGCTACGGTCGCCGTCGCCCGCTCCTGCTGGCCTTGCTGCTGTTTTTGCTGGCCACGGTGGGGTGTCTGTTTGCTGAGAACATCGAAACGTTTGTAGCCTTGCGTTTTGTGCAGGGTTTTGGCGGAGCCGGCGGTGTGGTGCTTTCGCGCTCCATTGCCACCGACCAGTACAGCGGCCGCCAGTTGGCCCGTATGCTGGCCATTGTAGGTGCCGTTAACGGGGCGGCCACCGTGGCAGCTCCCATTGCCGGCGGTCTGGTAGTCGGGCTGGGCGGATGGAGCGGCGTGTTTGTCATGCTGCTCGTGTTGGGCGCCCTGCTGCTGCTCGTGAGCCTGTGCTATCGGGAGTCGTTGCCCGTAGAGTCGCGCAGCCGTTGCAGCGGGCGTGAGGTGTGGCTCAACTTCCGTCATGTGCTTTCCAACCGTACGCTCGTCAGCTACGTGCTGCAGTACGGATTTTCCATGGGTGTGCTGTTTGTTTATATCTCGTCGGCACCGTTTATCATGCAGGAGCACTACGGGCTGAATGAGATTCACTTCAGTCTTTGTTTCGGTATCAATGCCATGGCCATGCTGGTGGCCTCAACGCTCAGCGTCAAGTATTTTACGCCGCAGCATGCCTTGCATCTCGGTCGCCGCGGTATGTTGTGCATGGCAGTGCTGCTCAGTCTGGCCTTTTCGTTCGACTGTCCTTTCTGGCTGTACGAAATATTGACCTTCGCCCTGCTCATGGTGGTGGGCACCACGTTTACCGTATCCAATTCGCTGGCCATGGATAGCGAGCATCAGCATGCCGGTATCGCTTCGGCCCTGCTGGGTGCCGTGGGCTACGCCTTCGGTTGTCTTGTGCCGCCGCTGGTAGGTTTGGGCGGCAATTCGATGGTCGTAGTGGGACTGTTGCTGACGGCAGGTTCCGTGCTGACTCTCTTGAGCAGCCTGCGACGTCGTGAAAACTGCTATGCACGAGCCTGAGGGCAGGCAGACGTGCGGTTTTGAATCACGGGTATAACGTATTTCCAGATACGTATGGAATAAGGCTCCGGGCCTTCATACAACAAATATCATAAGTCTGTTGTATGAGGGCCCGGAGCTTGTAGGTTTAGTAGTCGTGTAATCCTTTAGGCAGCCAGGGCAGCCAGCGGTAGCCGTACCAGCACATTTGCATGAGCAGAAACGTGAGCCACACCAGCCATCGCCCGCAGCCGATGCTCAGGCCCAGCGGCCGCCGGTGCAGATAAATCAGGGCTGCACACCACGTAGCGGCCGCCCAGGTCTCCTTCGGGTCCCACGTCCAGAAATCTCCCCAGGCCAGGTGCGCCCATACGGCCCCCGTCAGCATGCCCAGGGTGAGCAGCGCCGTGGCCGGGCGCATCAGCCGCTCAACCGAGCCCGACGTCAGGCCATGTCCCGACAGTGAGGTCAGGGCTGCGCAGGCCAGCAGGGCATAGGCCAGCATATAGATGGCTACGTGGGGCACGAACCACGGACTTTGCAGCGCCGGCACCAGCGTCTGGTCGTGCTGCTGCGGCTGCAGGATATTCAGTATCCAGAATACGGCCGCCATCAGCGTGGTGAGCAGCGGCAGCCAGCGCAGCCGGCACACATGTCCAGCGGCAAAACCGGCCGTGAGCAGGAAATAACCGTACCACAGGCGCGTTTCGCCCAGCGTGCGCAGCGGCGGCCGTTGTAGCGTAAGCCAGAGTCCGGCTATAAAGATGGACATCGTTACGCCCGAGGCCCACATGCACGCCCGTGCCTCCCGTTTCCGCCGGTGTGGCAGGAAACTTCCGGTCAGTGCCAGCAGCAGGGTCAGTCCGGCCATGAGGGGAAAATGATTCCAGGTCATGCGCGGCGCGGCTGACGGTTAATGAACAGGGCAACGGCTCCCGAGGCCAGCAGCACGATGCCCAGCAGAATCACCATGCGCCAGGGCTGCCGCACCACTTCTACCACCACGTATGCCGAGGATGCGCCGGCCGCCTCGTCGTAGCCCACCAGATAGACTTTTTCCATCCACGAGCGTGTCCAGGGCCGGTTGATTTCCAGCTGAATCTGCTTTCCGTCGACCATCAGGCTGGCCCGGCAGGTGTCCGGCGTGCCGTTGGCGTGCCGGTTGAAGGCAAAGTCGGTCAGCGTGAGGCTGTAGCCCAGATGATAGGGTGAGCCGTCGTCGTCGGTACCTGTGCTGGTTGCACCGCCCATGGGCACCACCAGCTGCAGGCGGTGCTGGTCGGCCGCGCCGGCTGAAAGTCCGATGATGGCTACAAGCAGTCCGGCATGGATGAGGCGGAATGCCGTATAGTGCGGGCGGCGACGGGTGCGCAACAGCGAGAGCCAGAGGTTGGCGGTCAGCATCAGGGTGAGCGCCACAAAGGGCCATGAGGTGCTGAAGTGGTACAGACCCAGCCGTGCCGGCAGGCTGTAGGGGTTGGCCACGGTGGCCTGTTGCGGGACAAGCCCGATAATCAGGGCGCTCACCAGCAGCAGCGTAATCAGCGCTACGCTGCAACGCAGGGAACCCAGCGTGTGGAGCACGGGGCTTTGCGGCGTGCGGCGCTGCCACCCGTAGAGGGCACCCAGCATGGCTGCCAGCAGTGTGAGGTTCAGGGGAAACGACAGCGCGTGTACCGGTACGTTGCCGGCCAGCAGCTGAACGATGAAGGCCACCGTGAGGCCGGCGGCGAGCCATAGTGCAGTTCGGTTCATGAAGAAGAGTAAACCTGTAAAAAAGAGACCGGAACACTTCCCTCTGCGGGGTGAGGTTCCGGTCGTGGTTATGCGATGAATTTACTTGTGTGTTTCTACGATTTGTGTGGGAGGTTGTTGGGCATTGCGCTTTTCCGTTTCCTCCACCACGGCACGGGCCAGGTTGGCAAAGGCCTGTCCGGTGACGGTGTCGTCCTTGACGGCAGCCGGTTCGCCCTCGTCGCCGCTCTCGCAGATGCTCTGTACGATGGGAATCTGACCGAGCAGCGGCACGTTCATCTCCTCAGCCATGCGCTTGACGCCTTCACGGCCAAAGAGGTAGTAGCGGTTTTCGGGCAGCTCGGCCGGCGTAAACCAGGCCATGTTTTCCACCATACCCAGGATGGGCACGTTGACCTTCTCGTTGCGGTACATGTCAACGCCCTTGCGTGCGTCGGCCAGGGCCACCTGCTGTGGTGTCGATACGATGACGGCACCCGTGATGGCCAGCGTCTGCAGCAGGGTCAGGTGGATGTCGCTCGTGCCGGGAGGGGTGTCAAGCACCAGAAAGTCGAGGGCGCCCCAGTTGGTGTCGGCAATGAGCTGCTTGAGGGCGTTGCAGGCCATGGCGCCGCGCCAGAGCGTGGCCGTTTCGGGCTTGACGAAGAAGCCGATGGACAGCATCTTCACGCCGTATTTCTCGGCCGGAATGAGCAGCTGTCGGCCGTCTTTTTCTTCCGCAAAAATCTGTACGTTTTCCAGGCCGAACATCTTGGGTACGGACGGACCGAAAATGTCGGTGTCCAGCAGGCCCACGTTGTAGCCCAGCTTGGCCAGCGCCACGGCCAGGTTGGCGGCCACGGTGCTCTTGCCCACACCGCCCTTGCCGGAGCTGACGGCAATCACGTTTTTCACCTCGGGCAGCATTTTGCCCGGTTCGGGGCGGTCGGCCGTGCGGGTCTTGACGTTGATGGTCACCTCGGCCTCGGGGTAGGCATACGTGTGGATGGCGGTTTCGGCCGCTTTCAGTACGGACTTCATGAAGGGGTCCGTCGATTTGTCGAATATCAGCGAGAACGATACTTTCATGCCGTCAATGCGCATGTCGTCCTCCACCATTTCCTGTTCCACCAGATTCTTGCCGGTTCCGGGATAGCGCACGGTGGCCAGTGCGTCGAGTATCAGTTTGGGGTATAATGCTTTCATTTCTATGGAATGTTTAAAGTAGTGCAAAGATAGCACACACGGCCCGAACTTCAAACGAAAAACCGAAGTTTTTCCCCTCTCTGGATGCGGGGAAGGAGCTGCCGGGCCTTGGGCGGAAACATGGGGCAGGAAAGAAAAAACAGGATGCCTCCTGAAAATTTTTTCAAGCCATCTTGTTTTTCTCAGGTCCGACCTTGTGGCATGGAAAAACCGGTGCCGGTTGTCCGGAATGAATGGACAATCGGCACCGGTCGGCAGGAAAGGGGGCGACAGTGCGCCGGGGGTTATTCGGCCTTCACCTGCAGCGGGGCACTGTGGCCGGCAAATTCCGGCGCATAGGCGCAGCTTACTCCCGTTCGCGGAATCTGGTAGCGGCCGTTGCGGCTGACGGTGTAGGTTTCGGCCAGCGTGTAGCTGCCTTTGGGCAGACGGTCGACGAAGAAACGCGTCTGTGTGTCGCCGATGGCCCGGTAGCCCGACAGGTCGCCCAGCGCGGTGTAGCCCGACGTAAAGGCTTTGGGCTCAAAGCAGGCCGGGCGCGGCATGTTCAGGCTTACGAAGTCGAAGTCGTGGGTGGCCGTGATGCTGACCACCTGGCGCACCTCGTCGCCCACGTGAAGGGTAACGCCCTCGGCTGGTTGCCACTGTCCCTGACGCCATATTTCCAGACGGGTCTCGGCCTTCAGCTGGCTGCCGTCGGCCTGCGTTTCATTAACCGGGCGGGTGTGCTGCACGTACACGGCGCCCCATACGGGCTGGGCCGTGGTGGTGCTGACCGTCAGGCGGTCGGCCTTCAGCGGTCCGAAGTCCTGACGCACGTAGCCCAGCATGGGCGATGCGGCGGCCGAGTCGGCGCTGCGGGCCACGGTCTGTCCCTGACAGGTGAGGGTGAAGCGTACACGCTGGCCGGGGGTGAGCCGGGCGGCGATGTCGGTGTGGAGCAGCAGGGCATACACGGCTTCGGCCGCCGTGGTGCCCCGTGTCCAGCCCTGCGTGCGGCGCGACTGGATGAGCCACTGCTGCATCTGGCGGATGATGCCGGCATACTTTTCAGCCTGCAGACTGAAAGCTTCGATGGCTGCCGTTTGTGTACCGATGCGGTAGGACTCCATGCTTAGGGGCGCCCGTCGCGAGTCGAAGTAGCGGCCCATTTCGGGGGTGCACACGGTCAGTTCTTCCAGGCTTTGCAGCAGGGTGGTGGCCGGGCGGCGGTTCAGCTCGAGGATGCAGGCTATCAGGGCCTTGCGGTCAACGGGGTGCGGCTCGTTGGCTGTGGCCTCCACGCGCTTCAGCAGGGTGCTGAACGCCTGGCTTTCGGTGCGGCCCAACAGCGACTGGACGTAAAGGTAGAGCAGCTGCGTGCGCGAGGGCGTCAGGCTTTGGAGCGCTTCGCGGCTCAGGCGCGACAGGGCCTGCTCCATGTAGCGGTCGGTCCAGTGGCTGGCCCGCTCAATGCTCTGCGTCGGCAGCATGGCCATGCCCGTCATGCGCTGCAGGCGGGCGGCACGCGTCAGTACGTCGAGTGTGGTCGACAGGTTGCCCGTCATGCCGGTAAACCATCCCCACGAACCGTCGGGCCGTTGCAGGTCGACCATCTTGTCGCGCCAGGAGGCCAGTTGCAGGGCCAGTGTGGTGGTGTCGGTCAGCGTCTTGAGCTGGCTGAGACGCTCGGCCTGCTCTTCGGCATCGTCGGCCCAGGGCGTTTCGGCCGTCAGAATCTGGCGCAGGTCGGGGTTACGGCGCAGCAGGTCGCTTGCGTTCCGGTCAGCGCTTCCGGTGTCGGCCAGAGCACGGAAGTAAGAGCCTATGGCCGGGTAGCGCTTGACGAGGTAGGCGGCCAGACCGGTGGCATAGCAGGCGTCGGCCATCGACACGGCGTCGGGCTGGCGTGGCTGCGTCAGACCGGGCAGGGCCTCGAGGGCGTACCAGAGGGTATTGCCGGCCACCTCCACCGTCAGGTTGTCGGGCGTGTCCGAACCGTCAGGCAGGACGATGGTGCTGTCTGCAGCCTGCTGCAGGCTGAACGGCGTGGCCGTTACCGACGTTTCGCGGTCGGCCAGTACGGGCAGGTAGTGTTCCTCGCCGTCGGCAAAGTTCTGCCCCTCGGCCGTAAGGCGGCATATCATGAGCGGCCTCCGGCCCGTGGCAATGTCGAAGGAAAGGGTGGCCGTGGTGTCGGGCTGCAGGGTGAATTTCTGCTTCTTTTGGCTGATGACTTCTCCGCTTTCGGCGTCGGTCAGGAGCAGGGTGGCCGTGCCTTGCTGCTTGCGGTCGGTCGTGTTGCGCAGCAGGGCCGTTACGGTAGTTTTGTCGCCCTGACGTACGAAGCGCGGCAGGTTAGGCTGCAGGGTAAAGTCCTTTTGAGCCACAACCGTTGTATCCAGGCTGCCCCAGTTCATCCATTCGTCGTGGGCAATGGCTTGGAAACGCCATGACGTGAGCGATTGCGGCAGGGTAAAGGCAATGTCGACTTCACCTTTTGAGTTGGTCAGCAGGCTCGGGGCAAAGAAAGCCGTTTCCGAAAAGTCCGTACGCAGGTAGTCGGGTTTTTGTTCTGTTCCCGCGCCGGCATTGTCGGTAGCAATTACCGCTTCTTCCAGTACGGCATCGTGGCTTGCCTGTGCAACGCTCTTGAGCATCATCCTGTTGCTGGCGGCGGCCATGATAGGTTTGCCGTAGCCGCGGATGCGCAGCTCATAGCCCGGGAGCGAGGTGTCGAGGGCCGGCATGTTGGGGGCGGCAGGAATCTTGGACAGGCGCAGAAGCGCGTTGACTTGTGCCCAGGTGAAGGTAGGCAGCTGTGACTGCCAGCTGGTGTAGGGCACGTAGCGGTTCAGATAAGTATTGTACGTCCAGTTCTTCTCGCCCCACTGGCGCAGTGATTCGTCGGTCAGGGCTGCCGTCAGTACGGCCGGCACCACGCTGCCGTCGGGGCGGCTGATACGCAGCGTCCAGGTTTCGTGCTGACCTGGTTGCAGGCGGCTTCGGAAAGTGCGCCAGCTGAGTAGCAGACGCTTGTCGGGATTGGGCTTTTCAATGGCGGCATTGGCTGTGTAGAAGCGGTTCTGGCTTACCATGGCCACTACCATGCGGGCGCCATCCCCGTAGTCTGACTTATAGTTGAACGGAATTTTCATCACGGTGTTGTTGAGTGGAATGGTGCGGCTGTCTACAATCCGTCCGTTCGCAATGATGTCCATAAAGAGGTGAGCGTCGGTCAGGGAGGAACCGACAAAGATTTCAGTAGAGTCGCCGGCGGCATTCGGGCGGCTCATGAAAAACAGTTTCTGCCGCGTGTCGGGTACACGCTTGTCGGCTTCGCGGAACAGGCACAGGGTATCGGTACGCCAGAGTGCCGTATCGGATTCGGCTATGTTTACCGTAGTGGTTACGGCGTAGCGTCCGCTGGGCATGTTGTTGGGGATATGTATGCTGAAGCTGCGGCCTGTGGTAAATGTACCGCCGGGATAGCACGTGCCGCGCTGATCCGTAAAAGTGTAGCGGCCTTCGCCTTTAATATTCTCGCCTGAGGGGTTGAGTACAGATACCGTAGTGTTTTTCCGGCGTGCGGCATCGATGACTGAAGGCCATGAGGTGCTGACCGTGGCGCGGCGTGCGGCCGTGTAGTAACGGGCCTGTGCCGACTGGCTTTCGCCTTGTGTGGCCGTGACGGTGGCTTCCAGTTGATAGCAGGTGCGGTTGCGCCAGATGTCTATCGGATTATTTAGCAGATTGCTGTCGGGCTGAAGCACGAGGCTGAGACTGAAGCGGCCTTGTGCGTCGGTCAGGGTGGAGCCTTGCTGGATGCTGGTGACGCCTGCATGCAGATTGGCGTTGGCGGTCAGCCAGAGTTGGTTGGAGCGCGTCAGGTTGAAGTCCACGCGTGCCGAGCTCACGGGCTGCTGCGTAAAGCTCATGACCCGTCCGCTCACCTGCAGGGTGTCGCCGGCGCGGTAGGGCGTAGTGACGGGCAGCAGTTCCACCTGGAATGTGGGGCGCTTGTAGGCTTCAACCTTGAATGTGGTTGACGCACCCGGCATTTCCATGCGGTATGTGCCGTTGAGTCCCGACTCCGGCAGGGTATAGCGTCCCTCCACGTGACCCATGGCGTCGGTGGTCAGCGTGTCGGTGTGCAGCAGTTGGTGCTGTACATTATATATACGCACCGTGAGCTGGCGGTTGGGCACTACGGCAAACGTTTCGCCCACGCGCTTGTAGCCTACGCCCGAATAGCTTACGCTCTGTCCCGGACGATAGACAGCGCGGTCGGTAAAGATTTGCGTGTAGTTCACGGAATCGG
>FR903588.1:0-6078 GCA_000438115.1 Prevotella sp. CAG:617 | reverse complement strand
CGGAAGAGCGTTGTCGTGAGGCGTGATGGCAAAGTAGCGGTAATCGTGGCTGCGGGTAGTGTCCTGTGGTGTGCGGAACCGTCCGTCGGAGTCAGGGCTCAGGTCCCTGATCCACACCATTTGTCCGTCGCGATTCTCATATTGTTGCAGGGTGGCGTCGGGGATGAGGTGTCCGCTGCGGCTGTCCACGATGGAAACGCGGTGTTGCTTGCCGTCGGCAATAGACATGGCGTACAGCCGGCTCACTACCAGCTGGCTGGCCGTGTGCAGATGGCCGTCGGTGGTTTCCACGTAGTAAAGGCCCGGTTGGGGCACGCGGAACGTGCACGTCCGTTTCTGCTGCAGGCTGGCCGGCGCGTCGGGGTCGAAGTCGACCGACGTTTCCAGCACGGGCCGGTCGGCACGATGTTTTTTCAGTTCGTCCAGACTGAGCCCGCAGGCCTTGGCGGCAGTCAGTCTGACGGGGTAGAAGCGCAGGGTGGCCCGGCTGACGTTGCGGCCCGTGATGGTGAGGCTGTATTCCTGTTGCGGATAAAGCGTTCCTTCAATCGACCACGAGATTTCGGGATTCTCGTATTCGCGAATCAGGTTATTCAGGGCCTTGACGCGCGGATTGCTCTTGTAGCGGGCTATGGCGCTGCGCAGGGTGTCGGTCAGGGCCGGGATATCGGTTGTCGGACTGCAGAGGGCGAGAGCCAGATAAGTCTCCACGTTTTCCGGCACGTCGCGATAGTCCTGCGTCCATTGGCGCAGCAGCTGGAGGGTTTGGGTGGAGCGGGAATTGTCGTTGTTGACGGAGTCGAGTCTGACCAGCAGCGATGCTCCGCGCTGCCCCTGCCGGGCAAAATATTGCGCCAGTTGGTGACTGATACGGCGGGCCTGCTGGTTGTCGCCGATGTGGCGCAGGCTTACCATTACGGTCTTGGCCACGGCTGGCAGCAGCGAGGTGCCGTAGGCGTATGGCTCGGTTTGCTCCTCGAGCAGGTCGGCGTATGGTTCGGCCTTTGTGCGGTATAGTTGGTCAAACGAGGTCAGGGCTAGCCGGGCATGTCGTCGTGTGGCCGACATGGAGGCCGAATCGTTGCGCGCGGTGCTGTATGAGTGGGCCAGCATGGCGTGGCCAATGCTGACCAGGGCCGAGTCGGTCAGTTGGGGTACCCGTGCAGCCAACTGTTCGCGGTTGAGCCAGAAACTGTCGGTCGAAATCGACTGGCTCAGCTTTAGACGCACCAGGCTGGCGCGCAGCCATTGGGTCTCATTGTTTTCGGCTTGTGCCTTCTGTATGATTTTGTCCACCAGATTGCGTGTGGTGCGCGGCTTGTCGGTCTGTTCGGCCTGCGTAACGCTTTCCCATAGTTTCTGATAGCTTTGCGCCCTGAGGGAGGCGGGCATGGCCAGCAGGCTGGCTGCCGTGAGCCATATGGCGCAAAGACGGGTAGCGTGAATGTGATGTTTATTCATATGTAGAATGAAATGAGTTACAACATGGTATTTTGTTGATAAAACGGACTGATGGCGTTATTCAGCGTTAACGAGATGTTAATTTTTTCCGGAAAATGGCGAATCAGAGGGATTACAGACATCAGGACGGCGACTTTGAATAAAAAAGGTGCCGGGTATTTGGATGAAGGTCCCGTGAATTTTAAAAAAGGTGCCGGCTGTTTTTAACGCGGACGGCAGGTAAAAAAATCAAGGATGAAGAAAAGGGGCCGTCAGACCTGACTGAAGCCTCTCTTCTTCATCCTGGTGGAGTAATAGCCTGCTGCTCCCGGGATGGGGCGTCGTGGCGTTATAGCGATTGCAGCATGTGTTTCAGGGCTACCGTAGCCGAAATCTCGCGGTTGGCTGCTTCGGGAATGACCAGTGAGCGCGGGCTCTCAATAACGTCGTCCGTCACAATCATGCCGCGGCGCACCGGCAGGCAGTGCATGAAGTAGGCGTTGTTGGTCACGGCCATGTGGGCGGCATCAACGGTCCATGAGGGGTCTTTCGACAGGATTTGTCCGTACTGCTCAGGGCGTGTCACGCCCGGACAGCTCCAGTTCTTGGCATACACAAAGTCGGCGCCCTCAAGGGCTTTCATCTGGTCGTATTCCACCCGGGCGTTACCCACAAACTGCGGGTCGAGTTCATATCCCTCGGGGTGAGTCACTACCAGGTCGACGGGAGCGGCATTCATCCATTCGGCAAAACTGTTGGGCACGGCCTGCGGCAGGGCGCGGGGGTGAGGAGCCCATGTCAGTACCACCTTGGGGCGGTGGTGCGGCTGATATTCGTCGATGGTGATGAGGTCGGCAAAGGCCTGCAGCGGATGTACCGTGGCACTTTCCATGGAAAATACCGGACGGCCGCTGTATTGGATGAACTGCTGGATGATGCGTTCTTCGTAGTCGTCCTGCCGGTTTTCGAATCGGGCAAACGTGCGCACACCAATCAGGTCGCAGTAGCTGCCCATTACGGGGATGGCCTCGAGCAGGTGCTCGCTCTTGTCGCCGTCCATAATGACACCGCGTTCGGTTTCCAGTTTCCAGGCGCCCTGGTTCACGTCGAGTACAATGACGTCAAGCCCCAGGTTGCGGGCCGCTTTCTGAGTGCTCAGACGGGTGCGCAGACTGTTGTTGAAGAAAATGAGCAATACCGTGCGGTGGCGGCCCCACGATTCAAAACGGTAGCGGTCGGCCTTGATTTCGCGGGCTTCGGCCAGCGCGGCATCGAGCGGTCCGATATCACTTACGTGCAAAAAACTTTTCATGGACATATATTTGTGTTAGTTGATAAATGCTTTGGCCAAGCCCGGCCGGGTGGAGCTGCCGGAGCAGCCCGGGCAGGGCTTGTGGTTTTCAAAAGTAGTAAAAAATGCCGAAACAAGGTTTCTTCCCGGCTTCAAAAATGCACAGTGTCGGATATTGCCGCCCGGTATGTGCCATTCTGCCGAAAAAAAACGGGGTTTCGTTTCGCTTTTAGCATCCTTTCCATTAACTTTGCAGCAGACAAAATTCAAACAACAGGATACATTATGAAAAAAATGATTTTGATGGCCGCCATCGCCTTGATGGCTGTATGCGTGCCTGCCGGAGCACAGCAAGTTAAGAACATGAAGACTGACGTTCAGGGCGACCAGGTGGTAGAAGCTCTGGCCAAAGAATATAAAGGTGAAGTAGTGCTGGTTGACTTCTGGGCTACATGGTGCGGTCCCTGCCGTATGGCCATGAAAACCGTTGACACCATCAAACCCGAACTGACGAAAAAAGGCGTCAAGTTTGTTTACGTAACCGGCGAGACCTCACCCAAGGATACCTGGGACAACATGATTAAGAACATCAAGGGCGACCATTTCCGTCTGACCAAGGCACAGTGGGATAAACTCTGCAACAGCTTGAATATGCGTGGTATCCCGTCATACCTGATTATCGGTAAGGACGGAAAAGTAGCTTACAGCAACGTTACCGAAGGCGGATATCCCGGCAACGAAGTGCTGCAGGATGAACTTCAGAAGGCACTTGATGCCAAATAATTCCCTGAAAAAAGGCTGACGGAGCGTCAGCTTATGGCATAACCCCGTCTTACGTACGTTCCGTAAAGAGGAAAAGCGGCGTAGGACGGGGATTTTCTTTTTTACAGTCAGACCCTGTTGATTATAGATAAAAGATGGAACAAACGAAAATCATGCTGATTGGTGCCGGCGGCTTTCTGGGCTGTCGGGTGGCCCGTTACTGGACCGGCCGATACCGTTTTGTGGCCCTTTCCCACCGCGACCTTGACCTTTCTAGCCCCGACGAAATTAATCGTCAGTTCGACCTTCATCGCCCCGACCAGGTGGTGCTGACGGCAGCCCTTTCCAACACCGGATACTGCGCAGCCCATCCCGACGAGTCGGAACAGGTGAATCTGTGGGGGACGGTCAATGTAGCCCGGGCCTGCCGGCGTACGGGGGCCCGCCTGCTTTACATGAGCAGCGACCAGGTTTACAATACCTGTGCCTGCGGCCAGCTGCTGACGGAGGAGCAGGCCAGGTCGCCGCAGGGGCCCTATGCCATCCATAAGCTGAGGGCGGAGCAGGAGGTGAGCGCCCTGTTGCCTGACACCGCCGTAGGGCTGAGGCTAACCTGGATGTATGATGATCCGGCCAGCAATTTGCGCGCCGGACGTCACCTGCTGATTCAGCTGGCCGAAGCGCGGCAAACCGGCCAGGCGCTGCATCTGGCCGTACATGACCATCGCGGACTGACAGACGTGTGGGACGTGGTGCGGCAGTTGGACCGCTGCTTCCAACTTCCGGCCGGCGTGTATAACTTTGGGTGCCCCAACCGTATGAATGCCTACGAAACGGTTTGGCAAGCCGTGGCCCGAAGCTGGGGTGAGGACGAGGCCCGCCGCCTGGTGCTGCCCGCCGAAGCGCCCTTTGCTCCGCAGGGACGCAACCTGCTGATGGACCCCCGCAAGGCAGCGGCCTGCGGCATACGATTTGAAGAAACTCTTCATTCCTTGATTCAACATCTTAAACCATGACCCGAAAACACCGCATCATCATCTGGGCTGCCGCTACGCTGGCCGCCATAGTCCTGGCTCTTGGAGCTGCAGGCTGGTATCTGCTTGACGTGGCGCTCAAGCCTGCTCCGCGCGGGCGCGACCTGCCGGCTGCCTGGGCTTATCTGCACGACAACTATCCGCACATGCGCTTGTGGATTGACAGCGTGCGCAATCATCGCGCCCTGCGTGACACGTTTGTTACATCGCCGGCCGACGGGGCGCGGCTTCACGGCTATTACATGCCCGCCACACGGCCTACTCCGCGCACGGCCCTGCTCGTACACGGCTATACCGACAACGCGCTGCGCATGCTCATGATTGGCTATCTTTATCAGCACGACCTGGGCTACAATATTATTCTGCCCGATTTGCGCAATGCCGGTCTGAGCGACGGCGACCACTTCCAGATGGGGTGGTTCGACCGTCACGATGTCAGGCAGTGGATTGACGTGGCCCGTAAGCTGTATTCGGATTCTGTGCGCATGGTAGTTCACGGTATTTCCATGGGGGCAGCCACCACCATGATGCTTTCCGGCGATTCCCTGCCCGGTTGTGTGCGTGCCTTTGTGGCCGATTGCGGCTACACTTCGGTGTGGGATGAGTTTGGGGGTGAGCTGCACAACCGTTACGGCCTGCCCGAATTCCCGTTGCTCTACGTGGCCAGCGGCCTGTGTCGCCTGCGCTACGGCTGGAGTTTCAGCGAAGCTTCGGCCCTGCGTCAGGTGGCCCGCTGCCATAGGCCCATGCTCTTTATTCACGGCACGGCTGACACTTTTGTGCCCTACTGGATGATGGATGTGCTTTACGCCGCCAAGCCGGCTCCCAAACAGAAATGGGCCGTACCCGGTGTGGAGCATGCCCGCAGCTATCAGGCCTTTCCGCGCGAGTACACCCGTCGCGTGGCCCGTTTCTTGACTCCGGTGATGTAGGCGGACCGACGGAAGCACTTGGATGGAAGTACCCGATGAGGGCATGAAAAGAGCGTGATAATCGGATAATTTGGTAATCTGTTCAAAAAAAGTCCTTTTTTGCTTGGTTACTTTCAAAATAAATGCTTATCTTTGCAGCCGAAATCGGAAAGTAGCGCAGTTGGTAGCGCACTACGTTCGGGACGTAGGGGTCGGGCGTTCGAGTCGCCTCTTTCCGACATCAACGGTAAGCACGAAGCAATCATCCGGTATGTTCCGGACGGTTGCTTCGCTTTTTTTGTGCTTGTCCTGACCGGGCATCATGCGGCCGGGAGCGGGCAGGCTGTGCCGGCAAGGCGCGGAAAAGAAAAAAGGTGCCGCCTGTTTTTGTTGAGGCGGCTCGGAAAAATTTTTTCAAGCCACCTTTTTCCGGAACATGGGCTTGCCGGGATGGCGGGGAGTGTGCTTCCGGTGATTTTTTGTCAGCCGAATCCGGTTGGGGAACCGGGGAGCGGTTCTGTGGATGTTTCCGGACGTTTTTTTGTCAGACGCTGCCGTTTGGTGTGTGCCGGATGCTGAAAACTGCGTTTTCCATTTGTCTCTGCGCTTACCTTTGCGTATCTTTGCGTATAATCTTTTT
>FR903587.1 GCA_000438115.1 Prevotella sp. CAG:617 | reverse complement strand
AGTGTATTTACTAAGTTTGTACCAAAACAGAACGTATGAAAGGCAACACACTGAATGTAATGTTCTTTATCTTGAAGAACAAGTTGTTGAAGAACGGTGAAGCACCGGTTGTTCTTCGGGTGACAATCAATGGACAGCGGGATGAAATCCGTATCCAGCGCTCTATACCGGTGGAGTTATGGGACAATGCGAAGATGCGTAGCAAGGGAAGGGGGCGGAGTTCGGCAGAGCTGAACATGTATCTTGAGACACTGAGGGACAGAATATATGTCATCCATAAGAATTCCGTGTATGATGGGGAAAGACTGACTCCGAAGAAAATCCTAGATATTTTGTATGCCAGGGAAGGACGGCATCTGGTTCTGAAGGCCATGAAGGAATGTATAGACGGATGGGCGGCTTCTCCCGGGGATTTACATCCTGCCACCCTGGCACGTTACAACAGGTGCCACGGATTGGTGGAGACAGTCATACGGGATGTTTACAATAAGGAGGACGTCGCATTCTCCGAACTGGACAGGAAGTTCATCACGGCATTTGAAAGGTATCTGAAGGAAGCCTGTGGGCTGGCCCGGAATACGGCGGCTAAATATCTGGAGTGTTTCCGTAAGGTTCTCAAGGTGGCTCAGCAGAAGGGCTGGATGGAACATGGCAAGTTTTTGGAGGAACTGGGACAGTTGTGCGTAAAGGAGGAGACTTACCCTTCTTTTCTGGACTGGGATGAACTGAGAACAGTGATGGAAACAGATATGCCGGCCGGACGTTTGGAGCGGGTGAAGGATGTGTTCGTCTTCTGCGCTTTCACCGGACTTTCCTATCAGGGGATAAGCACCCTTTGTCCGTCGCACTTGTTTAGGGATGACGAAGGAACACTGTGGATTTGCAGGACACGTGCTGAAGGAGCGAAGGTTGGAGACAGTTGTACAAGCCGTGTTCCTCTTCTTAAACCGGCAATGGTCCTGTTGGAGAAATACAAAGGCTGGAATCCGATGAATCCGGAAGGTCCGTGTTTTCCTGTCCCGTCAGTCCAGAAAATGAATGAATACCTGAAAGAGGTGGCAGTGCGGTGTCGGATTTCCAAGTGTCTGACCACCCAGATGGCCCGCAATACATTTGCTGCGACAGTCACCCTGGCCAACCGGATTCCCAAAGAACACGTCAGGGAAATGCTTGGCTATTCTTCCGACTATATGTTGCGCCATTATATGCAGGCTCAGGAAAGGAATTCCTGAAAGGTATGAAGTGGAACATACAATAGTTTTCAGATATTTGTTTAGGTCATAGAAATAGGTTCGGATCCGCCTGGGGCCCGAACCCAGAGCCCCAATCTGCCTTGGAGTAATTGGATGGTATGTAATGTGTTTATTATCAAATATTTGCATCTTTGTAGTTCGGCATTGCTTACAAAAATAGGTTCAATTCCTACATTATTTGCTGGTGAACCTTGTAGGATATTAGCATTCAACCAGATACATCAGACTGCTAAGTGCGGACTTTTCAAATAACCACCTCTTTTCATCTGCATCAGAGAAGAATTTGACGTTACGGAGGTAGTGTTCTTCGGCTCACCGGAATGGACAGGAAAAGTCGGTTATTTCCGTTCCTTTGGGGAAATCTTACATTCCGCAGTTTTAGCATGTCCGTTTACATAGGTACGGGCTTCTTCACGGAATCTTTCACGTTCCGATGTTCCAAGTTTGCCGAACTGGGAATCTATGAGTTCGTCGATGTTTGTTAGACCGTTTTCTTTTAGAATTTTCTTTTCTGTATTCATCTTAAAAAAATAGCTTAAAAAGCTTATTAGAGTTTTTTTATACTAT
>FR903586.1 GCA_000438115.1 Prevotella sp. CAG:617 | reverse complement strand
TTGATTCTCGCATTTTCGATATAGGCATTCAGATCACATGATTTGCGGCTTTTGCCTCTGGCGGATTCCTTAGCCTGACTCCAGAGAGACGGGTCAATGCTTTTGCGGATGTTGTTTTCAACTCGCGTACCATCTACAGTGATACGCATACAAACGGATGCTTCTCCGTTTTTCAGCAGCTTGGTCTTCTTCAAGAAGAAAAGCACATTGAATGAACTTCTTTTCATTTTTCCTACAGTTTTTAGTTTGGACAAAAGTAGGAAACCGACCACGTTTTCTTGATACGCAAAACATTGCAAATCAGTGAGAAAGACTCTAATTCGGTGGAGATTTTTGCTCCACCTTTTATCTCCACCTTTTGCTCCACCTCAAACGGTAATATTTTGCCGTTTTTTGCGTGCCGGGGGAAAACAAAAAATCCCGATTTCGCTTGGAAATCAGGATTTTACTGCTTTTTGATTTTACTATCTTTTGCTTTTCTTCGAGGTGGTGCCACCAGGAATCGAATATTTTAATTCAAAATCCTAATTTGCAGCACTTTAATATCTTTGGAAAAATCCCCGAACCACTGAATCAGCCATATGCTTCAGTCCTTTGCTCTACCAACTGAGCTATGGCACCGTTGCTTAATTGCGGTGCAAAGATAGAGAATAAAAAAATAACGACCAAACGAAAAGCGATTTTTTTTTGAAAAATATGGAGAAGAGTAGAAAAATGAACTTTTTTTGAAAAAAAACAGTAGAAAGTTTGGTCAATTTGAATTATTACCGTACTTTTGCACCGCATTGGGGAGCCAATGTTGGTAAATTGGAAGTTTGGGTGAGTGGCTTAAACCAGCAGTTTGCTAAACTGCCGTGCGGGTAACCGTACCAGGAGTTCGAATCTCCTAGCTTCCGCTATTTAAATTTGGCGCTTTCATCTAACGGTTAGGATACATGCCTCTCACGCATGGTATACGGGTTCGATTCCCGTAGGCGCTACAACTTTTGCGATAGCGAGTTTTTAATTGGTATTTGATTGTTGAGGAGGTGATAAGCCTTCTTTTTTTATGTCCTTACCTCGGGTGAGGGAGGATTGTGATGTGTGTGTTTTCAACCCAGTTGCGCCCCGCGTGGTTCCGGTTAATTGCGGAACGGCGTGGGGCGCAACTGGTATGGGCTGGGGGGATGTTTTATTCGGCGTTTGCCTGCATCTTGCGCAGCAGGGCCTGCTCGGTGTTACCGCGGTCAGCTGAATGTTTGAGCACAACGGCGTCAAGGTAGAACACGATTTCTTCTGCCAGATTGGTGATATGATCACCGGTGCGCTCCAGCCGAAGGAATACGCTTTTGAAGTCGATGCAGAATGCGGTTTTGTCGGGGTTGCGGGTGATGTAGTCGGCCAGTACGGTGGTGGAGGCTGCGTTGATTTCGTCTATCAGGTTGTCCTTTTCAAACAGGCTGTTGGCCAGCGCGATGTCTTCGGTTTCAAGGGCACGCTTGGCCGTGTCGAGCATGTCGAGTACGGCTGTGGCCATTTCGATCAGGCGGGAGTCAGCCAGCAGGGTGGGGTCAATGGGTTGTTCTTCCTGCCGGATGATGAAGCGTGCGATGTTTTCGGCAAAGTCGCCGATGCGTTCGAGGTCGGCATTGATTTTGAGCATGGCCACGATAAAACGCATGTCAATGGCTACGGGATTATAGAGAACGAGAAAGTCCTCGATGTCGCAGTCGAGTTTGAGTTCTGATGCGTTGACGCGTTTTTCGCGGATGATTACTTCGCCGGCCTTGTCCTTGTCGGCCGTAGGGAGGGCTTCGCTGATATTCTTCATCTGGTCATATACGAGTGCCCACATGTCGAGCACCTCGTTGTGTATGGCCATGAGTTCGTCTTCTACGAATTTTACCATGGTTGTGCTGTTTTTTAAGGTGTGGTTTGTGATGGGAGTTGCGCGTGTGGCGCAAGGTGTTTATCCGAAACGTCCGGTGATGTAGTTTTGTGTGGCTTCCTTGGCCGGGTTGGTAAATATTTTTGCAGTGGCGTCATATTCAATGAGCTCGCCCAGATAAAAGAAAGCTGTTTTGTCACTTACGCGGGTGGCCTGCTGCATGTTGTGGGTGACGATGACGATGGTGTAGTCCGTTTTGAGCTCATGTATGAGTTCTTCGACCTTGGCTGTAGAGATGGGGTCGAGGGCGGAGGCGGGTTCGTCCATGAGCAGCACTTCGGGCGATACGGCCATGGCGCGGGCTATGCACAGGCGTTGCTGCTGGCCGCCGCTCAGGGCGTAGGCTGACTTTTTGAGTTTGTCCTTCACCTCGTCCCACAAGGCGGCGCCGCGCAGTGATTTCTCTACGCGTTCGGCAATGAATTTTTCATCCTTTACGCCGTTCACGCGCAGGCCGTAGGCTACGTTCTCATAGATGCTTTTGGGGAACGGGTTGGGGCGCTGGAACACCATGCCGACGTTTTTCCGCAACTCGTCGACGTTGACTGAGCGGTCATAGATGTTGCGGCCGTTAATTTCGATGCTGCCTTCGAGGCGGGCGCCGGGGATGAGGTCGTTCATGCGGTTGAAGAGGCGCAGAAAGGTGGATTTTCCGCAGCCGGAGGGGCCGATAAAGGCCACTACCTCATTGCGCCCGATGGACATGTTGATGTTTTTCAGGGCATGGAACGTGCCGTAGTAAAAGTCAACGTTCCGGGCCTGAATGAGTCCGCTTCCGTCGTTTTGTGGCGTGGGGTTGGTTGTATTCATGATGGTTGTTTTTTTAGTCGGTGGGGATATGGCGCGGGTCAATGCGTTTTGAGTTTGTTCTGGAAGTAGTTGCGCAGGGTGTTGGCCAGCAGGTTCACCAGCAGAATGATGATGATGAGCACAAGGGCCGTACCGTAGGCAATGGGTATTTGTTTTTCCATGTCAGTGCCGCTGGTGGCCAGCACGTACAGGTGATAGGGCAGGGCCATACACTGGTCGAACACGCTTTGCGGCAGCTGGGGCAGGAAGTAGGCGGCGCAGGTGAAGAGGATGGGGGCCGTTTCGCCCGACACGCGCCCCAGCGCCAGAATGAGACCCGTAATGATGTTGGGCATGGCCATGGGCAGAATCACGCGGCGTATGGTTTGCAGCTTGGTGGCGCCCAGCGCCAGACTGCCTTCGCGGAAACTGTCGGGAATGGCTTTGAGTGCCTCTTCCGTGGTGCGGATTACCAGGGGGAGGGCCAGCAGGCCGAGTGTGAGCGATCCGGCCAGAATGCTGTCGCCAAAACCGAAAAAGTTGACGAAGAGCGACATGCCGAACAGTCCGAACACGATGGAGGGAATGCCGGCCAGGTTGTTGGTCATCATGCGGATAAAGCGTACCAGGCGGCCGCTGCGGGCATATTCGTGCATGTAGATGCCGCTCATGATGCCCAGCGGAAAGGCAAATATTGCGCTGCCTGCCATCAGGTAAAACGTGCCTACGATGGCCGGCCAGATGCCGCCGCCTTTCATGCCGTCAGTGGGTGGGGTGGTGATGAAGTCCCAGTTGAGCACGCTGGCTCCTTTAATGATGATAAACGCCAGGATGATGATCAGGATGCCTACGATAACGGCGCTCAGCAGGCGGAACAGGCTGAAGGCTATGCGCTCAGCCAGTATTTTTCCGGCGTGGTTGCCGGCTTGAAGTCTTTTTTCGCTATCCATGATGGGGTGGAGGTGTACGATGATTAATAGGGATGTTCGGGGGGCGGATTATTTCTTGTTGCGTGCGGAGATGTACTCTACACTGCTGTTGATAAGCAGGGTGATGAAAAACAGCACTACGCCCAGCAGGAAGAGCGACTGATAGTGCGGGCCGCCTGCGGGCGCCTCGCCCAGCTCGGCCGCGATGGTGGCCGGAATGGTGCGCAGCGGGTCAGTGATGGACAGCGGGATGACGGCCGCGTTGCCCGTTACCATCAGTACGGCCATAGTCTCGCCAAAGGCGCGGCCGATGCCCAGCACTACGGCCGACGTGATGCCCGATGCGGAATAGGGCATCACTACCTTATAGATGGTTTGCCATTTTGAGGCACCCAGCGCCAGGCTGGCCTCTCGCTGAGCGCGCGGACAATTGAGCATGGCGTCCTGGCTGACGGTGATGATGGTGGGCAGGGCCATGATGGCCAGTACCAGCGCGCCGGCCAAACCGCTCTCACCCACCGGCAGGCCAAACACGTCCTGCAGCAGCGGCACGATTACGATCAGACCGAAAAAGCCGTACACCACCGAGGGGATACCGCCCAGCAGCTCGATTACGGGCTTGAGCATTTTGCGCATTTTTTCTGACGCCACCTCTGACAGGTATATGGCTACCGCCAGCCCGAAAGGCAGGGCAAACAGAATGGCGAACACCGTTACCCACACGGTGCCCAGCACGAGCGGCACAAAGCCAAACTGCGGAGCCGGCGTGGCGGTGGGGAACCACTCCTTGCCCAGGAACACCTCGGTCAGACTGATGCGGTGATCCGTCAGGCGCTTGCCTTCAAATCCTTCGTCCACAAAGTTTTCGGGCACGTAGGCTATGATGCCGCGGTTTTCCGTTACCATCTGTTCGATGCAGCGGGTGGCGTGTTCATAGTTGGCGCCCAGCTGTTCCTGGCTGAAGTAGCGGGGCATGTCGTCAAAGCGCAGCAGCATGATGCGCTCGTCCGTTCCGCCCACTTGTTTCCAGTTGGTGATGTCCTCGTCAAAGATTTCCTTGATTTGTCTGGCGTTGAGCTCATCCACCGGGTTCTGCCGGTTAACCACCAGGGCGTAGCCATCTTCAATGGTTTTTTGTGAGAACATGCCGAACCCTTCTGAAAAGAGAAACAGCACAATGAGCAGAATCACCACGCTGGTCAGGAATCCGCTGCACGTGATGATGCCCGTTACGATCTTCTCCAGTAACTTTTTCATAATCCTTTTTCGCATTTTCTGCGGCAAAAGTACGAGGCGCGTGTAACGAACCTGTGTCACCTTTGTTACAATTACGTTACACACGCCCGGACGGTGTGGGATGCAACACAAATGTAATACCGCTGCAACCGTAATGAAACCCAAAAGCGGTTATTTCGCGGCATAATTTTTTTATCGTACAGCTTATGACGAAATCATTTAGCCGATTGGCGGCTCTCATGTTGGCCGCGGCCTTTGCGCTCGGTGCCGCCGCACAGAAAATCAAGGGTAGTGATACTGTACTGCCCGTGTCGCAGGAGGGTGCCGAAACTTACATGCAGCTTCATCCCGGAGCGCGCGTTACCGTTACGGGTGGCGGCTCGGGTGTGGGCATTTCCGCGCTTCTTGACGGGACCACTGACATCGCCATGGCCTCACGTGCCATCAAATTTGGTGAGCGCATTAAGGTCAGCAAGGCCGGCAAACAGTTGCGCCAGGCCGTGGTGGCGTATGATGCCCTGGCCGTTATCGTGCATCCTGACAATCCTGTCTCACACCTGACGCGCGCCCAGCTTGAGGCCATATTCCGCGGTAAGATTACCAACTGGAACCAGGTGCGTGACCCTTACACCGGCCGGCGCGGACCGGATCTGAAAATCATTGTGTATTCGCGTGAAACCTCGTCGGGCACGTATGAGTTTTTCAAGACCAGTGTGTTGCGTGAAAAAAATTACATGGCCGGCGTGCTCTCCATGCCCGCCACGGGAGCCGTTATCCAGTCAGTGAGCCAAACGCGGGGTGCCATCGGCTACGTAGGCATGGCTTACGTTAATCCGCGCGTGAAGGCGCTTAAGGTGTCATATGACGGGCGTCGCTTTGTTTATCCCTGCATGGCCACCGGCCGCAGCCATCTTTACCCCATCATCCGTGAGCTGTATTATTATTATACGGCTGACCGCGCGGCCGTGGTGGAGCCCTTTATCCGTTTTCTCCTGTCGCCGCGCGGCCAGCAGATTGTCATGAA
>FR903585.1:34272-38176 GCA_000438115.1 Prevotella sp. CAG:617 | reverse complement strand
TCCTGTGCGGCGGCTGCCGTGGCCAGCAGCAGGCCGCATCCGCAGCCGATGAAGTGAGTTTTCATGTGTGTCAGGTGTTTTTCAGAAATTACTGGTAGGATGAATGCCGGCATCTGTCATGTTCGCGGGCAACGCGGATGCCGGTTGAAAAAATAAAAAGGGGAGGAGAGTTGGCCTTTGGCGACCTTTTCTCCTCCCCGTATGCTTACGGAACAGCGCAGGGGCTTATTTCAGCACACCCAGTTCCTTGCCCACCTTGATGAAGGCTTCGATACACTTGTCGAGGTGGCAGCGCTCGTGTCCGGCAGAAATCTGTACGCGGATACGGGCCTGGTCTTTCGGCACAACGGGGTAGAAGAATCCCGTAACGTAGATGCCTTCCTCCTGCATGCGTGCAGCAAATTCCTGTGACAGTTTGGCGTCATACAGCATGACAGCGCAGATGGCGCTCTGGGTCGGCTTGATGTCGAATCCGGCAGCCATCATCTTGTCGCGGAAGTAGTTGACGTTTTCTACCAGCTTGTCGTGGATTTCGTTGCTCTCGTCCAGCATTTTGAAAGTCTCGAGGGCAGCGCCTACGATGGCAGGAGCCACAGAGTTGGAGAAGAGGTACGGACGGCTGCGCTGGCGCAGGATGTCGATGATTTCCTTGCGGCCGGTGGTAAATCCGCCCATGGCACCGCCAAATGCCTTGCCCAGAGTTCCGGTGTAGATGTCAACGCGGCCGTAGGTGTTGAAGAATTCGCTCACACCGCGTCCGGTAGCACCTACTACGCCGGCAGAGTGACTTTCGTCAACCATAACCAGAGCGTCGTACTTCTCGGCCAAGTCACAGATTTTGTCAATTGGAGCTACGTTGCCGTCCATGGAGAATACACCGTCGGTTACGATGATGCGGTAACGCTGTTCCTGGGCAGCTTTCAGCTGGGCTTCCAAATCAGCCATGTCGGCGTTGGCATAGCGGTAACGCTTGGCTTTGCAAAGACGCACGCCGTCAATGATGGAAGCGTGGTTCAAAGCGTCGGAAATGATGGCGTCGTCAGCCGTCAGCAGCGGTTCGAACACACCACCGTTGGCGTCGAAACAAGCTGCGTAGAGAATGGTATCTTCAGTCTTGAAGAATTTGCTGATGGCAGCTTCCAGTTCTTTGTGAACGTCCTGCGTACCGCAGATAAAGCGAACGGATGACATACCGTAGCCGCGGCGGTCCATCATGTCTTTGGCGGCCTGAATAAGGCGCGGGTGGTTGGACAGACCCAGGTAGTTGTTGGCGCAGAAGTTAAGTACTTCCTTACCGGCAACCTGGATGGCAGCCTGCTGGGGGCCTTCAATCAGACGCTCATTCTTGTATAATCCGGCATCTTTGATGCTTTTCAACTCCGCTTGGAGATGTTCTTGGAATTTTCCGTACATAATGTGTTGTGAAATTATATTAGATGTAATAAATGAAATGGCGTTTTTGCGGCGGTGTGTGAAGCCTGCCGGAGCAGCGGTTGCCTACTCATCTGCAAAGGAACTCATTTTCTATCAAAAAACAATGTAAAAACGGCGAATTTATGAAAAAAAATATTTTCCTTTGCAACACCAAACATATCAAATACTAATCACTCAAGTTCAAAGTAATGAAAAATATCCTGGTAATCGGAGCAACCGGTCAAATCGGTTCCGAATTGACAATGAAGTTGCGTGGCATTTATGGCAACGATCACGTAGTAGCCGGCTATATTGTCGGAGCAGAGCCTAAGGGCGAATTGAAGGAAAGTGGTCCGGCCGAAATCTGCGACGTGACGGATGGTGCAGCCATCGAGCGTGTTGTGAAGCAGTACAACATTGATGCGATTTATAACCTGGCTGCGTTGTTGTCGGTAGTGGCAGAAGGCAAGCCTTTGCTGGCCTGGAAAATTGGTATCGACGGCTTGCTCAAGGTGCTTGAAGTGGCCCGCGAACACAATTGTGCCGTATTTACGCCGAGCTCAATCGGTTCATTCGGTCCGGAAACGCCGCGTGACCATACTCCGCAGGATACGGTACAGCGTCCGCGTACCATTTACGGTGTGAGCAAGGTAACTACCGAATTGCTCAGCGACTATTATCATACCAAATATGGTGTAGATACCCGTTCGGTGCGTTTCCCTGGTCTGATTTCAAACGTAACCCCTCCGGGTGGCGGTACGACCGACTATGCCGTTGACATTTATTACAGCGCCGTACGCGGTGAGAAATTCATCTGCCCCATTCCCAAAGGAACCTATATGGACATGATGTATATGCCCGATGCGCTCAACGCCTGCGTGCAGCTGATGGAGGCTGACCCCTCACGTCTGATTCACCGCAACGGTTTCAACATTGCTTCCATGAGTTTTGATCCCGAGGGCATTTATGCAGCTATCCGCAAAGAGCGTCCTGAATTTGAAATGGAGTATAAGGTTGATCCCCTGAAGGCTTCGATTGCCAACAGCTGGCCCAACAGCCTGGACGATGTGTGTGCCCGTCAGGAGTGGGATTGGAAACCCTCATTCAACCTCGAAACCATGACGCACGACATGCTTGAAAAACTGTCGGCCCGTCTGTTGAAATAATTGTAACAAGGGGTGGAAAGTGAGGCCGGAAAGGCTGCTTTCCACCCTTTTTCTATCCTTTTTCCGACCTTTCGGCAGGTCGGTTTCTTAAATAAGGTTAAAACGTGGCCGACCTCCCCCAATCGCCCTATACATGGCGGTTTCGGCGTATCGGGGATTTTAAATGAAGGCTCAAAATCAGCCGATTAGGCTTTCTGCTTTCTATTTTTTAACGCCGCGGCTTTGCGCGTTTTTGGGGAAAGCCGTAACTTTGCACCCGAAACCATACGGAGAACTGCTTGTTGACGGCCCGTTTTCATGTCGTCGTTTTCTTCGGGTTGAAACGCATAAAAAAGACATTGCTGCGTTTCGCGACAAGCTGTGTTGATGGCAAAGACACGTTTTTATTCTTCTCCGTAATAAAAATAGATTGAATGAAGTTAAGAATTAGAACATTTTTCTGGGCAGTTGCCGTAGTGTTGTCAGTCATGGATTTTCAACCTGTTATGGCGCAAGACCGCGGAAATGCCACTTATTATTCTAATCGTCTGCACGGACGCCGCGTAAGTGACGGCTCACGTTATCACAAGGACAGTCTCACCTGCGCACACAAAACTTACCCTCTGGGGTCCATTCTGAAAGTACGCAACCCGCGCAACGGCAGCGAGGTGCTCGTAAAGGTGACCGACCGTGGTCCGTTCCGCCGTGGAGCTATTGTCGACCTGTCGTTGGCTGCAGCCAAGGAAATCGGTATTGTTCAGGCCGGTGTGGCTGCAGTGGAGGTGACTCCCGTATCCATCGGCAGCAATCTCAGAGCTACCGAACCGATGAAACTGCCTGAGCTGGAACTGCTGGACAAGGAGTCGGGTAACTATTATTCCATCAGCGAGTGGAACAAACGTAATCAGGAGAAAAAGGCACTGGCCCGCAAGGCCGAGGCTGAACGGGCAAAAGCCCGTATGGCGCGTGCCAAACAACCTCGCTGGCAGGTGGTCAGCGGCAAGCAGACCGCCAAGAGCGACGTGAAGAAGGCCGGATATCAGTTGATTTTCGGTAGCAAAAAGAACGCGAACTGATGCCAACGGCTGCACGGCAGGTGGCGGGACATGGCGCCAAATGCCGTTTAGGGCCGCAGTAATGAAGATAGCACTTCACCGGTTTGTCAATCTCCTTTCGGGGAGCAAGAGGCAGACCGGTGAAGTTTTTTTGTATATGGCCGAGGCGTTTCTCCTTCTTCGGCTGGTATGGGGCGGTTGCCGGAGTGCGGAAGGGCGGGGCGCCGCCTTTTTTGAAAAAGTCGGCACATGTTTTCTTTTGAGCGGCGGGAAAAATTTTTCAGGTGGCGG
>FR903585.1:13159-34176 GCA_000438115.1 Prevotella sp. CAG:617 | reverse complement strand
AGGCGGAATACTGCTGCGGGGCGCGTGCAAAAACCGGCCGACGTGTTCATGCCGGAATGCCGGCCGTTGCTTTCATGATGTTGAAAACCAAATGTTTTTAGGTGTCGGATTGCAGCATTACTGCAAACCTGCACTGCCGGAGACGGGATGTAGAAGAACGTGAAAATCTTTTTACGGATGTTATTAAAATTATGAATCGTATTTTTGGGAATTTCGGAATATTATGCTTATTTTTGCAAGATACTATATAAAGTAGCGATATGAACGAAGAATTGAGAGTCATAATAAGTGGTGGCGGAACGGGCGGACATATTTTCCCGGCCGTATCCATTGCCAATGCCATACGTGAGAAACGCCCGGATGCCAAAATCCTGTTTGTAGGTGCCGAGGGCCGTATGGAGATGCAGCGTGTGCCCGCCGCAGGCTACGAAATCAAGGGCCTGCCCATTTGCGGTTTCGACCGTAAACACTTGTGGCGCAACGCCATAGTGCTGATGAAAATTCTCAAGAGCCGTCGTCTGGCCCGTAAAATCGTGAGCGAGTTCCGGCCGCAGGTTGCCGTGGGCGTGGGCGGATACGCCAGCGGGCCTACGCTTAACGTGGCCGAGTCAATGGGCATACCCACGCTGCTGCAGGAGCAGAATTCGTATGCTGGCGTAACCAACAAGCTGCTGGCCAAAAACGCCACAAAAATTTGTGTGGCTTACGAAAACATGTCGCGCTTTTTCCCCGCTGATAAAATCGTGTTTACCGGCAATCCCGTACGCCAGGGCCTGCTTAACGCTCAGGTCGACCGCGCAGCGGCGCTTCAGCAAATGGGGCTCAGTCCGCACAAGCGCACGCTGCTGATTGTGGGTGGCTCGCTGGGCGCACGTACGCTGAATGAGAGCGTGCTGGGCAACCTGCCTCTGGTACGTCAGCAGAACGACATCCAGTTTATCTGGCAGACGGGCGGATACTACAAGGAAGAAATCAAGGCTGAGCTGGCCCGCAGGGGCAAGCCCGACAACCTGTATGTGACCGACTTCATTTCAGACATGGCCACTGCCTATGCCGTGGCCGATCTGGTGATTTCACGTGCCGGAGCGGGCAGTATTTCCGAATTCTGTCTGCTGGGCAAACCGGTGATTCTGGTGCCGTCGCCCAATGTGGCCGAAGACCATCAGACGAAGAATGCCCTGGCGCTGGTGCAGCGTGATGCGGCCCTGTATGTAAAGGACAGCGAAGCGCGCATGACGCTCCTGCCCCTGGCCATCAATACCATTACGCAGCCCGACCGCCTGCAGCAGCTGAGCACCAACATCCGGGTGCTGGCGCGCCCCAATGCTGCTTCGGACATAGCCGACGAAGTGTTGCGGCTGGCCGGTCAGCAAGCGTAGGGTCATACAGAGAAGGAAACAAACAAGAAAATACAACCAAGAAAAAATACAATGAGGCCTGGCCCGCAGCCCCTTCGTTACGGGGCATTTGGCGACGAAGGCCTGCACAAGAGGAGAGCATTTGAAAATGATGAAAGCAGAAGATATTCAATCCGTTTATTTTGTGGGTGCCGGTGGTATCGGCATGAGCGCACTGGTGCGTTATTTCCTTTCACGCAAGGTTGTGGTGGCCGGTTATGACCGCACGCCCAGTGAACTGACCGAGCAGTTGCGCAAGGAAGGCGCCCTGATTCATTACGACGAGAACGAACGGCTCATTCCCTACGAATGCCGTGACCCCAAACATACCCTGGTGGTGTACACTCCCGCCATTCCCGAGAACCATCGTGAGCTGAGCTATTTCCGGGCCGAAGGCTTCAGCGTGCAGAAGCGCGCCGAGGTGCTGGGCGTACTGACCCGCTCGATGAAGGGACTTTGCGTGGCCGGAACCCACGGAAAGACGACCACGTCGACCATGGCGGCCCACATCCTGCGTGAGTGTCAGGGCGGATGCAACGCCTTTCTGGGCGGAATATCCAAGAACTTTGACAGCAATTATCTGCTCGACAAGGAAAGCCCTTACGTGGTGATTGAGGCTGACGAGTTCGACCGCTCGTTCCATCACCTGACGCCCTATGCGTCGGTCATTACGGCTACCGACCCCGACCACCTCGATATTTACGGCACCAAGGAGGCCTATCTGGAAAGCTTTCGTCATTACAGCTCGCTCATCCAGCCGGGCGGCGCCCTGGTGATTCACCGTGACCTTGAAATGACCGAGGATTTGCAGGACGGCGTGCGCCGCTATGACTACTCGCGTGACGAGGGTGACTTTCATGCCGAGAACCTGCGGATTGGTGGCGGACACATCGTGTTCGACTTCGTGTCGCCTTTTGAAAATATCAAGGATGTAGAGCTGGGCGTGCCCGTGAGCATCAATATCGAGAATGGCATTGCCGCCATGGCGCTGGCCCAGATTGCCGGCTGCAAGGCCGACGACATCCGCCGGGCCATGCTGAGTTTTGCCGGCGTGCAGCGTCGCTTCGATTTCCAGATTAAGACTGACAAACTGGTGTTCCTGAGCGATTATGCCCATCATCCGGCCGAAATACGTCAGAGCATCCAGTCGCTGCGCGAAGTGTTTACGGGCCGTAAAATCAGTGCGATTTTCCAGCCGCACCTCTACACCCGTACGCGCGATTTCTATAAGGAATTTGCCGAGAGCCTCTCTTTGCTTGATGAGGTGCTTTTGCTCGACATATACCCTGCCCGCGAGCTTCCGTTGCCGGGCGTGACGAGTCGTCTGATTTTTGACGCGCTTCGTCCCGATATGGAAAAACAGATGGTGATGAAAGCCGAACTTCCGGCTCTGGTAGAGAAAAAGGATTTTGATGTGCTGATGGTGCTCGGCGCCGGCGACGTGGACAACAGCGTGCCCTTGCTGACCGACATCCTGAAACGTAAACTGGCACAGTAATTGCGTTTTTACCTCAAAGCACCGAAAGGCATGAAACTGCTTTTAAAATTGCTCTTGCTCGTGGCCACCGTGGCTTATCTGGTATATGCGTTTTTTCACGTCAATGCCGAGAAGTCGAACAGCGTGTGTCAGAATGTGACCATCGAAATAACGGACAGCGTCAGGGCAGGGTTTATTACCCGGCAGGAAGTGCAGCGTATCCTGGAACGTTCAAAACTCTATCCGCTGGGAAAGAAAGTGGCAGAGGTTAACGGACAGCAGATTGAAGACCGGCTTATGAAAAACCCCTTCATCAGCAAGGTGGTATGTTATAAGTCCGGAACACAGATATATATTACCGTGCAGCAGCGTCTGCCGGTTATGCGTGTGATGGCCAGCAACGGCGATGATTATTTTCTGGATAGCGCCGGAAAAGTGTTGCCAAGGTTGAATTATGCTGCTGATTTGGTGGTGGCAACTGGCAATATCACACCTGATTATGCCAAGAAATATTTGGTAAGAATTGGCAGTCATTTGCAAAGAGACCCCTTCTGGAATGATCAGATCGAACAAATCAATGTCGATTCCCGGGGTAATGTGGAGATGGTGCCTCGCGTAGGCAACCAGATTATATATGTGGGGAAACCCGTGAACATGTTTCAGAAATTCAAGCATCTGCGTGCTTTTTATGACAAAGTGGCAGGCGAAGTGGGTTGGAACAAGTACTCACGCATCAACGTTGAGTATGCCAATCAAATTATTTGCACAAAAAAACAAGAATAAATATGGAAGACAACATCATTGTAGCCATTGAAATAGGCTCGTCAAAAGTTACGGGCGTCGCCGGCCATAAATTGCCGGACGGTGGCATACAGGTTCTCGCCTTGGCGCAGGAACCCTCGTCCTCGTTTATCCGGAAAGGAGCCATCTTTAATGCGGACAAGGCCACGCAGTGCATCAATAATATTATCAGCAAACTCCAGAAGACGCTCAAACGCAGAATATATAAGGTTTATTTGGGTCTGGGCGGTAAAGGAATACATACGGTAAAGAATACCGTAACCAAGGAGCTGGACACGCAAACCGGTATTACCCATGAACTGATTGATTCGTTGCTCGACATCAATCGTACGACGGCTATGACCGACAAGGAAATTCTGGACGTCGTTCCGCAGGAGTATAAAGTGGGTACTCAGTTTGAGACCAATCCCATCGGTGTACTGACCGATCACATCGAGGGCCGTTTTGTAAACATCGTGGCCCGTCCGCAGTTGAGTGAAAATATGCGCCATTGTTTCCAGACCGTAGATATTGTGGCCCAGCCCATATCGGCGCTGGCTTTGGCCGACGTGCTGCTTACCGACACGGAACGTCGTTCGGGATGTGTTTTGCTGGACATGGGAGCAGGTACTACTACCGTTGCGATTTTCAAGAGCAATATTCTCCGGCAGCTTACGGTGTTGCCTTTGGGCGGCGAGAACCTGACCAAAGATATCATGACGCAATTCTCCATTGAAGAGAACGAAGCTGAAAAACTGAAAATCAAGCATGCCGTGGCATATACTCCGGTGGAGGAGATTGCCAAGACGGCCGCAGAGGAAATCGAACTCGAGGACGAACGTACCATCAAGGCCGGACTGCTCAACGAAATTGTGGAGGCTCGTACGGAGGAAATCCTGCGTAATGTCAGCCATCAGATTAAAAAGTCCGGTTATACGGCCAATCAGTTGCTGGGTGGCATCATCGTTACCGGAGGTGCTTCATTCCTGAACGGTTTGGATAAGGCTATTCGCGAATTTACGGGCTTTGAGAAGCTGCGTATTGCACGCAACATCCAGGTGAATGTACGCATGCCCCAGAATCAGGAAGGCCGAATGAAAGACGGTCAGCTTTTTACCGTGCTGGCGTTGTTGGACAAGGGAACTGTCAACTGTTGCAGTGACGATTTGAATCAGCCTGCCGCTACGGCTTCGCTGTTCGGCCCGGGCGATGAGAATGCTCACGTGCCGAGCGGACCTTCACCTGCCGAGCTGGCCAGACTGAAGGCGCAGCAGGAGGCCCAGCAAAAGGAAGCTGAGCGGCTGAAGGCCGAAGAGGAAGCCCGCCGGCTTGAGGAAGAACGCATCAAGCAGGAAAAAGAGGCTGAAAAGGAACGTCGTCGGGCCAAGCGCAGCCAGCGGTGGAACAAATTCACCGGCTGGATCAACAACATGCTCAACGATGACGACAACGAGAGATAAGTAACGCAGTTGCAGCACTAAAATACAGAAGACTATGTCAGAAGAATACAAGCATACAAGTGAGCCGGACGTGAGTTTCAACTTGCCCGAAAGCACGCCGGCCATCATAAAGGTAATCGGTGTAGGCGGAGGCGGCGGAAATGCTGTCAACCACATGTACCGCGAGGGCATCCACGACGTGTCGTTCGCCTTGTGTAATACCGACCGTCAAGCCCTCGACGATTCGCCCGTACCTTTCAAGCTCCAGTTGGGCAAGGAAGGACTGGGAGCCGGAAACGACCCCGTAAAGGCCCGCGACAAAGCCGAGGAGAGTATTGAAGAAATACGGCGTATGCTCGACGACGGCAACACAAGAATGGTATTCGTGACAGCCGGAATGGGTGGCGGTACCGGTACGGGTGCTGCGCCCATCATTGCGCGCGAGTCCAAGAAAATGGGTATCCTGACGGTGGGCATCGTGACCATCCCGTTCCGCTTTGAGGGAAACGTCAAGATTGACCAGGCCCTCGATGGCGTGGAGGAAATTGCGCGTGAGGTAGATGCCCTGCTCGTGATTAATAATGAGCGCCTGCGTGAGATTTATCCCGACCTGACTATCCTGAGTGCGTTCGGCAAGGCTGACGACACCCTGTCGATAGCTGCCCGCAGTATTGCCGAAATCATTACCACCCGCGGTACCATCAACATCGACTTCAACGACGTGTGCATGGCGCTGAAGGACGGTGGCGTGGCCATCATCTCCACCGGTTACGGCGAGGGCGAAAATCGTGTGCACACCGCCATTCAGGATGCGCTCCATTCTCCGTTGCTCAACAACAACGACATTTTCAACTCCAAGAAGGTGTTGCTCTCCATCAGTTTCAGTGCCGAGAAAGAGGGCGAAATGCTGATGATGGACGAGATGAACGAGGTGAACGACTTTATGAGCCATTTCTCACCCAATGTGGTGACGAAGTGGGGGCTTTCAACCGACTCTTCGCTGGGCAAGAAGGTCAAGGTTACGGTGCTGGCCTCCGGCTTCGGCGTTAATACCCTGCCCGGTATGGAAGAGAAACACATGGCCGAAATAGCAGCCCGTACGGAGGAAGAGGACGAGAAGACGGAAAAGAACAACATCCGCCGCGGAAAATTCTACCAGAGCGGAAACGAACCTACGGCAACGAAACACCGTTACAAGACCTATCAGTTTTCAACCGACGACCTCGACAACGACAACATCATCGCCATGGTCGAGACAACCCCCACCTTCAAGCGCTCGCTCGAGGTGCTTAATTCCATCAAGAGCAAGTCGACCGGACTCGACGATGCCGTGGTGGAAAACGGGAGCTCCAACGGTCCTACCCCCATCGTATTTTCCTGACCGTAACGAGTTTGAAAACATACATGCCCCGTTCCGCAACAGGGCGCAACGATAAATAAAAATATAGCTTATGTCACTTTTTGAAACTGTCAATCACGACATAGCCCAGGCCATGAAGGCACATGACAAAGTGCGCCTGGACACTTTGCGTAACATTAAGAAACTCTTTCTCGAAGCCCAGACGGCTCCCGGAGCAGGTAACGAATTGTCCGACGCCCAGGCCCAGCAGATTATGGCCAAGATGGTGAAGCAGGGCAAGGATGCTGCCGCTATTTTCACCCAGCAGGGTCGTGCTGACCTGGCTGAAGAGGAACTCAAGCAGGTGGCCGTCATCGAAGGCTATTTGCCTGAGCCGCTCACGCCCGAGCAGCTGGAGCAGGAAATCCGGGCCATCATGGCCGCAACCGGAGCTGCCGGTCCCAAGGACATGGGCAAGGTGATGGGCGTAGCCACCAAAAAGCTGATGGGCCGTGCTGACGGTCGCGCCATTTCAGCCGTGGTCAAGCAGCTTATCCAGTCGCTTTAGTTCCCGAAAGGCCCGTTTGCAGGCCTTTTATGCATAAAATCTCCGCCGCATTCTGCGTTATCGTAACGATGAATGCGGCGGAGTTTTTTGTGCTTTACTGTTGAGTGAATAAAATAGCATGATGGTTTATAGCATGCGGATTGTGTGTAAAGTTTTTTTTGCGGCAGTATCCAACGTTTGATTTTGTTACCCCTAAAGATATACTCCCGTCATTTTTAGGCTCTCAGAGCGGCTGAAAATAGGTTATACAGCCCGTTGGGGGTGGTCAGACAAATCCATGTTGTGACGGACTTTAGTACAGGTTGCATAACCTGTTGCAACCTGATAGGTAGCACGTATAGTTCACAGATTCAAGATTTGTAATTCTGTGCTTTATGGATAAACAGCTCCTCAAACGCGTTGAAAATAAGTTCGGGAAGGCAATTTAAATATTTTGGGCGTTTCGGAAAAACAAGATCCGACATAAAAAAACTTTTCCGGCGCCTGAAAAAAAATATCAGCCGACTTTTTATACGTTTCGGGGATTGATGTCTGAATGAACATTACTTTGTGGGTAAGGTGTTGTTGGTTTCTACATGTGTGAGCGCATTACTTTCGTCGGGGAGGGTATATAAAAAGCGGCAGGATATTATTTTTCCTGCCGCGTGCGTAATGCGGATCTAACTGTTAGCCGACTCACGTCGTATCACTTTCTTCTTACTTTACATAAAGTTTGTACACTTTCCCATTGGCATGTTTGATGATATACAAATTTCCTCCTTTAACCAAAGTATTCATTTTCTTGCCTGTTACGTCATATATTTCAACCGCACCACTTTGTATGTCATTGATTGTAATACCTATAATACCGGTTACTTTGTCGTAAGCTTCGGCTGCATCTGCCAGGAGTTTCTCGATAGCTTCAGTGATTGGTTCTGAATCTATTGTACTTTCACTCGTCAGTTTTACTGCCTCATAGTCGGCAGTCATACTGTCGCGGAGTTCCGTAATGCTGGCCTGAATGTTGGCTGTTTCTTCGGCAAACTGGTCAGCTACTTCCTGGTATTTTGTATTGATGGTTTCTTTGGCCTCGTCAAGTTTGGCTTGCAGACTGTCAAGTTCTCCAGTAAGGCGTATGTAGGCCTCGTTGTTGGCAACCAGTTTAGTCTGTTCAGTCAGGGCCTTTTCAACCCAGACAGCAATGGCTGTTTCAATTTCTTTGGTGGTAGCCTCAATGTTGCTTAGGTTTTCAACCAGTGTTTCGTTGTCATAAGCTTCTTCTACGGTTTGCTGTAACTTGTCGATTTGGGCGGCAATGTCAGCCTGGGCAGCCAGGATGTCTTCATGGTCCTTCACGTCGGCAGCGTTGGCAGCAATGCTGTCAATGGCAGCGCCATAGAGGGTGCGCAAGGAGTCAACTATTTCCTGAACCGGAGTGTAATGAGCGATGTAGGCGTTGGTTACACCTAATTTTACCTCATCATAAAGTCCGAATGAATTGCCGGCTTTGTCTGCGACTATAACGTCATTGATCAGGATTTCCGAACGGAGCGCCAGGGTGGTGTCTGCTTTTACGTAGAAGGCAAAAACTTCACCTGTGGTGTCGGCAAAACATTCCGTTGTCATACCGGAGACGGCAAGTTTCAGGCGTCCGTCTGCCGTATAGTTGGAGCTAATCGTTACGTTTTGTGGCAAACGTGTTCCGTAGTCAAACTTAGGCTTCTCGCTGTTTTCTTTGGTGACGAAAGTCAGGCCTTTCGGCAGGGTGATTGAAGCCTGCATGCTGCGAATGTCAACAAAGTTGTCAAGTACAACGCTGATGCGTTTGGCCGTGCTGTCGGTTTTGATGGCGATGGTGTCGGTGGCGGTGTAGATTTTACCTACGTAGGGAGCTACGTCTACCACGTAGTTGCTCATCTCGAATTTTTTGGTGAATCCGGTTTCTTCGTCTTTTTCGCTGCTGCTGCCTACAATCTGCGTGAGTTCAATGTTGCCTTCTTTTACGAAGTTGCTGCTGGCCTCAACCGTAAAGTAGGCTATGGCACCGCTGTTTCCTGCAATCGGTGTCTCGTCAGAGGGAACAATCAGCAAACGCAAGTTCCCGTTGGTCTGTGCACTCATATAGAGCGAGTGTGTGTCGCGGTCCAGGCGGGCTTCGTTTCGAGTCAGACTGTTGGCTACATACTGAAGTCCCTGCGGCAATGTGATGTCCATTTGCAGGGCAGACATGGCATCGTCATTTTCGAGGTAGACCGCTACGGTTTTTTCCTCGCCCGGCTTGATGTTGAAGTTATCTATTGTTACCTTGTTTTCAGCCTGTACGTCGGTAAGGAGGCACATGAATGTGAAGCCTGCAAGAAGCAGTTTCGACACCAGCCTATGATGAAAGATATTCATTCTGTTCATACTCAATTTAAGCTAAATGATTTTCTTGATTTTATGTCTTTTAAACAGAAGGCGTGACACCATTTACGTGACGCCACGCCTTCATTGTTCGCAAGAATTAGAATTCTATCTGAATTTCAAGGTCTTACTTTCCAAACACTTTCTTTGTAGAACCGTCAGAACCACGTAGGATGTTTACACCCTTCTGCAGAGATTTCAACATCTGTCCGCCTACTGAGTAAATCTTCTGTTTGAGGTTCTTGTTGGCGTCTACACCGTTGATTCCAGTGATATTGCCAATGCCTTCAATGCTGTAAGCCACGCCTGCAGCATTAGCCACCAATACATTGTCGATAGCAATGTTCTCAGCTCCGCGTCCGGTCAGTTCAAGTACGAGTACGGCCTCGCCATTGGTGCCCAGTTCGCTGTTTTGCAGTGAGCTGATTACGACGCGATGTGTACCGTCGGCCAGAGTGTTGGATTTGAGCGAGTGTTCGCTGCTTACAGCCGTTTCGCCGAGCAGGGTTACGCTTGACGGCAACTTGATGTCCATCTGGCAACCTGCACCAACTTGAGTCATGCCAGCAATCTTCACGGCAATGCGGGTGATGTCGCCATCCTGCTCGGTAGCCAGTTCAATGTGGCCGGCCTCAGTTTGCTGGGCGGTAGAAAGGGCTGCCGCACGATGCATGCTGAATCCGCTTGTGTTGCCGAGGATGATGTTGGTCGTGCGTGTAACGTCACCAATGTTGACCTTGCCGTCCTCGTTGGCATCGGCAGCCAGGAATTCCATCGTACCTTCTTCTACGGTTTCGATTTCGAGTACGTAGTTCAGAATCTGTGTATAGTCGTCAACCAATACTGCCTTGTCGCGGTTCACGTCACCCAGAATGTAAGCATTGTCTTTGGCTGCGGTTTCCAGCGTGTTGAGTTGCTCATGTAGCTCGGTCAAGCGTTTTTCTGCAGCGGGAACAGCTTCTGTCATGTAGTCGATGGCCACGCCCTGAACGTTGTTGTCGGCATAGACGGGCTTTCCGTCGAGGTCATAGTAGATGATACCGTAGCGAGCATCGGCATTGTAGGTGCTCAGGTGGTTCCACAACGTGTTGATACTGTTCAATCTTGCCTGGAGGTCAACTCTAACTTCATCGGTGTATTTGCTGTTTTGAATCAGATTGTTTACTTCGTTCCATCTGCCTTTCAGTCCCGGTGCATTTGTGAGTACACTATTGATTCTGCCATCCATTTCGGTGTAAGTGGCAAGCTTGTCAAGAGCAGCAATCCGAGCGGAAATGACAGCCTTGTTGGCGTTTGTGCTGTTGGCTTTCAACGAGGATGTTGCATTGGCCTCGTCAGCCGTCTTGCGGTCGGTGGCAATCAGATCGTTAATTGCCTTAACCTCTGTCTTATAGCTCTCGGTTGTAGTGTCAAAGTATACGAAGTTGCCCAATTTCTCTTCAAGTGCAGTCATCGAAGCACTTAACTCATTGAGTTCTTTGGTCAGTTCAACATACTTGTTGTCGTTGATGGTGTACGGCTCCTGTGCCTTGGCGATGTCAGCTGTCAGGCCTTTGAGCTCGTCAGCTACATTGCTGATATTGGTCTTGATTTTGCCTTCGTAGAACAGAATTGAGCCGTCTTCATCATTGTACTTGGTGATATCTGCGCGTATACCGTCAATTGAAGCCTTAACGGCAGCGAGAGCCTCAGTGTAATCTGCAATCACATTTTTGTGGCATCCGTTAAGTACCTCAATTTCGGCATTATAATTCGTTTCTACTTCAGCGAGAGCCTTGTTGAGTGCTTCTGCGGTAGCAGCAACCAATGTATTGTCATAGTATGCTGCCAGTTCGGCACGCATGTTGGCAATCTTTGTTTCGAAGCCAAGGAGTACCGGCTGTTTTGACTTGGCATCCAATGCAAGATAGTCATCACTGTTTAATGTATTTGTCAATGATGTTGCCAAATCTTCAATCTTCGTAATGTAAGTCGCAACTTCTGCTGCCTTTTCTGCGTCAGTATCAACAGCCGCAGCAGCCTTGTTCTGGTCACCCTTGAGTGCTACTATTTCTGTTGCGAGTTTGTCGCTTTCAATTCCGTTGGCATTGTCATAAATAGTCTTAATCGATGCCTCAATACCGTCATAAGTAGTTTTGAAGTTACCCTCACCATCGTTGTAGTAGTTTGCACAACCACCGTTCTGAAGTTTCTCTTCAATTGTGGCCTGCAGGTTGTTGATCAAGTTTTGTGCCGTGCTGCGTCCACAGTCGTCAGTGATGACATAATTGTTTACAAAGGCTACAGCAGCATCAAGAGTAGCTTGCAAAGTACTCATTTCTTTTTTCATTGCTTCGTAAGCTTTTTTGTTGACGGCCTGATTTTGTGAAGCTGCCTTGGCGTCGGTATAGATTGTGCTGCTTTCAAACGGTTTCAGCATGTCCTTTATGCCTGGCTGGCTTACATAATATTTGCCGGCTTCAATCTTATTGTAGGCTGTAATAGCCGCAGTAACGGTGTTTTTAACAAGTTCGTCGTAGTCTTTGATAATCTGAGCCTTTTGAGAACCGTCAAGGTCGCCGGTGTATTCAAACTTCTGCAGGTCAGCTTTTTCTTGCGCAACTTGGTTGTTGATTGCCGTAATAACAACGTTCCATTCGTTCTTGGCGGCTTCTTCTTTGCCGGCCACCAGTTTGCTGTCAATGGTTTCAAAGGCGTTGAGGTGAGCATCTACTGACAGGGCAAAGAACTTATCTTCAAAGTCTTTGTTGGCATCAGCAACAATGGTTCTTACATCAGCAAATGCATTCTTTACTACATTTTCGTTGTATCCGGCTGCTTCCAATTCATCAATAGCAGTGTTCAACTTGTTTTCAGCTTCGGCGAAATCGGTTCCGAATACAGACTTAGCTACGCCGCTCACAGCGTTGTCAAGAGCTGTAATGGCATCGTTGATTTCTGTAATGAATGCTTCGGCTTCAGCTTTGTGAGATTCAGTAGCGTCAAAGAGAGCCGGACTGACGGTTTTATTGTATTCATCTTCAACATCGCTTTCCAATTTGCGCAAATTGGTCAGGATGCCATTGATGGCAGTGTTGGCCGTAGTGATGCTTGCGTTGGCCGTTTCAACAAGGTTACGGTTAGTCAGAGCACTGAACTTGGAGATAGTTTCAAGTGCCTCGTTGTAAGCCGTTCTTACGTTGCCCACCATTGTGGTAAATGCAGTATAGCGTGTCAGGTTGTCTTTGGCTACGGCAGTGTCGTAACCATCGTGCTGACGGTCGGCAATATCCTTGATGGCAGCGTTTACCTTTGTCAATTCATTCAGGATACTGTCGTTCTTGGCTGCAGATAGACCTGTTTCATAGAAGGACTTGATGGCTGTATTCAGTTCGGCAAGTTTGGTCTGCTGTACAGTCAGGTCGTTAAGATAGCCTTGAACTTCACTGGTTTGGTCGCCCGTAGAGATAGCGTAATAAGTGTCAGCCCAATATTGGTTTTTCGTTTCATAATCTGTTGCCTGACCGTTGTATGCTGTCTGGTTGTTGGTGGCGTTCTGTCCTACCACCTTGATGTTGTTGTTCAGGTTGGTCAACTGGTTGATGATTGTTCCCTTTATGTCAGCACAGTTGCGATTTTCGCCTGAATAGGCATCGCTGGTCTGTTTCTTGAGTGCTGCCAGATTGTCGCTGTATCCTTTGATTACGCCGTCGTAGTAAGCCTTGGCTTCTGCTGAAATTCCTTTAACGGCGGCAACGTCGGCAGAGGCTTTTGTTAGATTGGTTTCTATGGCAAGGTCGGTAATCTTTGTAAGGATTTCGTTGTAAGCCTTGTAGTTGACGGTTGAGGCTTCGGCGGCACTGCGTGCGTTGAGTACTTCCTGCTTGATGTCGTTCAATTTGCTTTCAATACCCTTGGCATTCTGGCTGTCTGCCCATGCTGCAACAAGTGTCTCTGAACTGTGGGCTGCGTCAACGGCATCTTTCTGTGTATTAATTTTGCTTTGCAGGCTGCTTACGAGGTCGGCAAATTCCGACGCTCTGTTTCCATCCTCATTCAAGGCTGCTACACCTTTCAGTGTGCCGTCGGTTTTACCGTTGAGTTGTTCGTTGATGGCATCAATAACCTTGTATGCATTGGCTTTGGCTTCGTTGTTGGCCGTTACTTTAGCTTTAATGCCATTGGCTTTTTCAATCAGAGCGTCAATTTCCGTATGGATAGCGCTGACGGCACTGTTAACTTTAGTCAGCACGGCCATGGCGGCTGTTTTGTCTGTTTCTTTTTCAGCATCGGCAATTTGTGTTTCCTGAGCTTTCAGCTTGTTCTCGATGATAGCCTTTTCTGCAATGATATCATCATAGCTGAGTCCCAGCCCTGCAGTTGTCCAGCTGTAGCCATTGAGCTTGGACTTAGCTCCGTTGACCAGATTTGTAGCCTGGCTCAGCAAGTTGGCCAGAGCTTGGTCAACAACGTTTTCGTCGTAATTGGCCTTGTCGGCATCGTATGTGCTGACCAAAGCATCAGCGTCATTAACGATTGTTACGCCGTTTGTCAGGTGTGCCGCAGCTATCATTGCCTCATAGTGTTTCTTGTCAGTAAGTGTCAGCGCTTTGTCTTTGGCAGTGGTAATTTCTGTAACTTTGGCCTGGAAAGCATCAATCTTATCACCGTAAGTTGTGGTTGAACCTCCAACGGTTACGTTGCGGTTAGTTACCTTTTCAACCAGTTTTGTAATGGCCGGATTGTATTTGCCCAATTCGCTTACGATAATGTTGTAGGCATTGATGGCTGCTTCAGCGTTGCTCTTATAGGTGCTAATGCTGTCGCTCAGGTCGGTGATGGCTTTTTGATTGTCGGTCTGATATTTTACACACGTGCCGGCAGCCAAAGCGGCGTTAGCGCCTGACGTAAAATTTGTAATATATTTCTGGATGTCGGCCTCTACATTGGGATATCTTCCACTTGCGGTGTATTTTCCGTCGGCAGACTTCAGTTTTCCAACAGCTTCTTTTGCCGTATTGAGTTCGGTTTGTTTTCCTTCCAACAGAGTGGTAACGGCTTTCCACGCATTGTAGTTGTTCACAGCGCCCTGAGAGTCGCTAATCAGTTTGTTGATGGAAGTGTTAATGCTGTTGATAGTTGTCGTGTAATCTTTTCCGTAGATATTGTTGGCTTCATTGTCGGTTGTGATGGTTGCACCGAATGCGTCAATTGAAGCTTGGATTTTGTTGATGTCGGCCGTGAATTTGTCGTTATCGCCTACACCCGGAGTTTCTTTCAGGGCGTTCAGACTGTTTTGCAACTTCGCCTGTTCAGTCATGGCATTGGTGTAAGCCGTTTTCAAGTTGGTGGCAAGCGTCGTATAGTCGTTCTTCAACTGATTGATTTCGGCCGTGTAGGCAGTCAGCTTGGCTTCATTGTCGGCTTGGGTTTCGGTAGCTTGAGAGTGGTCTTCAGACGTACCGTTGGCCTTTTCAATCGTCATGATGTTCATGTATACGGCATTTAGTTTTCCTTGGGCTTCGGTGCGCAGGTTGCCGTATACATCAGGATGTGTCTCATCACCTTGCAGACTGTTGTAAACTTCCTGCAATGACGCGTTGTAGAGGGCCTTAATGGTGGTCAGCTTTGCACTCATGTCCACGTACGCATCGTGGTCTGACTGGGCATCCGTAATGGCTTTTCCGTAAGCAGCAACCAATTTGCCGGCATCTTCCGCGAATTTGCTGATTATGGCATCGGTATAGTCAATTCCAGCTGTACCTTTGTCGTAGGATGTCTTGGCGTTTGTCAGGAACTGGGTGATAGCGTTGTTAGCTGCATCATATTGGCTCTTGGTGATATTGCCGACATAAGTCTTTTTTGTACCATCGCTAATGGCGTCAGCCGTAGCTTTGAGGGCTTTGAGTGCCTCGGCCTGGTTATTCCCTGCTTCTTGTGCTGCGGCGTAGGCCGAAGAGTTATTGGCCTGGGCGTTAACTTTTGTTCCGAATTCGTTGATTCGAGCATACAGAGTAGAGTTTTCAACCCCTTTATAAAGTTCGTATGTTACGTATTTGTCATAAGAACTTCCGTCGTCCGACAATCCGGTAATCAGAGCAGCAATTTCGCTGGATTCCTGCAATAATTGTTGTCCGGCAGCGTCGCCTGTGTAGATTTTGTTCGTGATTTCACTCAGCTTGGTGGTCAGTTGATTTTTGGCATCGCTGAAGCTGTATTTTAGCGTCAGTGCGAGTCCGCCTACTTTATACTGGCCTCCGTTGGCACTTTCAATGCTGATGATAACGTCTTTTTCCTCAGTGAGCGTAAACGAATTTTCGGCATCCAAAGCGGCACCGTTTACCTTGATCTTGGCATTTTCATTCGTACCAGCGGTCAGGGTGTATTTTCCGGGATAAAGTCTCCCGATGTTTTGCGTGATTGTCAGTCCCGAGGGAGAAACAATCATTCCGCTTTCAATTGTTAAGTCAGAAGCCCCTTCCCAGTCGGTGGCAGCGTCTGTCTTAATCTGATCTAAGTTCGCGTCAGCCCAGGCTGTTAAGGTTGAAGCCGAGGTCATCGCGAGAATAGAAACCAGTACATTTTTTCTCATGATTCAGCGTTTTAAAAGATTATTTTTATAATTTATATGTTTCGTTTTTGTTACACCCCTATTTATATATAGGAGTATGCATACATCATTCGCTGACAAAATTAAACACATTTTTATGCGGGGCATTTGCCTCATGTCGTGTTATTCGTGAACTATGCCATTCTTTTCGTGAATTTAAATTGTGCTTTCCTGTGTGTTTTCTTTTATACATGAAAAAAGGGGGAATTGTCTGTCTTCGCGGACTCGTATTTTTTTCTTTTGGGAGAATACATGAGGATAGAAAGTCTGTCAGTTCTGAAAATATAAGGCACAAAAATTCCGTAAAGTCTTTTTTTGTAAGACTTTGAATATAGGCTTAGAAATAAAAATCTATCGTTTTTTATTTTTACCGTATAGTGTATGAGAATCTTAAAAACAGATATTTTGGGCTGGTCGTGCCGGATGCAGGGTCGGTGTCTTTGTTCTGAACTTGGGATACAAGTAGTTTTTTGAATTAGTTTTTGGTCGCTTTTTCGTTTGTAATTTTTCGTTCATTGTTTTGTGCTACGGCTTCGTCAATCAGTCCCATCAGAGAGCGTAGTACAGGCTTGGGCAGATGTATGGTGTGGTTCACACCATGACTGTCTGATACAAGCAATACTTGCTTAACGGCATTGATATGGAATACGCTCCCTAAATTGACAATGTAGGTGCGACCTAATCTTACGAATTGCTTGCAAAAAAGAGGTTTCTCGTGAATGGCTTCTTCTACTTTTGATAGTCCGAAAGGTATCATGAAATGAGTTCCTGAGGCATAACAGACGTGTGTATAATGGTCATCGGCCTTAAAATAGATAACTTGGTTAAGGTCTACAATATACAACTCTCCGTAAACACCAAAGCATAATTTAGTCTGCATACAAGTTAACGTCATGCTGCCAATGCAGCATAAAAATGTGGGACTGGTTTTCCAACAGGCTCAAATGGTAAAATTTAATGACTATAATTTCCAGATATGAAAAAAGCGTGGAAAACATGCCTGTCTGTCGTTCCGTACACTGAGGCTCTCGCATTGCCCATATCAGCAGAACAGTCGACGTGCAGTTCCACGCTGATATGGAATAGACGTTCCTGTATAGATATTCAGTCTTGTCTTGATTTTCTTAATCAAGATATAAAGACCATATAGAACAATTCTTTTGCACACATCCCGCGATTATCTGCCTTGTTGCGTCTTGACTGATACTTTAGAATTTGCGAGATTCCAGTGTGCCAAGAACAACGTGTTAAGCAAACGCCTTTTTAATACATGCACATCCTTTTCCCCGCGCAGATGCTCTTGATATTTATCGTATCGTGAGTTTGCGCCATGTGAGCAAGAATGCGGTGCAAATATATGGAAAACATTTCAAATCAAGTGCTTTTGCATTGAATAAAAAATTAAAAAAATATAAGTGCTCAATTGCTTTTATATGTTTTCCTGAGTGATACACATTAATTTATGCACCCGCCTTTGGTTGGAGGCAGTGTGCGGCAACAGGGCGGTACGGATGCTCGGACGAAATATGTCGGCCGGCCTTGAAAAAAATACCTGCCGGGTAAGTAAAACCAGGTCGGAGCTGGTTCCTGCAAGGTCCTACCTGGTTCCGTTAGTATCAGCATCCGGATATTTGGCAGGCGGAGATGCGGCTGTACGGTCTTTTTTTTGTAAGTTTGCCAACTGAAAAACAACCTTTCCGACGGTTGCCGGTTTTGCGTAACGAGGCAGGCCGGTTGCCGGATGTACCATTTTTATTCTTAATGATTCGTATGAAGTCTGTTTATTCTTCGGCGTCCTATGCCGATACCAAGCCTCATTATGCCCTGCTCGACGGGTTGCGCGGCGTGGCTGCGCTGCTCGTGGTGTGGTATCATGTGTTCGAGGGCTATTCCTTTGCCGGTGGCGGGCTGGTCCGTGTGGTCAACCACGGATATCTGGCTGTCGATTTTTTCTTTATGCTTTCGGGGTTTGTGCTGGCCTATGCCTACAACGACCGTTGGGGCAGGGGAGGCTTTACGCTGGGTGGCTTTTTCCGCCGGCGGCTGGTGCGGCTGCACCCTATGGTAGTGTTCGGTGCCGTGGTCGGTCTGGTTTCCTTTTGGGTGCAGGGCAGTGTGAAGTGGGACGGCACGTCCGTAAGCCTTCCCCTGACGCTGCTGGCCTTTGTATGTGCCGTATGTTTCGTGCCGGCCTGTTCGGGCAGTAGCTACGAGGTCAGGGGGGCGGGCGAGATGTTCCCGCTCAACGGGCCGGCGTGGTCGCTTTTCTTCGAGTATATCGGCAATGTGCTCTATGCCTTCTGGCTTCATCGTCTGTCGCGTCGCGTACTGGCGTGTCTGGTGGCTGTGCTGGGAATATGCCTGGCCGGCTTTACGGTGGCCGACGTGTCCGGTTACGGCATGTTCGGCGTGGGCTGGAAGTGTGATGCCGTCAATCTGGCCGGCGGGTTCATCCGTCTGCTGTTTCCCTTTACCATGGGAATGCTTTTGCAGCGCTGTTTCCGTCCCGTCAGGGTGCGCGGCGCCTTTTGGTGGTGTGCCCTTATTCTGGCCGTCCTGTTCCATGTGCCTTATGTCGAGGGTGCGGGAGCGGTGTGTCTGAACGGCGTGTTCGAGTGCTTCTGCATCATGGTGGCTTTTCCGGTGGCGCTCTGGCTGGGGGCTTCGGGGCTTACGTCCGACCGTTTTTCTACTTCCGTATGCCGTTTTCTGGGCGACGTGTCCTATCCGCTCTACATGGTCCACTATCCGCTGATGTATCTGTTCTATCATTGGCTGCTCGGCGGTTCCGGACGCACGTTTGCCCACACGTGGCCCGTGGCGCTCGGCGTATGCGTGGCTTCGGTAGTGTTGGCCTATGCGGCCCTGCGCCTTTATGACGAACCCGTGCGCCGGTGGTTGCGCGGAAGGTTCGCACGGTAATTTTTACCGTTTTTTGCGGTTTGTTGATTATTATTTGTAAATTTGTCACGTCAAGTAACACTGAATACAAGCGCTATGGACGATTCCTTTTATATGAACCGTGCCCTTGAGGAAGCCCGCAGGGCGGCAGAGCAGGGCGAGGTGCCGGTAGGCGCCGTGGTGGTGTGTCGCGACCGCATCATTGCGCGTGCCCATAACCTGACCGAAATGTTGCACGACGTAACGGCTCATGCCGAAATGCAGGCCATTACGGCGGCGGCCAACGCTCTGGGCGGAAAATATCTGGACGTATGTACGCTTTACGTTACGGTTGAGCCATGCCCCATGTGCGCCGGTGCGCTGGCGTGGGCGCAGTTGGGTCGTTTGGTCTATGGCGCGTCCGACCCCAAGCGCGGCTATACCACGCTGCAGGCACCTATGCTCCATCCCAAGACACAGGTGACGGCCGGCGTGTTGGCCGACGAGTGCGGGGCACTGATGACCGACTTTTTCCGGCAAAAGCGTCGTTGAGCGCCGCGACGTAGCCTGACGATTGTTCCTGATTCCTGAAAAAAATACCGCGTATGAAAAAGATTTTATGCTGTTTCGCCATATTGCTGTTTGCGCTTGTTTCGTGCAAGACGCGGCAGGTGACTACCGCCGGCCGCCTGGTAGGGGCCGACCGCGACCCCCGCGGCTGTATCCGCTCGGCCGGATATACCTGGAGCAATGCGCTCCACAGTTGTGTGCGCATCTGGGACGCCGGAGTACGTCTGGAGCGTGAGCGCGAAACCATTTTCGTGATTTTTTCAAAGGACTCGCTCTATGCCGAGCTGACCGACGGCACTCCCGTTGAGCGGCCGCTCTGCCGCCGCGTCAAGGGCACCGACGTATGGCGTAATGTCAAGACGCGTGATCAGGTGTTGTTCAAGGACGACCGCATCTGTGCCACGGTGTGTGACTCCGTAACCTACTATTCCGAGAACTGTATCGACTACATCCGCCAGCTGCAAAACAAACGCTGGAGCGAAAACGACTCCATCGTGCAGCCTGAAAACAAACAGGGCGGAGCAAAATAATTCAGGCTTTTTTAGAAAACTTATCATTCCGGGTGTTGCGGGTAAAGGAATAAATCCTTACCTTTGCACCCGGTTATTGAAATGTGGATAGATTTGGCTGCTTGCAACCACAGGAAAAAATGCTAAAAGAAAGCGGTAGAGCGTGTTCCTCATGCGAGGCGTGTTTTCCAGTAGAGCCGGTGAGGAAAGTCTGGCGCACTATCGTTTAGGCTTTAAAACCCATAGAAATCAATGATACATTCAATCCTGAATGGCAAGCAAGCGACAATCTGACAAAGATGGCCGCCTTTTTTTTGTCCGCATCCCTCTTTGACCGGTTTTTGATAAGCGCTTGAAGCATTAATTATTTATTTATATTTTCAAAAAAACAATGGGATACTTATTTACATCCGAATCGGTGTCAGAAGGACACCCCGACAAAGTGGCCGATCAGATATCGGACGCTGTACTTGACGAGTTGATTGCCTATGATTCCAACTCAAAAGTAGCTTGCGAAACATTGGTAACTACCGGACAGGTGGTAGTGGCCGGGGAAGTAAAGTCAAAAGCCTATGCCGACTTGCAGGATATTGTACGTCGCACCATTCGCCGCATTGGTTACACCAAAGCCGAGTATAAGTTCGACGCCGAGAGTTGCGGTATTCTCAGCGCCATCCATGAGCAGAGCGCCGACATCAACCGTGGCGTGGAGCGCCAGGACCCCATGTCGCAGGGAGCCGGCGATCAGGGCATGATGTTCGGTTATGCCAATAACGAAACCGATACCTACATGCCGTTGCCACTTTCGCTGGCCCACGACATTCTGATTGTATTGGCCGAAATACGCCGGGAGGGCAAGCAGATGACCTACCTGCGTCCTGACTCCAAGAGCCAGGTAACCGTGGAGTATGACGACAACGGCAAGGCTGTCGGTATCCATACCATTGTGGTATCAACCCAGCACGACGAGTTCATAACGGCCGACGAAGCCGGTTCGCAGGAAAAGGCTGACGAGATGATGCTGGCCCAGATTCGCCGTGACGTGATTGAAATTCTCATGCCCCGCGTACTGGAAGAGCGGGGGCAT
>FR903585.1:0-13147 GCA_000438115.1 Prevotella sp. CAG:617 | reverse complement strand
CTGGAAGAGCGGGTGCATACTCCCGAAATCAAACAGCTTTTTGAAAACAGCGAAATCCGCTATTTCGTTAACCCCACCGGCAAGTTCGTGATTGGCGGCCCCCACGGTGATACCGGTCTGACCGGACGTAAGATTATCGTGGATACCTACGGAGGCAAGGGAGCTCACGGTGGAGGTGCTTTCTCCGGAAAGGACCCCTCGAAGGTCGACCGCTCGGCCGCTTATGCTGCCCGCCACATTGCCAAGAACATGGTGGCAGCCGGAATTGCCGACGAAATGCTCGTGCAGTTGAGCTACGCCATCGGTGTGGCCGAACCCATCAGTATTTTTGTAGATACCTACGGCCGCTCACATGTCAACATGAGCGACGGCGAGATTGCGCGCAAGGTGGGCGAAATCTTCGATTTGCGTCCGCGTGCCATTGAGCAGCGTCTCAAGTTGCGCTATCCCATCTATGAGGAGACGGCTTCCTACGGACACGTGGGCCGCGAGCCGATTAAGGTGACCAAAATCTTCCACTCGCCCTACGACGGCGACAAGTCGATGGTGGTTGAGCTCTTCACCTGGGAGAAGCTGGACTACGTAGATACCATCAAGGAGGCTTTCAAGGGTACGTTCAAGTAAATTTCCCCATTATATTCGTCCGGCGGTCGGGTTTTGGCCCGCCGCATGGCGGATTTATCTTACAAGGCGGGCGCAGCAGCGGCTTACGGCGTAGGCAGCAGCCCGTCTTTTTCTTGTTTTCAGATGTTCGAACCTGATTCTTGACATGCGTTTCAGAGGGCGGAGATGAAAAAAAGTGCCGGATAGAAAATTTCAGGTGCCGGGAAAACTTTTTCAGGTGCCGGGTATTTTTTTCCTGACGCCGTCCGGCTTCATTACGGTGCCGACCGGTTTTTCAAGTAGCTCATCGGGATGAGCGCGTCAGAATCGTTTTATAATGGAAAGTTTATGAAAATATGTGTGTACAGTGCGTCCAGCGGACAAGTGGATTCATCCTACGTGGAGGCTGCCGGCGAACTGGGGCGTCTGATGGCCATGCGCGGCCATGAACTCATCAACGGGGCCGGGCGCACCGGGCTGATGGGCGCCGTGACCGACAGCATGATGGCGTGCGGCGGTCACACCATAGGCGTGATACCGCAGTTTATGGTCGACCGCGGCTGGCAGCATACCGGCATGTCCGAGCTGGTGGTAACGGCGGACATGCACAGCCGCAAGGAAACCATGGCCCGCCTTTCCGATGCCTGCATCGCCCTGCCCGGCGGCGTGGGTACGCTCGAGGAACTGCTCGAGATTATCACCTGGAAGCAGTTGGGCCTTTACGTGCGCCCCATTGTGGTGCTGAATCTGGAACACTATTTCGACCCCTTGCTCCAGATGCTTCGCCAGGCGGCCGACCAGCGCTTCATGCGCGCCGAGCATACCCGTTTGTGGTGTGTGGCCACAACGCCGGTTGAAGCCCTCAATCTGTGTGAAAGCACGCCGCTTTGGAACAAAGCACTGGGCAAATTCGCTGCTCTCTGAAAAAATTGCTAACTTCGCATCCTGAAAATGAAGAGCAGCCAGTCTGATAGTATCCAGGTGCCGGTGGCTGAGGCCGTCGAGGTGCATGAGCCGTCGCCGCGTCCTGCCGTACGCAAGTCCGTATGGCAGGTCATCAAGCAGTTGCCCTACGACGCCACCCCCGAGCAGAAGGATTCGGCCGTGCAGGCCAACTTCCACGTGGCCGTGCAGGCCAACTTCCACGTTGAACCCATGACGTGGCCCAAGGACGCCAAGCTCGGCCTGCCCGGCATCAAGATGAACGACGGCAAGGTTTCCATGCCCGAAATCGACCTGTGGGACACACCTTTCGTTTCGTCCGTGCAGTGGAAACTCGTCAGGGTGCCCTTTCATGACCAGGGCATAGCCGGTGACCCTTTGCCCTATCGGTTGCGTACCGACAACGTGGTGACGCTGGCCCTTCTTCTGGGCTTTTTGCTTGCCGTGTGGGTCGTGTCGCGCTCCATGCGCTACCTCTTTGCCCAGCTCAAGGACTTTTTCTATCCGCCCGAGCGCGACGATTCGCTGACCACCGGTACGGGCAATGAGTTGAAGGGGCAGATTTTCCTGATATTCCAGACCTGTGTCGTCATGGGTCTGATGTTTTTTACCTATACCCAGGAGTACCTGACCGATGTGTTCAATCAGGTTTCGCCCTACAAGCTGCTGGCCCTCGACATCGGCCTGCTTATTGTCTATTACGTGCTCAAGGTGTTGCTCTACCAGTTTGTCAACTGGGTGTTCTTCGACTCCCGTTCGCGGCGCCTCTGGATGGAGGCTTTCCTGCTGACGGTACTGGCCGAAGGGTTGCTCCTGCTTCCCGTTACGCTGCTGGTGGTTTATTTTGAAATGTCCATACGCTATGCTATCCTGATTTTCATGGTGGTAGTGTTGGTGCTGAAATCCCTGTTGTTATATAAGAGTTATCAAATCTTTTTTAGCTATAAGTTAGGTGGAGTGCATTTAATTTTGTACTTTTGCACCCTCGAAGTGATACCCCTTCTGGTGCTATGGAGGGTCATTCTTTTTGCAAACAACTATTTGGTAACCATATTATAGGAGGCATGATAAAGAGAATTTTGATATCTCAGCCCGCCCCGGCTTCAGATAAATCTCCTTATTTCGAATTGTCGAAAAAATACGATGTGGATTTGACGTTCCACCCATTTATCAAGGTTGAGGGTATTTCCGCTCGAGAGTTCAGAACCCAGAAAGTAAAGATTCTGGATCACACAGCCATTGTTTTCAACTCGCGTCATGCGATTGACCATTTCTTTACCTTGTGTAAGGAGATGCGTGTGGCCATACCGGAAGACATGAAGTATTTCGGTATCAGCGAGACGGTGGCGCTGTACATTCAGAAGTATGTGCAGTATCGTAAACGTAAGGTATTTTTCGGTTCAACCGGAAAATGGCCGCAGCTCGTGGAAGTAATGGCCAAGCACAAGGCCGAGAATTATCTGATTCCGCTGAGCGACGTACATAGCGACGAAGTCAAGGAAATGCTTGATGCCAAGAAATTGCAGCACACGGAGTGTGTGATGTACCGCACCGTGTCCAACGATTTCCCCAAGGATCAGGAATTTAATTTCGATATGCTCGTGTTTTTCACGCCGGCCGGTATCGCTTCTCTGCAAAAGAATTTTCCCGAATTCCAGCAGAACGACACCAAGCTCGCCTGTTTTGGCAAGGCTACGGCCAAGGCCATTACCGACGCCGGATTCCGGCTCGATTTGGAAGCGCCTACCGTTGAGGCACCTTCCATGCCGAAGGCCATCGAGCTTTATTTGCAGAACAACCGATAGGCTTTTGCCTGCCCGAACCCTATACCGAGGCGGAAACCTGCGGCCCTCTGGCGTCGTGGTTCCGCCTTTTTCTGTTTTCATCCGACCTGTTTCGTCCGACAAGGCATCTGGTTTGAAACTACCGCATTGTCCGACGTTTTTGATATGAGATTAACCGTGAAGCAGTTTACATTTCGCAAGGCCGAACACCTTTGCAGCAAAAAGGAAATCGATGCGCTTTTCAGCCAGCCGCATCAGTCCGTGCGTGTGTTTCCCGTGCTGGCTGTTTTTCAGGAAGTCGACCGCACTTCCGGAGCCCCCGTGCAGCTGTTGCTCAGCGTGTCCAAGCGTCGCTTCAAGCGCGCCGTGCGCCGTAACCGTACCAAGCGGCTCTTGCGTGAGGCCTACCGGCGTCAGAAACATTTGTTGCGCTATCAGCCTGCTCCCGGTCGCGGATTGAACGTGGCCTTTATGTGGCTGTCTGACGCCCTGATGACCCAGGCCCAGGTTGATGCCGCCGTGGCTCAGGTGCTGGAGCGCATGAGTGCCGCCTGTCAGCCCGTTTAGCCGTTGTAAATCGTTTTTGCCTGCCTCATTTTGTGTTTTCAACGATGTTCCGACAGTTATTGATTCGTCTGCTGGTGGCGCCCATCCTGTTTTACCGGCGTTACGTGTCGCCGCTCATGCCGCCTTCCTGCCGTTTTACGCCGACGTGCTCCCAATATGCGCTTGAGGCCATCCGCAAGCACGGTCCGTTCAAGGGGCTTTATCTGGCCGTGCGCCGTCTGTTGCGCTGCCATCCCTTTGGGGGCAGCGGTTACGACCCCGTGCCATGAAATTCCGTGATATTCATACCCACAACCTTCAGGCGCCTCCCGGCTCGCTGATTAGTTTGCCTTTGGAGGTGTTGCTGCAGGGGCCGCAAGCCTTTGCGTGGCGTCAGGGTGCCGCCTATTCCGTCGGCCTTCATCCCTGGTTTGTGCCGGAGGAGTGGCCGGCTGTTGTGGATGCCCTCAGCGACTGGCTGCGTTGGCCCCAGGTCGTGGCCCTCGGCGAGTGCGGGCTCGACCGTCTTTGCGCCACGCCCTACGACCGTCAGCTCCTTGCCTTCCGTGCGCAGCTGCCTCTGGCGCGCCGGCAGGCCGTGCCGCTTGTGCTGCATTGCGTCCGTGCGTGGGACGACGTGCTCCCGCTCTTGCGCCGTGAAGGACCGTTGCCGTCGGATGTCGTGTTTCATGGCTTTCGCGGCAAGCCCCAGCAGGCCCGTCAGCTTTTTTCAAAGGGCTACGGCCTGAGTTTCGGTCCGCGTTTCAATGCCGCTTCCCTGCGTCTTTGTCCGCCCGCCCGGCGTTATGCCGAAACGGACGACAGCGCTTTTTCCATTGCGCAGGTCGAGGTGCTCCACCGGCAGGCGCTCGGTGAGGCTTTTGGCGCTTGTCCGCCGCAAAATGATTTCAGGTGAAAAATATGCCGATTCTAAAAAAAGTCGTATTTTTGCCTGTAAAGTAGAAAATCAAACCTAAAACATTCAAGATAAATCGATGAATTTCGTAGACGAACTTAGATGGAGAGGCATGGTCCACCAACTCATGCCGGGTACTGAAGAATTGTTGGCCAAGGAAATGACTACGGCCTATGTAGGTTTCGACCCCACGGCCGATTCCCTGCACATCGGTCATCTTTGCAGCATCATGATTCTGCGCCATTTCCAGAAAGCCGGCCATAAGCCGCTGGCCCTCGTAGGCGGAGCTACCGGTATGATTGGCGACCCCTCGGGCAAGAGTGCTGAGCGCAACCTGCTCACCGAGGAGGTGCTGCGTCATAACGAAGAGTGCATCAAACGTCAGATGTCGCACTTCCTGGATTTCGACAGCAAGGCTCCCAACGGCGCCGAACTGGTTGACAATTACGACTGGATGAAGGACTTTTCCTTCCTCGACTTTACGCGCGAGGTGGGTAAGCACATCACCGTCAACTACATGATGGCCAAGGACAGCGTGCAGAAGCGCCTCAACGGCGAAGCGCGCGACGGCCTGTCGTTTACGGAATTTACCTACCAGCTCCTCCAGGGCTACGACTTCCTCCACCTTTATCAGACCAAGAACTGTAAGCTCCAGATGGGCGGCAGCGACCAGTGGGGCAACATTACCACTGGTGCCGAGCTCATCCGTCGCACCTGTGGCGGCGAGGTTTACGCCCTGACCTGCCCGCTTATCACCAAGAGCGACGGCCGTAAGTTCGGTAAGACCGAGAGCGGCAACATCTGGCTCGACAAGCGCTACACCACGCCTTACAAGTTCTATCAGTTCTGGCTGAACGTGAGCGACGACGATGCCGCCCGCTACATCAAGATATTTACCTCGCTCACCAAGGACGAAATCGATGCCCTCATTGCCGAACACGCTCAGGACCCCGGTCGCCGCATCCTGCAGAAGCGTCTGGGCGAGGAAGTTACCTGTATGGTTCACAGCCGCGAGGATTACGAGCAGGCCATCGAGGCTTCCAACATCCTCTTCGGCCGCGCCACCAAGGAGAATCTGCTCCACCTCGACGAGCAAACCCTGCTCAACGTGTTCGAGGGCGTGCCCCAGTTCGAAGTGTCCAAGGATGCCGCTTGTGGCGCCAAGGCCGTCGACCTCTTTGCCGAAACCACCAAGTGTTTTGCTTCGAAAGGCGAGATGCGCAAGCTCGTTCAGGGTGGCGGTGTGAGCCTGAACAAGGAAAAACTCACCGATTTCGACCGCCTCATTACGGCTGAAGACCTGATTGCCGGCAAATACCTGCTGGTTCAGCGGGGCAAGAAGAACTACTTCCTCCTCATCGTCAAGTAGTCGGCCCGCTGCGGCCCGCCGGTTGCGTGCAGCCTTCCGTATCGGCTGGCCGCACCGCCTGTTGGCAAAACCTTTCAGGCCATTTACGTGAGTGCATCGCTCCTTTCCGAGAGGCCGGACGCCTTGTTCCGGATCCCGTGGCAGCGCGTGTGCCCACGTAAGTGGCCTCTTTTTTTCGAGATACTGAACACACTATAAATCCCTACACTATGGAAAAGAAACTTGTCCGCAACATTGGTCTGGTGGCCCACGACGCCATGAAAAAAGTCATGATTGAGTGGGTACTCTACAATTCCGAGCGCCTCATCGGTCACCGTTTTTACTGCACCGGCACCACCGGTACACTCATCAAGGAAGCCTTGCAGAAGAAACACCCCGACGTGGAGTGGGACTTTACCCTCTTCCGCAGCGGTCCGCTCGGCGGCGACCAGCAGATGGGCTCGCGTATCGTTGACGGCGCCATCGACTACCTCTTCTTCTTTACCGACCCCATGACCCTTCAGCCGCATGACACCGACGTCAAGGCCCTTACGCGTCTGGCTTCGGTGGAGAACATCGTGTTCTGCTGCAACCGTTCGACGGCCGACCACATTATTTCCTCACCCCTGTTCCTCGACCCCGACTATCATCGCGAGGTGCCCGATTATTCCGGCTATGCCAACCGTTTCAAGGGCCGTCCGGTGGTCGAAGAAGCCGTGGAGCATGTCATGAAGGCCGACGGCCATCCCGTTCCCGGTCAGCCTTCCGACGAGTAGGGAACTACACGCATTTCCCCCGAGCCTTTGCCGGTGAACCCGTACGTACGGGCAGCTTCACGCGGCAGCAGGCATCAGCCCACAAGGCCGGACTTTGTTTGAACAAGGTCCGGCCTGTTTTTTATCAGGCGGCTTCCTGTTTTTCCGGAAAGCCGTCTGTTTTTTTCGGTGGGCTTTGGGAGAGATCTGAGATGCCGGCTTCCTCTTTCCGTTAGTGCAGAAAATGATTGGAGGATGTAAAAAGGAAGCCTGTAAAAAAAATAGTTTAAACTCATGTGTCTGCGTTTTCTTACCGCTTATTGTGGTTTTGCTCTTTTTCTGGGATGGAGTATTTTTGAATGGAATGCGCCATGTCAGTTGATTTTGTTTGTGAATGTCATCTTGCAATTTACTGATAGCATAATTTGATTCTCGTTAATTTTGCCTTTTTGTACAAATAAGCATGTTGGAGTAAGCTTATTTGTGCATTAATGGAATAAATAGATGTTTTTTGTATCTTTGTAAGACTTAAAATGCACAATATATGAATGTTGTAAATTCTTTCATCGAGGAACAGGTTCAAAAACGTATGGTGCTTGACAATCCTTGGTGGGAATCCGGAAAAATAGATGAAGATTTTATCCAATTCCCCCGTCGGGCTTATTTGAACGATTTTTATGAGTTGGTGACAGACTTGTCCGTGAGACGGGCTGTCATTTTGATGGGGCCGCGCCGTGTGGGAAAAACGGTCATGATTTATCATTCCATCGACCGGTTAATCTCTTCAGGAGTTGATCCCAGGAAAATTATTTATGTATCTGTTGATACTCCTATATATAATAATATCTCGTTGGAAGAATTCTTTTCGCTGGCCAGAAAAGCACTTAAAAATGAAGACAGTTATGAGGGGTATTATGTCTTTTTTGATGAGATACAGTACTTGAAGAATTGGGAAGTGCATCTGAAATCAATGGTCGACACCTTCCGCTCCTCGCGTTTTGTGGCTTCCGGCTCTGCCGCGGCAGCACTGAAAATGAAGAGTAATGAGAGCGGTGCAGGCCGATTCAGTGACTTCTTGTTGCCCCCGCTTACTTTTTTTGAGTACATCCAGTTCAAAGGATTGGATTCGCTGGTCGTGAAAAGCAACAATGGTATTTCTCCGTACGATACCATTAATATTGAAGAGCTTAATCATCATTTTATTGATTATATCAATTTTGGCGGTTATCCGGAAGTTGTTTTTTCGGAAACCATTCGCCGCAATCCGGGGCAATACATTAAGAATGATATTATTGACAAGGTACTGTTGCGAGACCTTCCGAGTCTTTACGGCATATCTGATATTCAGGAACTGAATAAATTGTTTGTTCATATTGCCTTTCGCTCGGGTAATGAGTTTTCCTATGAATCGCTTACAAGGGAGGCTGGCATTAAAAAAGAAACCATTAAAAGATATCTTGAATATCTCGAGGCGGCATTTCTGATTAAGGTAGTGAATCGCATTGACCAAAATGCAAAGCGGCTGCAGCGTGTCACATCTTTCAAGATATACCTTACCAACCCTTCATTGCGCTGTGCTTTGTTCACATCAATTGGCGAGGATGACGAGTTCATGGGAAGTATGGTAGAGACGGCAGTGTTTTCTCAGTGGATTCAAGGAGGAAAGACCGACTTTTTCTATGCGAATTGGGCAAAGGGGCGCAACAAGGGAGAGGTGGATATCGTGTGGGTGGATATGGCTACACAGAAAGCCGTGTCTGTGGCGGAAATTAAATGGACTGACCGTTTCTTTGAAAATCCCAACGAATTGAAATCCCTTTATTCGTTTTTGTCGTTGAATCCGGGGATAAAGAAGATTTTCGTGACCACAAAGACCCGTTTTGGCACGTACGACATTCCTGAAGGAAAAATCCTGTTTATTCCCGTGGCTGTTTATTCATATTGGATTTCCACCTTCCTCTATCATTCCAATCGAATTCATAATTCTCAGGACGCTCATCAGATGTAAGAATAAGCATTTTTTTTAGGCTTATTCTTACATTCGAACGTAAATAATTGATTATGAGTAATTAGTAAACGTAAAATAAGAATGCATCAAGGCTTGAAGAGGCGTTTTTAGAGCTTATTTTACCTTTTTCTCCGTTTTTTGTCCGGTTTTTTCTGGGGCTGATTTTTCCGTCTTTCGCGGGTCGTTTTCTGTTCTCTTTGTGACGGGTTGATGCGCTTTGTGTGGGTCAGGCGCGTGCGTGTACGGAATAAAATTCGTACCTTTGCAGGCAATTATGGTAAATTTTTCGTTTAAACCACGCTTGTTTTCTGATCTGCGGGAGTATAACCGGCAGAAACTTTCGGCCGACATCATGGCTGGTATTATTGTGGGCATCGTGGCCTTGCCGTTGGCCATTGCCTTCGGTATCGCTTCCGGCGTTTCGCCCGAGCGAGGTATCATCACCGCCATTGTAGCCGGTTTTTGTGTGTCGGCTTTCGGTGGCAGTCGCGTACAGATAGGCGGCCCCACGGGCGCTTTTATCGTTATTGTCTATGGCATTATCCAGCAGTATGGCCAGAGTGGACTGATGGTAGCCACGCTTCTGGCCGGCGCATTTCTGATTCTGCTGGGCCTCCTGCGTCTGGGCACCATTATCAAGTACATGCCATACCCCATTGTGGTGGGTTTTACCAGCGGTATTGCCGTCACTATCTTTTCTACCCAGATCAAGGACTTTTTCGGGCTGACCATCAGTAATGTGCCCGGCGATTTTCTTGAAAAGTGGGGTGTTTATTTCCAGCATTTTTCCACCATCGACCCCTATGCCACGGCCGTGGGCGTATTGAGTGTGCTCATCATTGCCCTTACGCCCCGCGTGTCCAAAAAAGTGCCCGGCTCGTTGGTGGCCATCATCGTCATGACCCTGCTGGCCGCCCTGTTCAAACAGCAGGGATGGGCCGCGGTTGAAACAATAGGCGACCGCTTTGCCATTCAGAGTACCCTGCCGCAGGCGCAGGTGCCCGCTCTTTCGTGGGAGGTGATTAAACAGCTTTTCCCGGCCGCCATTACCATTGCCGTGCTCGGCGCCATTGAGTCGCTCCTTTCGGCCACCGTGGCCGACGGTGTAATCGGCGACCGCCATGACTCCAACCAGGAGCTCGTAGGGCAGGGTATTGCCAATCTCGTGTCGCCCCTGTTCGGCGGTATTCCCGCCACCGGTGCCATAGCCCGCACCATGACCAACATTAACAACGGCGGCCGCACTCCCGTGGCCGGTATCGTACACGCCGTGGTGCTGCTGCTTATTTTCGTGCTGCTCATGCCGCTGGCGCAGTACATTCCCATGGCCTGCCTGGCCGGCGTGCTGGTGGTAGTGTCCTACAACATGAGCGGATGGCGCACGTTCCGTCAGCTTTTGCGTAACCCCAAGTCCGACGTGGCCGTGCTGCTCATTACCTTTGTGTTGACCGTGGTGTTCGACCTGACCATCGCCATTGAGTTCGGCCTGATGATTGCCTGTCTGCTGTTCATGAAGCGGGTGGGCGAGTCCTCGCGCATTTCCGTGCTGACCGACGAAATCGACCTGCATTCCGGCACCGACATCACTCCTGCCGACGAGGTGGAACACCTCACCATTCCGCAGGGCGTGGAGGTGTACGAAATCAACGGCCCCTACTTCTTCGGTGTGGCCAACCAGTTTGAGGAACTCATGGCCCAGATGGGCGACCGTCCGCGTGTGCGCATCATCCGTATGCGCAAGGTATCTTTTGTCGATTCCACCGGCATTCACAACCTCACCAACCTGTGTGAGATGAGCCAGCGCGAGGGCATCCGCATCGTCCTCTCCGGCGTGAGCCCCGAGGTCAATGCTACGCTCGAAAAGGCCGGTTTCAACGAACTTCTCGGTGCCGAAAACATTTGCAGCAATATCCATGAGGCGCTCCAGAAAGCCGCCCTCCTGGTGAAATGACGCTGTACGCAGGCTTTAAGGTAAGAAAAAAAGAACGAACATAACCTGTCGGTCCGGCCCGGCCGGACCTTAAACCAACAACATGATGACAACCATTCTGACCTTTACGGTAATTCTGCTGGTGGGTGCCTACTGCGCCGGCCTGCTCGGCTCGCTTACGGGTCTGGGCGGCGGGGTAGTGGTCATTCCGCTGCTTACCCTCTGTTTTGATGTCGATTTCCACTACGCCATCGGGGCTGCCCTGGTAGCATCCATTGCCACGTCTTCCGGTTCCGGCAGTGCCTACGTCAAGGAAGGCATTACCAACATCCGGCTGGGCATGTTTCTGGAAATAGCCACCACCATCGGCGCCGTAATCGGTGCGTTTGTGGCGCTCCACTGGCTGCCTATTAATGCCATCGCCATCATCTACGGCCTGGTGCTCATCCTGACGGCAGCCATGCAGCAGCGCCGCAAGTCCGACCACGAAGGCGTGCGCGGTTCCGAAGCGGCCCGCCGCCTCAAGCTCTACGGCTCGTGGCCGCAGCGCGACGGCTCGGTCAAGCACTACGAGCTGCGCAACGTGGGCGGCGGTTTCGGCGTGATGGGCGTGGCCGGTTTTCTCTCCGGCATCCTCGGCATCGGCTCGGGGGTGCTCAAGGTGCTGGCCATGGACTGCATCATGAAAGTTCCCTTCAAGGTCAGTACCACCACCAGTAACTTCATGATGGGCGTAACGGCCTGCGCTTCGGCCGTGGTTTATATTCAGAACGGCTACATCGCTCCCGGCATAGCCTGCCCCGTGATGATAGGCGTGCTGGGCGGCGCCCTGACCGGTGCCCGTCTGCTCAAGCGCATGAACGTCAAGGTGCTGCGCCAGATTTTCTGCGTGGCTATCCTGCTGGTGGCCGCCAATATGATTTATAACGGTATTCTCGGTAAATTCTGAAGCCATGGAAACACTCAAGCAAAAACATGACATGCAGCAGCTCATCGGCAATGCCCTGCGCATCGGCGTGGTGCTGGCCTGCATCGTGGCTGCCATTGGCGGCATCATCTATCTGGTGCATCACGGCGCCGAGCCCATGCCCGACTATACGCAATTCCATATCGACAAGGAGGCGGCCCACACCTCGCTCGAAGGCATCTTCAGCGGGCTTGCGGCGGGCAGTGCCTCCGAGTGGATTCAGCTCGGCGTGGTGTTGCTGATTCTCACCCCCATTGTGCGCATCCTGCTCTCGCTGTTCGACTTTGCCCGCGAGCGCGACTGGCTCTATGTGGGCATTACGGCCCTGGTGTTTCTGGTCATCCTGCTTAACTCCATCGGGGGCGAGTAGGCGCGGGTGCGGCAGAGCCGGCCCTTTTTCCCTTTCCCGAACAATCATGTTTTACGAATCCAGATGAAAGTCAATATTGAAGAAAGCTGGCGGCAGCAGTTGCAGCCGGAGTTCGACCAGCCCTACTTTGCCGCGCTCACCGACTTTGTGCGCCGTGCTTACAGTGCCGGCCCGTGTTACCCGCCCGGTCCGCAGATATTCAACGCCTTCAACCTGTGCCCGTTCAGCCGTGTCAAGGTGGTCATCATCGGGCAGGACCCCTACCATGAGCCGGGGCAGGCCGAGGGCCTCTGTTTCTCGGTGGCCGACGGCGTGCCGCAGCCCCCGTCGCTGCAGAATATTTTCAAGGAAATCGAGAACGACCTTGGGCGGCCCGCTCCCCAGAGCGGCAGTCTGCGCCGCTGGGCCGAGCAGGGCGTGCTGCTGCTCAACGCCACCCTGACGGTGCAGGCCCACCGTGCCGGTTCACATCAGGGCCGCGGGTGGGAAACGTTTACCGACGCCGTCATCAGCCGCCTCAACCGCGAGCGCGAGCATCTGGTGTTTATGCTCTGGGGCAGCTATGCCCAGCGCAAGGGTCTCGTCATCGACCACCAGCGCCACCTCGTGCTGCAGTCGGCCCATCCCTCGCCCCTGTCGGCCTATCGCGGCTTCTTTGGCAACCACCACTTCTCGCGGGCCAACCAGTATTTGCAGGACCACGGCCAGAGCCCCATCAACTGGTAAGTGCCGCTTCCTTCTCCCGCATGCCGCCGCGCGGCCATGAAGATGATTACATCATGAGATACATTACTGTGTAAAAAAAATATGACCCAAACCCTTCCCCCCATTTTGCAGGTAGGCTCGGTGTTGCTTTCCTCCGACATTCTTACCTGCTGTTTCTGCTGCGACCTCGAGGCCTGCCGCGGAGCCTGTTGTATTGAAGGCGAGTCGGGCGCCCCGCTGCTGCCCGACGAGGTGGAAAAGCTGGAGCAGGTG
>FR903584.1 GCA_000438115.1 Prevotella sp. CAG:617 | reverse complement strand
CCACTTTTTTATGTATTTGAATGTTGATGAAACGTGTGATGCTTAGTTTTCCATAGATTGCAGCATATCGAGGATTGATCGAATTTCATCAGAAGAGGTTTGTAATGTCGCGTATTCGTTACTGGAAACCTTTGTGCTCATAGATACATTGGATTGACAATATTCCATATTGCTGTTGACCCATTGGCTGCCAGACGCGTGGAATGTAGTGATGCCGGTAGCTTGAGCCAGGGATACGACATTCTGACTGTTAATGCCACCTCCAGCCATGACTACGATGGGGGAGTCTGTGGTTAGTTGAACCAATTGTCGTAGTAGATCCTGTCCCTCAAAAGCATTGGCGGCCTGGCCGGATGTGAGCAGGTAGTGACACCCTAAACTGGTTATGGTTTGAAGAGCCTCAAGTGGTTTTCGGCACATATCAAAAGCTCGATGGAATGTTATTTCCATAGGGCCGGCTTGGCGTATCAATGCCTGCATAATGTCGATATCTATATCTCCATTGGAAGTAAGAGCGCCAATTACTATGCCACGAGCACCCAACTGGCGAGCCAGTTGGATGTCGTGTAGCATCACGTCGACCTCGTCCTGATTATAGAGAAAGTCTCCGCTGCGAGGACGTATGAGCACGTGTATTTCAAGTTGGGGGATGTTGCAGGTTTGGGCCAGCAATCCTGCTGACGGGGTCAGTCCGCCTTCGGTAAGGGCGGAGCAAAGTTCAATACGGTGGGCTCCGCCCCTGATAGCGGCTTGAACACTATTGATGCTGCCGGTGCAGACTTCGAGTGTATAAGGCGTATGCATGGCAGAAGAATTATTTCATGGTCAGCTCAATAATATAGTCCGTGGATTGTGGAATAGAGTCAAGCGTAAAAAATGTACCTTCTGCAGTTTGTCGGAAAGATATTTTTTGCTTGTTGTCGAAGTATACGGCTTGTTTGATTTTTCGTTTTATGGGAACAAAAAGAGCCTGATCGTTAAGGGATAGAATGTGGATGTATTGCTTGTTGCCTTTTTGGGTCGTAACTCCCCATGGTTTTGTTGGCACGTCTCCTGCTGTTGTTCCGTAGATTGTTTCACCGTATTTCTGGAGCCAAGAACCAATTTCTTTCAGACGTGACAATGCAGCGGCCGGCAATTCTCCGTTAGGCTGCGGACCGATGTTGAGCAAAAGGTTAGCACCTTTTCCTGCGGCACCTACGAGATATTGGATAAGTGTGTGTGCAGACTTATAGTTTTGGTCTATGATTTTGTATCCCCACATTCCATTCATTGTTTGACACGTTTCCAACGGTAATTGTGTGCTGACTGATTGTCCGGAAAGGCCGGCTGTGTTTTCTCCCGGAAGATCACGTTCGAAAATCTGGATGTCTTCACCCGGTTTTGGTGTTTTGTGGTGATTATTGCCAATCAGACAGGCCGGATTAAGTTTGTGGATGAGCGCATATTGTTTATCAAGTTCCCAATTGAAAGAGTCGTCATGATCCCACATGCCGTCAAACCAAATTCCATCGGGAGAGTATTTGGTAATGAGCTCAGTCAGCTGGTTGTTCATAAATTGGTAGTAGCTGTTCCAGTCGGCTTTTTTCGGATCCTTTCCTGTGTTTCTTCCCGTGTTGCCGGCAGGGTAATCATCTCGGGTCCAGTCTATGTGTGAATAGTAAAAATGTACATTAAGACCTTGCTTGTGACATTCGTCAACCAGTTCCTTCAGTATGTCACGTTTAAATGGGGTAGCATCTACGATGTTGTATGGCGAGTATTGTGTATGGAACATTGAGAAACCGTCATGATGACGAGTGGTAAAACAGATATATTTTGCACCTGCTTCTTTGAAAGCCTTGACCCATGCATGGGCGTCAAATTTAGACGGATAGAATGATGAAGCAACCTTTGCATATTCATTGTGATTGATACCGGCGTTGGTCATGTACCATTCGCCTTGTGCAAAGGTGCTGTAAATTCCCCAATGTAGGAAAATTCCAAATTTGTTGTGGGCAAATTCCTGACGCGCTTTGATATTTTCAGGAGTAGGTTGGTACGTGTTCTCTGCGTATGTACTGCAGGGTAATAACAGACAGACTGCAACCATCAGTCTTTGGATTTTGTTAAGTAGATTCATAGTATAAAATGTTTTTAGGTATGATTTATCAGCAACAAAGATAGCTATTCAATATGATATGCTGTAGTTTTTTGGTTTTTTTGTACGTTTAATTATAGGGGAAGACTGTTGTAATCAATGACTATGAGGAGTTATGCTATCGTAAAAAAGCGGCCGACATTGAAAAAAATAGGGTACAAGGCATTTTTTTTCTCTAAAAATTTGGTGAGTTCAAATAAAGTTGTAACTTTGCACCGCGTTTGAGAGCAAACGAATGAAAGAAAATGCGGAAATAGCTCAGTTGGTAGAGCACAACCTTGCCAAGGGTGGGGTCGCGAGTTCGAGTCTCGTTTTCCGCTCTTGCTTATTGAAATTAAAGTCCTTAAGCCCAGGTGGCGGAATGGTAGACGCGCTAGTTTCAGGTACTAGTGTCAGCAATGACGTGCAGGTTCGAGTCCTGTTCTGGG
>FR903583.1 GCA_000438115.1 Prevotella sp. CAG:617 | reverse complement strand
GTTCCTACTAAAGGCGGATTGGTGCAATGGCCTTATTTATTCCGCATTGAGCATACGTGCCAATACAAACAAATAATCTGACAAGCGGTTCAAAAACGAATAAGCGCCGCCAATGTCCGTGCCGCTCGTTTCTCCCATAACCTGTACCCAGGTACGCTCAAGTCTTCGGCATACCGTCCGGCATACATGAGCCTGCGCAGCGGACAGATTACCCCCGGGCAGCACAAAATGATGCAACTCAGGCAACTCCCCGGTCATACCGTCAATCCAATGCTCAAGCCGCAATGTAGCTGCAGTCAGTATGCCATCATCATGTTGGGTCTGCAACACATGCCCCAACTCAAAAAGCATCCGCTGACAATCCTGCAACTGTTCCCGGATTTCGGGAGAACCGTTCAACCGGGCAGCCAACAGTCCTATATGCGCGTTCAATTCATCAATATCTCCAAATACGGCTATCCATGCCGCATCTTTCCTCACCCGCCCCTTGCCGGGACAATCGGTCATTCCACCGTCTCCCCGGCGGGTATAAATAAGTTTGGACTGTTTCATTCCTTTATAATATACATCGATGACTTCAAAAACAAACCTTGTACGACTGTTTATTATACTGACGGTTGAAAAACACCACTCCTACATCATATAAATCAAAGGTAACAACCGAAAGCGGATGGTGCTCAATATTTTTCCACAAGCGCAAAGCACTTCGTGAACGATGTATGTCAAACACTACCGCCACCGAAGGTTCGGCCACTGTTGCTGCCATTTTCTCAAACCTGTTCAGATCAAGTGTTTTTGCCTCCCACATCCAAAAGTCGACCAAAGGTTGCTGCAACTGCAAATTATCAGGCCATACAGCTGTCTGTTCCGACCAATCGATACGCTTGGCTCTGCGACATCCGGCTGAGGCATAGCAGGCCGGCGCGTCAAGTTGCGGCCCGCATACCCAAATACGCTGGGGCTGCACCTCGTTGGCCAGGCGCAACATCAGACGGTCGGTTTTGGTCTGCCAGAAACTGCGTCCGCGCCCTACCGTATGCTGCAACTCTTCGTATGCATAAAAAGTTTCCGTTTCAAAAAACACCTGCTTAATCAAATTATAAGCATACGGCGAATGCACGCCATAGCCCCGCCGATGACGCACCCGGCAGCACCACACAAAAGCATGCATGCATGTCTCAACAATACTGTTCATGGCGTTATTGATTCGGTTTCCGTACAATCGTCGGTCAAACTGTCGGGAATACGCTCCTTGGGCATCAGCCCTTTTTCGCGCCACCGTTCCAACTGACTGACTATATTGTCACGTCCCTGACACAACTGCCTGCGCGACTGCTCGTAAGTTGCTGAAAGCCGCTCTATCTGCTCTCCCACTTTAACAAAATTACCGGCAAACAGCGTAAATTTCTTGTACAGCCGTTCAGCTGAATTATAAATGTCCTTCACACCGGCTTCACGCAACTGTGTCTGCCACAAGTTATAAGCCAACTGCAAAGCCATCAGCAAATTGGTAGGATTCAATACAATCACATGCTCGCGGTAGGCATCGGTGGTCAGTGTCGGGTCGGCATTCACGGCCGCCACATAAGCGGATTCGTTGGGAATGAACATCAGCACATAACCGATGCTGCCTTCCACAACCCGGCTGTAATCCTTACGGCTCAATTCGCGTACGTGAGCCCTCACCGAGCGCAGATGCTCCTTGAGTTGTGCTTCCGCTTCCAGTTTATCCGTTGTTCCGGCATAGCGCGTAAAGGCAGTGAGTGACACTTTCGAGTCAATAATCACATTACGTCCTTCGGGCAGATGTACAACCACGTCAGGTATGAGCATACTGCCGTCTTCGTTGCGTGTATGCACCTGCAGTTCAAAATCACGGCCTTCCGTCAGTCCCGAAGCCTCCAGGATATTACGCAACACGGCTTCGCCCCAATCTCCCTGCCGTTTGGAATCGGTTGTCATGGCCTTGGCCAGGGCCTCGGCCTTGTGCCCGAGTGTCATGGTCTCCTTAAACAAATCCTCCACCTGCTGCTTCATTGAAGCATTGGTTTCCGTAAACTGCTGTCGGAAGCGCGAGAGGTCTTTTTCCAAAGGCGAGAGCAGCGTTTCGAGTTGCTCCATATGTGCCTGCCGCAACCGGCTGCTTTGTGAAGCCAACATTTCGGCACTGATAGCCCGCAACTCGTGACGCAACGCCTCGGCATTGGCCCGTTCGGAATTTTCACGCCGGGTCATTTCCTCACGCATACGGGCCTCTACCGCTGCCTCATGGCGCGACATCTGGCCCCGGCAGTACAGCCACATGGCTACACCTCCCAGCATCATCCCCAACAACAAAAATAATATTTCCTGCATAGCAATCCTTCTTCAAAAAAATGCATGAAGCCTGTATCATAGCTTACAAGGCCTCATGCAAAGTTATTCAAAATAACCGGAACCGTCGAAAAAAACGAAGAGATTACATCCCCGTCATCTTTTTTACCTCTTCAGCCCATCGCCTGTATCCTTCTGTTGAAAGATGAATATAGTCGCCCGTGTAATAATCGCTCCGGGCTTTCCCATCTTCGGTCAAGAACCAAGCAGAAGGATTCACATATCTGGCGCGGCCGAATTCATGTTTCTGCAAGAGTTCATGAACCGCATTCGCCTGCATCCTCAGCCGGCTCTCCGCATCCTTGCCGGCCGGCAGGAGACCAAGCACCCAAATACGTGCCTGCGGGAACTGCCTTTCCGCCTCTTCCGTTACCTTTATGATGCCTTCAGCCACGTATTCCGGCTCGTCATATCCTCCAATCAGGTTGTTCACCCCAATAGCTATCACTACATTTTCCGGCCGGCAAACGTTATAATCATCATGCTGCAACCGCCAGAGCAAATGTTGCGTACCGTCACCGGATATTCCGGCCGTTTCCCACGCCGTACTATCCATGACCTCCAGCCCGGGCTTATAGGTTACCGCCGCGCGCCGGCCGCCCCATCCTTGCGAAATCGAATTGCCCAGCCACAACAGTTTCAAGTGCCGCCCTTTGAGCGTCTGCCGGATATCCTCAGCCTGAGCATGCCACTCCGTCCCCGGTTTCCATCCTGCTCCCTCGCGATATTCATTGCCCGGCACGGCATGCGTACACTCATTGACATATAGTCCGGTAGCCCTCAAAATGAAATCAACAATAGTCCTCGGATTAGCCAGCGAATGAGGATGATGGCCTATGCCCGGCTTATGAACGACCTTTATCTGTCCGCCATATTTTTGCATGGCCGTAACAAACGGCGTCGTATTTTCATCAACCGGAACTACCGTATCCACATCGCCCACCACGTGCAGACAGGGAATCTTAGCCCGCGCAATCACCTTTGCCCTGTCCTGCGGATTCCGCGACCATGCCCTGGCCTCCTCTTCATCAGCAAAACCATAGGCCGACAGCATACGTTTTGTATCATCGGCTGATTCCTGCCCCTTTCCGCACCCCATGGGCCAGCTCTTTATGTCCATTACCGGCGCATCGGCATATATACACGCCACCTTATTCGGATTTTCTGCCGCCCAATTATAAACAATCAGCCCTCCGCGGCTCATCCCTTCCAACACGACCTGACGCCGGAAACCCTGTTTCACCATCATTTTATAAAACCGGTTCCAGCGCTTTACGGCTTCAGGACTACCATACATGTCAGTCACGTCACAATACATAATATGAAAACCATGTTCCAGCAATGCGATATCCGTTTGCGGTTCATGCCCCCAGAAACGTGCCCGGATGACCCACGGTTTTCCGGGAGCCTCACCATAAGGCTTTACAATCTTGCAGTTTACGCCTTCAAACCGGAAATCATATCCGCAATAACCATGAAAATTAAATGTTGCAGCATCTTTCAGAAAAGGCATATCCTGCGTATGGCATGTCGCATACGCCTGTTTGAGATAAGCCCCAATGACCTGCGCCATCCGTCCGGCTCCGATGGCTGACGGATGCAGGCGGTCGGGCATAAGATGCGATTCCCAGTTATCTCCGAACAGGCTGTAAAGATTCAGTATTTCCAAACCGTTCTTCCAGGCTATCTGCTCCACCGCAGGCCGTACCGACTGACTGATGCGAAGCGGACTGATTGACGTTTCGTCGGTCAGGAAGCAGCGCACCGGAACCAGCAGAATAATTCTCGGGTGCGAATCCAGATTCCTGAACTGTTCTATCAGTTTCTGATAATCCGCTTCAAACTCATGATGAAACCGCCAGTTCTGCGGTTTCGTATCATTCGTACCCAACTTAATCAATACTATATCCGGCTGAAAATCCAAGGCCTGCCGGTATGCCGGTGTAGCGGTATAAGGATAATCGCCTTTTGAAAGCAATGTCGTCCCCGACACACCGTAATTGCGCACCTCATACTCTCCGCCCAAATAAGCCTGAAGCTGCGCCGGGTAGCTGTTTTGTTCCCGATTGAGGATATTTGCTCCATACGTAATGCTGTTGCCTACACAAGCCACCTTAATCACTTTGGCCGCAACCGTTACATGAGTCATTAACAAAAGCGCCCAAATAAGATTCAAAATTCTCATAATCAACGAATTCAAAAAATACAGGTAAATAACTTCATGTTTTTTATCCGAGCAGAAGGATTCCGCCACTATTCATCCAAATAAGGGCGTATCACCTCTGCCCACCGACGATAGCCTGCCCCCAACAGATGCAGGCCATCGTTGGTATAACGGATGTCCAGCTCCTGTGTGTCAGGGTCAACCATCGGCGTATAAAGGTCTATATATGTTACTCCCAACCGGAGGGCCAATGCCTTATAGCGCCGGTTCAGTTCAACCACATCCGTCTTACGGGCCTTATGGGCAGGAAAGGCCGTATTTACGGGTAACACACTTTGTAAATACAAGCGTGTAGAAGGCGAATCCGACTTTATGCGTTTCACGATCATTTTCACATGCAGCTCCACGACATCCAAATCAATACCGGCTGCCAGATCGTTGATTCCAATCATCAGGAAAACTTTAGCCGGATGCCCCTGCACAATAGACCCCCAACGGTCATACACTCCCATTGATGTGTCGCCACTGATACCCCGGTTACGCACATCCGTCCGGCCCAGCAATTCGTTCCACTCACAACCGTCCGTGATACTGTTTCCCAAAAACACGATGTCTCCAGGACTTACCGGCAACATCTCAAACAGACTGACACGCTGATAGTAATAAGCCGAATAAGATTGTTGCGCCCAAGTCATGACGCCCCACAATAACAGCAACCCGGTTAGCCAGAATCTTTTCATGAAAAAAAATCGGAAAAGCCTCTGCATGCCTCATTCCACATTCTTTCCCATACGGTAAGCCTCGGCCAAAGCCGCATGACCTTCAACCTCGCCGCGCTCGGTCACCCCGTCAGCCAGTATCACGCCAGCCAGCCGGGTCTGTTCAAAACAGGCCACCCAGCCGCGTACAGCCGTTTCGGCCCCTTCTACTACGGCATGCCCGGTTTCGGCTGCCGAAGCCAGCAAATACACATCGCGGAAACGGTAGTCAGAAGCAAAGAGCGAATTGGCCCGGTCGATCATGGTTTTCATCTGTCCGCTGATACTGTAATAATACACCGGCGTAGCCCACACAATGACATCGGCCTGCCCCATCAGGCGAGTAATCTCCACCGCATCATCGTGTATGACACATTGTCCCGTCTGCTGACAGGCCAGACACCCCCGGCAAAAGGCAATCCGGCGGTCAGCCAGATTGATTTTTTCCACCCGGTGGCCGGCCTCACCGGCTCCCCGGGCAAACTCGTCGGCCAGGCGGTCGGAATTGCCGCCCCGGCGCGGACTGGTAGAAATAATGAGAATTTGTTTTTTCATGGTCATAAATGATGGTTGTTTCAAAAAAAATCAGAAAAGCCGGATATGACGGGCATACACTTCGTTTCCCTTTCGGATGGCCAGCACATACACTCCCGGAGCCAGTTTCGGCAACTGCGTAGTGCAGGTTTTCCCCTTATGCAAAGCAGGGTACGTCTGGCGCCACATCGTCTGTCCGGCAGCCGAATACAAGGTCAGCAACACTTTTTCGGCAGCAAACGGCGCTGTCCATTCCACCGTCCGTCCGCGGGCCACTACCTGCCAGCTGTTGCTGACGGCGGCTGTCACCTGCCCGATACCTTCGGGAATGCTGCCGCTGACGTCAATTTCATTGATACGCACAAAGGGCCCGTCGGTAGCCCGGCCGCTACGTACCACCAGCTTGAAATAGCGCATCTGTGCCGAACGGGTTAGTGAAAAACGGAACGATTCCTCGTCAGGTGCCTCGTCGGTAGAATACACCAGTGTCCAGTTTTCATTGTCCAGGCTGCCATACACATCAAAAGCCTGAATATAACGGTTGGAACCTCCGCTCATGGTTATCCGGAAAGCCGAAATGTCATACACCTGCTTCATGTCAATGACAAACGTATGCGGATAAGCTGCCGTCGAACTGGTCCAGCGTGAATGCCAGTATGTATCGTTATTACCGTCAATCACCCATTTGGCCAGTCCGTTTCCGTTGGGCTCGCCGGCCGTTTCCTCGCTCGAAAAGCTCAGCACTTCCCAACCGGACTTGTTCAGCAGATTCTGCTCAAACGCTTCATCCTGCCGGATGCGTTCCTGCTCGTTGGCCACGCCCTGGTCCACCCGCTGCAGGAGCGGCTCCAGTGCAATCGTGTCCACCGGCGTATGCTGCGCATTGAGCGGCACCATGCTCTCGCGCATATCGGTAGGCAGATAACCTCCGTTGCGCATGAAAAAAGCCCCCGTTTCCTTGTCCGAAGCGCCTTGTCCCCAGTCGTTGCGCGCTCCCTCGGCCACGCCGCCGTCGGTATGCGAAAAACTTACCTGATTAAAATGATACCATTTGCCGTCATACCGGCTGCGGGCATAGCCGTTGCGATAGTAAGCCTCACGCACGGCCTGCCCTGTCGGGAAATTATAATTTTCGAGAAACGAGTACCAGCTGTTGAAATACTTGCTGCTGTTGGGCAGACGCACGGTTGAGATATATTGCCAGCCGCGCCCGTCAAGAGCATTATACCAGGCAGACACCAGACGGTTTTCCTGCTGCCGCACTTGCTCCACGCCGTTTTCCACTACCGTATAGGTTGCTATTTCGGGGCGGCAATTGGTCAGGAACTGCACGTAGCGGCCGCACTCCCACTGATGCCCGTGAACAAAAGTCTGTATGCCTGTTCCCTCCCCGCCAAACCGCTTGACGGTGGTATAGTCGGCCCAGTCCACAGCCCCAGCACGCAAATATTCGGGCAGGTTGGGGTCTTCCTCCGTATTACCGTCGTCCCACATCGAAAAGAGGACTTCATGGAGCGACTTGCCCTGCTCGTCGTATCCGTTCATCTGAATGCCCATATAGCCGCTCAACACGCCCAGCGACATGACATACGTACCTATCACGTCGGCCGAGGCCGGCAGCATCACCTCCTGGTAACACCAATCGTAGGCATCGCCCGTGGGAGCGCCCGACTGCGTGGAGCGCCAGTCATACAGATGCACGGACGGCGAAGTCAGGTATGAAGCCACATAACTTTTCTGCTCTGCGGTCGAAGCAAACAGGAAACGGTCAATATTGCGTATATTCTGACATCCGTTCAGACACTCCAACTGATAGCGATAATATCCCATTGCCGGAACGTTGAATCCGGAAAGCATAACGGTATCGGGGCGCCCCGTACCCACCGTAGTCAGATAGGCACAGCCCAGCGGCTCCGACAAATCCTGCGGATTCCATATCGTCACCTTAAAATTAACCTGCTGACCCAATGCCGCCGTCATCACCATACGCGTATCCACCACGGCCTGAGGGTGCCAGAAGTAATATACCGCCATGGCTTCGGTCGAGGTCCAGTTGGTCAGCTGGCGTTCAAAAGTAGGCAGATTGTTGGCGTCGCGCGGAGCTTCGGGAATCGTAATGCCTCCCACCCCGGGCTTGCCGTCTCTCGACTCCACATATCCCTGTGCTGCCGAAGCCGCCGAAGCCACGGCAGAATATGTCTGTGCAGTCAGTACCACCTGCAGGGAATCCGCATACACATGCTGTCCGTTATTCATAAATCCCACAACCCGATAGGTTGCCGGAACATTTACCTTAACCGACAATTCGCGCACGCTGTCGCCGGGTATGTCCAGATAACTTTTTCCCCCATTGGTTGACACCTGCCATTGATAGGCTGCGTACCCGGTGGGAGCCACCAGGGTTAATGTATGTCCTCGTTCCACTTCCTGCAAAGCGATAGCCCGTACACTCAGCGGCATACACAGGGCCAGTCCGCCACATAACCATTTCAGTAAATGTTTCATTGCTTATCTTGATTTTCGGTTAATTATTATTCTCTCTACGTTTCTACTGTCAAAGATTCAGCCACAACGCTAATCCTAAGTTTACAATAAAACGGTTAGTATATGTACCTTTGGAAAGTTGGCGTATGCTCTACTTATTACATATATTAATTTAATCAGGTCGAAAACTCCTGATTTGCATGATGAAAAAATTCTGTAGGAGTATATCCGGTAATCCGTTTAAACTGATGGTTGAAATGGGAGATACTATTGTAACCGCAGTCGTAAGCTATCTGACTGATACCACTATGGCGGTTCTGCAATAATTTTGTGGCATAAGAGATTCTGATTTCGGCCAGGTAGTCGAAAATACTGCGCCCCGTGTTGGCTTTGTAGAACCGACATAGCGAACTGGGATTCATGTGGGCTAAATCGGCCAGATCGGCCAGTGAGATATTGTATTGGTAGTGTTGCATCAAATATTGATGGATGTTTTTTATGCAAGGGTCGTTATAACCGGCATTTCCAGAAACATATTCGTCTGAATTCAGGCATACGTAGTCCACTTCATTGGCCAGCTTATACAGGAGCATACAGAAGTTCATCCATTTTTCGAAACCGTTTTGATGAATCAGCATTCGGAATTGTTCTTGTGCTTCCTGGAGTTTTTCCCCGCGAAAAAGAATGCCTTTCAAAGATTCGTGCAATAAATGGTAAATCGGTTTGATTTCAGCAATCCGATGTTGCGGGTCAGGAAGGATACGTTCGTCAAACTGGCAGTAAACCGAATGGGAAAGCATGGAAACATCCGGTTTATAATAGCATTCAGAGCTGAGCCAGAGATGAGTCAGGTTGGGCCCGATGAGCAACAAATCGCCTTGTTCAAGCGGCTTGGTGAAATTTCCGACATACATGGTTCCCGTGCCTTCTTCTATAAGAATCAGTTCATATTCAGGATGTATGTGCAGCGGAGCAGCAAAATAAGGATTATAGTAATCAATTATGGAAAAGGAAGAATCTTTGTTCCGTGTTACTTTTTCATAGGTGATTTTAGGCATAGTAGATTGTTGTATTTGTCGGGAACTACCTCCTAATGCAAATATACAACAAGTTTTTGCAAAAATAGTTCATTCATTATTATTTATGACTTATTATTTTTGCAAAAAATGACGATTATGCGTAGGATAATTTTTTTGTGTGCATTATTATGCTCTAATATGTTTTTGATGGCTCAGAAGCATGACTTTGTTCAAGTTGCTTTCGACGATTGTGGTGAAACGGGCAAACAACCACATCTTATATTAGGTGAAGATTATACAATGCCTGCATACCCCAATGCCGGTCAAGCTATTCGTACGTGTAATTTTGGATCGAAGGTAATTTATGCATTCGATAAAATGGACATTTAGGCCAAATATCGTCTGGAAATTGCTTTCTTGTCCGATCAGGAACGCGTGATTGAATTGATTGCCGACGGGAATCCGATTTGTGAAGACATTATGATTCCGGAAGGAAAAGAAGTGCGCAAGGTCATTGAACTACCGCGTCATGCTTATGCCTACGGACAGTTTGTACTGGTGGCCGTCCCTAAAAAAGGACCAAATGCCATTATTTCTGAGATTAAACTTCATTCAACAAACGGGCGAGCTTTGAATCCTGTACGCGAAGAAGCCCGCGAAGCGTTGAAAAATGTACGGACCTATCAGGTGGATACGCTGGTCAACGTGGAAGCACGGTTACCGCAATATACACCGATACCCGAATCCGTTCAGGGGGGCTACAACAACCGGATTTCCCTGAATGGCGTGTGGGAATTTTCTGAACATGAAACCGGAACAGACTGGAAGCCCATTCAGGTGCCCGGACAATGGAAGATGCAGGGATTTCAGGTAGATTCAGCTGCTTTTGCTCGTTATCGTCGTGAGTTTGAAGTTCCTGATTCATGGAAGGAGCAGGAGGTTTTGCTTCGTTTCGACGGGGTGCATAGTGAATATAGAGTGCTGGTCAACGGAGTGCAGGTGGGACAGCACATGGGCGGTATGACTCCTTATGAAGTAAACATTACCCGTGCTTTGAGGACCGGTACCAACAAATTGGAGCTCTACGTTCGCAGCGAATCCTTAGCTGATATGTTAGGCAGCCTGACGCAATATGCCGCACATCAGTTAGGGGGTATCACCCGTAAAGTCACCCTCTTCTCTGTGCCCAAAGTGCATATTTCGGATTTGAGAATTGTGACCGATTTGGATTCCTTGTATCAGAATGCAACATTAAAAATGCTGGTAGCAGTGACAAATACGACCCGACAAAGTGTCAAGAGTTACTGACCCGGGAATCCGCAGTGACTGGGCTTTGGCTTTACAACCAATGTGGGAAAATATGTACCGTACTGATGGTGTTCTCGGCGGCTCAATCTGGTCGGGCATCGACGATATCTTCCAGTTACCCGATGGAAATGCCGTGGGGTATGGTGCCTGGGGAGTGATTGATGGCTGGCGCCGTATGAAACCTGAATATTGGGATATGAAGAAGATATTCTCTCCTGTAAAAATTCTGACAAAGTCGCTGGAACCGGCATGCAGTTTTGTGATCGAAGCCGAAAATCGTTTTACATTTACCAATTTTAGCGAGCTAAGTCTGGAATGGACTCTTGGAAAAGAAAGTGGTCGCACGCAAGTTCAATTACAGCCAGGACAGAGAGGTCAGTTCCGTATTGACGTCAAGAATCCTAATGCCGGCAGTCAGCTATACTTGCGTTTCAAGGATCCGCGCGGAGTTGTGGTGGATGAATATTTGATTCCTGTCGGTGAGCAGATGCAGAATCGGATTCCTGATTTAGTCTGCCAAAAAACAAGACTACAGACAAAAAAGGATATGTTCATAGTGCAGGGTAAAGATTTTACCTGTGAAGTGTCTCGTACTGACGGACAAATCAAGCGCTTGATCAGTCATGGTAAATCAATATTGGAAGGCGGACCATGGTTAATGGCATTACCCCTGACTGGTGGAGGATGTTTGCCGAATCACAATGCCAACACACCCGTGTTTAATGATTGCTGCAAGGGGTGGAAAACTGATGAGGTAACTGCCGAGAAGAATGAAAATGGAGTGCTGGTATCCGTGAAAGGAAACTATGAAGGTTTTTCCGGAAGTTATCAGATGCAGATTAATGCCAATGGCCAAATTCTGATTAACTATAAATTTACGGCAAGTGTTGGTCTGAATCCGAGGCAGTGGGGAATGGTCTTTGCATCAGCCGATGGCTTTGATGAAACATTCTGGCGTAGAGAAGGATTATGGTCAGTATATCCGGCTGACCATATCAGTCGTCCGGTGGGGCGTGCATTAAGTTTTTATTCTGATGTGCCTCAAGATGCGAATCCGCGTACTGAACCGACCTGGTCATGGAGCAAGGATTACAGTGAAATTGGCAGCAATGATTTCCGCTCTACCCGTAGAAACATATGGCTTGCCGGCTTAGATGACCAGGTTGGCAAGGGCCAGATTCTGATTGTCTCCAACGGACACCAGCATTGGAGATGTTGGAAGGAAGGAAAGAAAACACATTTTCTTATAGCTGATTTTGTTACGGCTGGTGATGAAGGCTTTTTGGGGGCGCATTATGCTCCATACCGCAAGCCGATCAAAGCAGGTGATGTAATTAGCGGATCGATTGAGTTACGGATTAAATAACGTATGGATATGCATCAAAAAAAATTACCAAAGCAAACGGCACACTTGGCTTTCATACTTTAAATACCTAATTTTGTGCATGAAAACCATTCCGGACAGGAGCATCGACGCCAGTCCGCACGCCCGATAAAACCATACATGCACAATCAGTCACCCATGCACATACTGCTTGCTCTCGATTCCTTCAAAGGCTGTCTCACCTCCGAAGAAGTGGAAGCCGCCTTTGCCCGCGCCCTCACCGCCCGCGGCGCAGACGTCAGCAGCCTCCCCCTCTCCGACGGCGGCGAAGGCATGCTGCAAGCCTTTACCGCCGCCCTGCACGGGCAGACCTTTGAAGTGGAGGTACACGACCCGCTGATGCGGCCCGTCACGGCCCGCTACGGACTGGCGCCCGACGGAACGGCCATCATTGAATCAGCCCTGGCCTGCGGACTGACCCTCATACCGGCCGCCGAGCGCAACCCGCTGACGGCCACCTCCTACGGTGTAGGCGAACTGGTGGCTCACGCCGCACGCCGCGGCTGCCGCCAATTTATCATCGGGCTGGGCGGCAGCGGCACGAGCGATGCCGGACGAGGCATGCTGCGGGGGCTGACCGACACGCTGGCTCCCGGCGGTACCATTGACGAAGTGATACACAACATGCTGGGCGGCTGCCGGTTTGTCCTGGCCTGCGACGTACGCAACCCGCTCTACGGCCCCGAAGGCGCCGCCCACGTATTTGCCCCGCAAAAGGGCGCCACGCCCGACATGGTAGACGAGCTTGACCGCCGCGCGCGCCACTTTGCCGAACTGTCGGCCCGGCGTATGGGGTGGGACGCCTCCACCCGGCCGGGTGCCGGAGCGGCCGGCGGGCTGGGATACGCCTTTCTGCAATATCTGCAGGCTACCATGGAATCCGGTGCCGACCTGCTGCTTGACCTCGCCGGTTTTGACCACCTCCTGAAGCATGCCGACCTCGTCATTACCGGCGAGGGCCATGCCGACCGTCAGACCCTCATGGGCAAGCTGCCCGAAAGGGTAATGCGGCGGGCCCGACAGCAGGGAATTCCCGTCTGGCTAATAGCCGGACAGGCCGACGATGCAGCCTCGCTTCTGCAGGCTGGTTTCAGCCGAGTCAGCAGCCTGACACCAGCCGGCATGCCCCTTAAAGAAGCCATCCGCCCGGAAACGGCCCGGAAAAATATACTGCGGTGGGTAGAAAGGAACTGGAACTACTAAAAAACTGGCCGAAAGCATTTGTTTCCTTTCAAATTGAGCCGGATTTGTTGATACAGCAAACATTATTTCGAAGGTGGAAAACTTTTTTGCGTAAATATTTTATAACATCCTATTTATCAAATATTTACAAATACCGAAAGAAAACTTTTTACTTTGTGCTCAAACTTTAAATTGCTATTTTTGCAACTCAAATCAAGCAAAATGTTTATCATGAAAAGCATCAGATTTACCGTAACTCTATTCTTCATGTGCCTGTGCATCTGTTTCGGAAATGCAGTTTATGCCGCACAAGTTCAAAAGACGAATGACGACATTGTTATAGGATTAAAACCATACAACCCTTCAAAAGATAAAGAACGCTCAGGACATGTGCTTTTTGCCACCGGAGAGGTATATTCCAATCCGCTTCGCCTTGTTCTGTCACTGCCTGAACTGTTGGGCGAAACAACCGTCACCGTAAAGGACAGTCAGACCCACGCTACGGTAGGCAGCACAACGGTCAATGCCACGCAGGAACCGACAGTCACCCTGAATTTAACCAGCGGTTCCGGACACTACCTGCTGGTCATTGAATCGACCGAGTACGCAGGTGAGGGTACGTTTACCCTATAAATCCCCAGCAACAGGCACAGAGTCGGCCGGTTTCAAACTGACTCTGTACTCTACCCGCCTCAGAAAAAACTGGGGTACAAAATTTTCAACACAAAAATATCATATATATCAATCAAATGATAACACCGGCAGCGGCGGTTATAGCGGTTTGTTTCAAACCACACCATTACTCCCGGCCCTTCGCTTCCCGGCGTTATCTCTGGAAAACAAATAGCCTGTTTATTCATGCTTTGCGCTGAAAGGCACGGATTTACATCTTTTCCGCCTTACACGCAAAAAGTCGGGAGCAAAAACAAAGAAGGTCGGACTTTATTTTTACAAAGTCCGACCTTTTCTTATCAAAAAACGACGTATTTGTCCACTCCTCCGTCATTTTGATAAATGCCCCCCTGCCGCAGCCCGCAAAATATTTGTACTTTTGCATAAAGTGCTTGAAACACTTATCGAAAAAAGAGAAATCCATGTCATATCGTCATTCCGCTCCGTCTCATGCGCTGCACACGGCCGGCCTTTACCTCGCATTGCTGGCGACACTGTGCCTGACCGCCTGCACCCGCCCCGCTGACGTGCCCGAGCTTGACACGGCCGACAGCCTGATGGAGCAAAGGCCCGACAGCGCCCTGGCCCTGCTGCGCCGCATAGACACCCTGCGCCTGACCTCACGGCACGACCGCGCACGCTATGCCATGCTCCTGTCGATGGCACTGGACAAAAACTACATTGACCTCAAGGATTTCCACGTGCTCAAGCCGGCCATTGACTACTACGAGGACCACGGCACGCCCACCGAGCAGATGCGCACCTTCTACTACCAGGGACGCATTTACAACAACGCCGGAAACATGAGCAAAGCCCTGCAGACCTTTCTGAAGGCACTGGAAAGAGGAAAAGAATCCAACGACACCCTGACCCGAGCACGGGCCTATTTCGCACAGCTCGAGCCCAATTTACAACTGATGAGCTTTGACAAAGCCATTGAAACCGGAAAGAAAGCTGCTTATTATTTCCAAAAGACCGGGAAAACAGACAGCTACGCCCATTGTCTCATTGACATTGCCAACACATACACTTTAAAAAATGACAAGGCCAACACCTGGAAATACCTGAATGAATGCCGAAAATTGTGGTCTCACTTGAGCGACATAAGAAAACAGGATTTCTACAACAACTATCTAATCACAGTATGTAAATTCTGTAAGAAGAACCGCATTCAATCAGCTATTCAGGAATACGAGTCCCATGTACCTCAATCCAAGTGGGATAATCTGACATTAGCTAATGCCCATCTAATTATTGAAGATTTTGACCGTGCCGAATATTTCGCTTCACAATACAAACTCCACACCTCGATAGATTCCGACAGTCGATATTACGCCATCCTGTACTTCCTCTGCCGTGCGCAGGGAAAATACAAGGAAGCCGGAGAGGCTTACTCACGGTTCAACCACATCAACGATTCGCTCAATATCTCGGCCCTGCAGGAAAATGTACGCCTGACCGAAGCCCGGCATCAGCAGGAACTACTGAACAAGGAATCCGAACTGAACCAGATACGCAACTTGTGGATAACGGTTTGTGGCATAGTCATCCTCCTGCTCATCATACTCTTCATCAGCTACCGTCTACGCATCAGCCGGATGCAAAAACGTCTGATTGAACAGGAAAAGGAACAGTACCGCCGGCTGTACGAACAGTTGGAAGACGAACATCAGAGTCTGCAACTGCTTTTAGCGGAAAACAACCGGCTCAATGATGAGACGAAAAAAATTGTCAAGAAGCGACTGGCCCTGCTCAACGATTTTATCAAAGCTCACCTGGCCGAGAATGGCAACAAGGCCGAAAACCGTATCCACCAGATTTTGGCGGACAAGGAAACCTTTATGCAATCCACCTGCCAGTCCTTTTCCATCAGTCATCCCGATTTCATCCAACAACTCCGAAACCACGGTCTCACAGACTGGGAAGTAGGCTACTGCTGCCTTTATGCCTTAGGGCTAAGCAGTAAGGAGGTGGGGCACTACATCAACTCCAGCACTTACTACAAAACCAACAGCATGATTCGCAAAAAAACTCGGACTCGACAGCCACTGTACGAACCTCAACCTCTACATCAAGCAAATGCTGGAAGCATGCGAATCAGCTGCTGCTCCGACCGACTTACCATCATGCTAAGAAAGAAAGTTTACCCGTACATTATTCCCATGGCATGCTCTGTGTTCATGGTGCTGTGCCTCTCTGCCTGCAGACAGGGCACAAACGTGCCCGAGCTTGACACGGCCGACAGCCTGATGGAGCAAAGGCCCGACAGCGCCCTGGCCCTGCTGCGCCGCATAGACACCCTGCGCCTGAGCGCGCAGCACGACCGCGCACGCTACGCCATGCTCCTGTCGATGGCACTGGACAAAAACTACATTGACCTCAAGGATTTCCACGTGCTCAAGCCGGCCATTGACTACTACGAGGACCACGGCACGCCCACCGAGCAGATGCGCACCTTTTACTATCAGGGACGCATCTACGACAACGCCGGAAACATGAGCAAAGCCCTGCAGACCTTTCTGAAGGCACTGGAAAGAGGAAAAGAATCCAACGACATACTCACCAAAGCAAGAACTTATTCGGCACAAATACAGCCCTACGAACAACTGATGAGCTTTGACAAAGCCATTGAGGCCGGGAAAAAAGCTACTTATTATTTCCGAAGGGTAGGGAAAACAGACAGCTACGCCCATTGTCTCATTGACATTGCCAACACATACACTTTAAAAAATGACAAGGCCAACACCTGGAAATACCTGAAAGAATGCCGAAAATTGTGGCCCTACATAAGCGAAAAAAGAAAACAGGATTTCTACAACAATTACCTGATTGCCGCAACCAGTTTCTGCGGTAAAGACAGCATTCAAGCCGCCATTCAGGAATACGAGTCCCATGTGCCGCCATCCAAGTGGGACTTCCTGACATTAGCTGACGCCTATACGGCCATTAAAGATTTTGAGCGGGCCGAATACTTTGCTTCACAACACAAGCTCCATTCCTCCTCAATATATTCCGACAAGCGGTATTACGCCATCCTTGTTTTCCTCTACCGCGCACAAGGAAAATACAAGGAAGCCGGCGAGGCATACACACAATTCAACAACATCAACGACTCGCTCAACATCTCGGCCCTGCAGGAAAACGTACGCCTGACCGAAGCCAGGCATCAGCAGGAACTGCAGAACCGCGAAGCCGAACTGACCCGGGTGCGCAACTACTGGATGGCGGCCTGCTGCATTGCCATCCTCCTGCTCGTTGTTCTCTTCATCAGCTACCGCCTGCGTATCAGCCGGATGCAGAAACGCCTGGCCGAGCAGGAAAAGGAACACTACCGCCGGCAGTACGAGCAGCTGGAAGAAGAATTTCAGAGCCTGCAGTCGCTTCTGGCCGGAAACAACCGGCTCAACAGCGAAACAAAGGAAATCATCAAGAGCCGGCTGGCCCTGCTCAACGAATTCTTCAAAGCATATATTACCGAGGACGGACGCGAACCGGAGAAACACATTACCCGGATTCTGGAGGACAAGGAAGCCTTTATGCAATCCACAAGAAAGGCCTTTACCGTCAGTCACCCCGAGTTTGTACGCTATCTGGAGGAGCAGGGACTCACCCCCTGGGAGGTGGGCTACTGCTGCCTGTTTGCCCTGGGACTGAACAGCAAGGAAGTAGGACGGTACATCAACTCCTGCAACTACTACAAAACCAATACACACATCCGCAAGAAACTCGGACTTGACAACCACAGCACCAACCTCAACCTCTATATCCTGCAACTGCTGCAGAACAACGATCAGCAAACTGAGGTGCACACACAACCGTAACTGCCACTGTACGCGCCAACAAAATCCCCACCCGGACCAACAGAAAACATGCCACTCCCTACAATGACGAAAGGAGGTTAAGGCAAACAGAAACAAGGTCGGACTTTGTTTTTACAGGACGCCTTCCTGTTTTTACAAAGTCCGACCTTGTTTGGTTTATGCTCCGGCAAGCATGTTTTTTCCTTGGTTGCGCATACTGTCCAACCAAGGAAAAAGCGGCAGCGCGCTACAAACCCGTATTCTCATTTTTCCGCTTGAGAAAGTTGGCGGGATTCTCGCCGAAAAATTCCTTGTAACACTTGGTAAAGTACGACGGCGAGCTGAAACCGACCTCGTAGGTGATTTCGGCAATGGTCTTTTCGGTGGACGCCAGGAGCGAGGCGGCCCGCTTGAGGCGCGTGGCACGCAGCAGTTCGTTGGGCGAATAGCCGCAGAGGGTCTTGGTCTTGCGGTAGAGCTGCACGCGGCTCAGGCCGATGCGCTCGCCCAGCTGCTCCACGCCGAAGTCGGGGTCGGAAAGATGCTTGTCGATAATGGCATACAGGCGG